>JAYGFS010000130.1:0-7159 GCA_046581765.1 Verrucomicrobiota bacterium
CTGAATCCCTTTGGCCAGATCGATGAAGGGACATCGGTCCCCATCGCGGGGCGACCGAACGAGGCCAATCGCATCACGCCGGATATCCGCGTGGAGAATGTGCTCTTCGGCTACGACAGTTCTTCGGTGGAGCCTTCGGAGCGGGCCAAGGTGCAGGAGGTCGCTGATTACCTGGTCAATACATCGGGCGTTACCGTAACCCTGGAAGGTCACTGCGATGAGCGGGGCAGCCTCGACTATAACCTGGCCCTCGGCGAGCGGCGAGCCTTGGCCTTACGTGATTACCTCCTGCAAATGGGGGTCACCGGTGCTCGCATCACCACGAAGACCCTGGGCGAGGAAATGCCGGCAGCTTTCGGGCATGATGAATCGTCGTACCTCCAGAACCGCCGCGGCGAGTTTAAGTTTTACCGGATGTAAGGAAACGCGTTCCCCGTTTCAGGTATCGCTTTCCCTGCCCGCCTGGTCGCTGCATCGGGTTTGCCCGGTCGGCCTGGTCTGAAGCATGATGAAAGGGATTCGACTTGCCAGTTTTGGCATCAGGGGCTTCATTGGTGAGTCGCTTCACCCGCGAAACCTCATGGATTTCGCCTGTGCCTTTGGCACCTTTAACGAGGGGGGGCGCATCCTCCTCGGTCGCGACACGCGTTATTCCAGCGACATGCTTCACGAGAGCGTAGTCGCGGGTTTGCTCAGTTGCGGATGCGAGATCATCGACTTCGATATCTGCCCCGCACCGATTCTCCAGTACAGCGTCCAGGCCTACGGAGCTGCGGGCGCCATTTCCATCTCGGGTGGCCACAATGGTCCGGGTTGGAATGCGATGACCCTGATCGGAAATGATGGAGCCTACCTGAATCCACAGGGTGGCCAGATCGTTCTCGATTATTATCACGCGGCCAATTTTCACCAGGCGGCCTGGGACGGCATGGGCTCCATCGTCGAGGATCAGCATTATGTCCAGCCGTACTTCGAAGCCCTGTGTGCTTTCCTGGAGGTCGACGCGATTCGCGAACAATCCTTTACCGTGCTTATCGACCCGGTCGGCGGTGCCGGTTGCCCCTTTATCGAACCCTTTGCTGAAGCCCTTGGATTCAAGCTGATTTCCGTGAACGGGGAGCCGAGCGGGTACCTGGCCCGCGACCCCGAACCCCGCCCGCGTACCGCGCGTCACCTGTGCGGGATCATCGGTCATGTTGATGGGGACGTCGGCTTTGTGCTCAACAGCGACATGAGCCGCCTTTCCCTGGTCAGTGAAACCGGAGAACCCGCCAGCGAAGAATCTACTTTTCCCTTAATTGCGGACCATGTATTGCGTAAACAGGCGGGCGTGCTGGTCACGAATACCTGTACCACCCGCATCCTGGATGCGGTTGCCGCCCTTCGGGGCAGCCGTGCGGTCAAGACCCCGGTCGGCCAGGCACATGTGTTGGCCCGCTTGATCGACGAGGATGGCGTGATTGGAGGTGAAGGCAACGGGAGCGTCGCCGTGCCCGCCTTCAGCCGGTCTTTTGACGGGTTCCTGATGATGGGCCTGGTGCTCGAGGCCATGGCGAAACGCCGGAAAACATTGTCTGAGCTCCTGGCTGAGCTGCCGCGCTATCACGTGGTGAAAACGTCCTGCCCCTGCAGCTCCAGCGAGGCCTATCACGCGCTGGACCGGCTGCGGATCGAGTTGTCGGAGGATCCCGAAATCCATTCCGTGGAACTGGTGGACGGCGTTCGGGTGGACTGGCTGGAAAGCTGGGTCCATGCCCGTGCTTCACGAACCGAGCAGTCCATCCGGATCATTTCCGAGGCAACCACCATGGCCATGGCCAAGGAGAAAAACGAGTTCGTTCGCCGCATCCTGGATCTCTAATGAATACCGAACGGAGTTCTCCATGGTAAAAGCCACGCTCAAAGTCGGTATCTCCGGCGTTCGAGGCATCGTCGGCGAATCGCTTACGCCCCAGATAGCCGCACGCTTTTCCCAGGCCTTCGGCGTACTCATCGGCCACGGTCCGGTGGTTGTTGGCCGCGACACCCGCCCGACCGGCAAGATGCTGGAGCATGCGGTGACCGCGGGGTTAAAGAGCGTCGGCTGCGAACCCGTACTGGCGGGTGTCGTGCCCACCCCGACCTTGTTGAACCTGACCAAGTCCCTCGACGTTCGTGGTGGCATCTGTATCACCGCCAGCCATAACGCGGTTCCCTGGAATGCGCTCAAGTTTGTTGACCGCCACGGGATGTTTCTCGATGAGGGGGCGGCCCAGGAATTGTTTGACGTTTACCACCAGGAGAATTTTCCCCTGGTTGAAGAATCCCAACTGCATGCCATTCGCCACTTGTCGGATCCGTTCCGGGGACACGAAGCTGCGATCCTGCAATACGTCGACGTGGAGGCGATTCGCGCGGCGAAATTCAAGGTTGCACTCGATGCATGCAACGGTGCGGGGGCCTTGTACGCGCCCGCCTTCCTGGACAAGCTCGGTTGCGAGGTGCAGGTCGTGCACGGGGACCCGACGGGCGTGTTCGAGCGTGAACCGGAACCGACGCCGTCGAGTCTCGGCACCCTCTGCGCATGGGTAAAGGAGCACAACTGCGACATTGGCTTCGCGCAGGATCCCGATGCCGATCGCCTGGCCCTGGTCAATGAAAACGGCGTGCCGTTGGGCGAGGACCTGACGCTTGCCCTGGGTATCGAACAGGTATTGCGACATCATGAAAAGGGTCCCATCGCGGTAAACCTTTCTTCCAGCAAGGCGATTGACTTCGTCGCCGGGCGGCATAATTGCCCGGTCACGCGCACCCGCATCGGGGAGATTAATGTCTCCACCGCCATGTTGGAAATACACGCGGTTGCCGGGGGTGAGCCCAACGGGGGCTTGATTATTCCCGCCATTCATCCCTGCCGCGATAGTTTCGCGGCCATGGCCGTTCTGCTCGAACTGATGGCCCTTTCCGGGCAGAGTATTCAGTCCCTCCGGGCGGAAATCCCCGAATACCACGTCATCAAGGATAAGGTGTCGATCCGCGGCGACCAGGCCCCGGGTATCCTGCGAAAATTGCGCCGCCACTTTGCCGACGAGAAGTTGAACGTGATCGACGGGGTCTTTGCGGACCTGGGAGACAGCTGGTTTCATGTTCGCCCATCGAACACGGAATCCGTGATTCGGGTGCTGGCCGAGGCACCCACCGCCCCGGAAGCACAGGCACGGGTGGACATGTTAAAGGCCCTGATCGCTTCCTAGCAGGGTCTATTACCCCGTTCGCACCCGTCAGCCGTGTCGCCAATACCCGTCTTTTCGGCGAGAAAATCGGGAATAACCATTTGCCAATCTTAAGGTAGATCCCTATAGTTTGAACTGCTAAACCGGAGAATAATATGAGAAAATGGATCATCCTCTTCATGCTTGTCTGCGTTATCGGCTGTACCACCCGCACCCTGGATGCGGGTGATAAACCCGTGCGTTTTTACAACCTCAGTGGCCAGGATCAGGAGCTCATAGACCAGTCCGCGAAGTTTCTCATGCGTCATACCCAGATGCAGGTGGACAATACGGAGATTGACGTCAAGCAGGAGGCCAGCAACAAGGCGCAGTCTGCGGCGTTAAAGGGAAAGATCACCAAGCCGGCGATTGCACATATTGTATTCATCAACGCGGGCCCGAACGAGCGGGAGCACCTCCACCTCGCCGCGCAGCAGCACTTGGCGGTGGTGAATCTCGCCGGTATCCGCACGAAGGATGCCAAGACGTACGGACGTCGCATCGATCGACAGGTTACGCGAGGGCTCTTTTTTCTCCTGGGCCGGTCGCCCTGTCCCAATCCGTACTGCGCCTTATACGACTATAAGGATAGTGCCACGCTGGATCAGATCGGGCGCAACACCTGTCCGCCCTGCCTGCTCGGGGGCGTGGATTCCGCAAAAAAAAAGGGGGCGATCATCGTTAAAACACCCCTCCAACTGAAGCTCGACGAGAAGCGGAAAAATAGCCCGATTCCGGCTACTTCGCGAGCATCCAAGGAGCCTGAGGGAAAGTTCCAAATACTCCGCTTTGGGGTGGATGATGATTCTCCTGCGGCACCCAAGGCGCCGGAGAAGAAGGCAGAGTAATTGCTCGACCTGAAATTTATTCGCGAGGCACCCGAGACGGTTAAGCAAGGGCTTGCCGACAAGCAGGTAGACATTGACATCGACCAGATGCTTGCCGTCGACGCGGAGCGGCGGAACCGTATCGCCGAGGTCGAATTGCTCAAGCAGGAGCGCAACGCGCGCTCGAAGGCCATTGGCCGCTTGATGAAGGAAGGGAAACTGGAGGAGGTCGATTCGCTCAAGGCCGAGGTGCGTGAACTGGGCGAGAAGGTTGACGCCCTTGATGCGTGCCAACGGGCCCTGGATATCGAACTGGATAACGTTCTCCTCAGCCTCCCCAACCTGGCGCATGCCTCCGTACCGGTGGGTGTGGATGAAAGTGCCAATCCCGTGGTACGCACATACGGCGAAGTTCCGGTGTTCGATTTCGAAGCCAAAGCGCATTGGGATCTGGGAGAAGCCCTGGGCCTCATTGATTTTGTGCGAACGGCCAAGTTCAGCGGCAGTGGCTTCCTGTCCTTGATAGGGGTGGGTTCGCAGCTCAGTCGCGGACTGGTGCAGTTCATGTTGGATCTGCATACGACCGAGCACGGGTATACCGAGGTGTTGCCACCTTTTCTGGTCAACAGCGATGCCGTCACCGGCACCGGGCAACTACCCAAGTTCCCTGAAGAGATGTATCGCATCGAGTCCGATGACTTGTGGTTGATTCCAACTGCGGAAGTACCCCTGACCAACCTGTACCGGGATGAGATTATGACGGAGGAGCTGCCGGTTTGCCTGACCGGGTACACACCCTGTTTTCGCCGCGAGGCGGGTGCGGCGGGGAAAATGACCCGCGGGATGAACCGGGTGCATCAATTCGACAAGGTCGAGCTGGTAAAATTTGTTGAGCCCGAAACATCGTACGACGAGTTGGAGAAGCTCACCGCGGACGCCGAGGCTGTGCTGCAGAAACTGGGTCTGCATTACCGGGTGATCGAGCTTTGCACCGGCGACCTGAGTTTTGCATCGGCGAAGACCTACGACATCGAATTGTGGGCCCCGGGGCAGGAAACCTGGCTGGAAGTCAGTTCCTGCAGCAATTTTGAAAGCTTCCAGGCGCGTCGGGCGTCGATCCGCTATCGCAACGAGGCGGGCAAAGCGACCTTTGTGCATACGCTGAACGGATCGGGTGTCGCCTTGCCGCGCTTGATGGTTGCCATCATGGAGCAGTGCCAGCAGGCCGATGGGAGCATCATCCTTCCTGAAGCCATTCGCAACTATGTCGGGGGGCGGGAGCGCATCGGGTGATCGACCGCGTTCAGCGGGTGATCGGCGAGCACCGGTTGTTTGAAGGCCGAAGGAAGCTGTTGCTCGGCGTCTCCGGTGGCGCGGATTCGGTCTTTCTGTTTCACCTCCTGACACGCCTTGCGGTCGGGCAGGGGATATCCTGTGTCGTCGGGCATGTGAACCATCAATTGCGCGGCTTGGATTCCTTAGCTGACGAAGATTTTGTCCGGGCCCTCGCGGAACAGGCGGGCTGTCCCTTCCTCGTTGAGCACGTGGACACGGCAACCCGGGCGGCCGGTGACTGCTCGATCGAAATGGCCGCTCGATTGGATCGGCACGGGGCTTTTCAAACCATGCTCAGGCGATCGGGCGCAGACGCCCTGGTTCTGGCCCATACCCAAAGCGATCAGGCGGAAACCGTAATCCTCCAGTTGTGCCGCGGAAGCGGACCGGATGGATTCACCGGGATCGCGATCGAACGCCGGATTCACGGCATGACGATACTGCGTCCCTTGCTGGGCTTCTCCCGGAATGAAATCCGCGACTGGCTGTTGCGCGAGGATCTGGCGTGGCGTGAGGATGGCAGTAATGACGATGAGCGCTTCCTGCGAAACCGGGTTCGTCGGGAAATCCTGCCCCGCTTAACGGAGCGGGTAAACGATCGTGCTGAGGCGCACATCGCCCGGGCGGCCGGTGACCTGCAGGCGGAGTTGGATTTCCTGGATCAGCTGGCTGAAACCGAGCTGGAGAAGTTGATGAACCCGGAAGGCCAGCTATCGGCGAGTGGGCTGAGCGAGACGCATCGCGCCCTCGCCTTGCGGGTGCTCGCTAAATGGTTGATCCGCTTATCCTGCCCCCCCGCGCTCATCACCGCCGAGCACCTACAGGCCATTCGTATCCTGTGTGCATCCCAGCAGGGCTCGGCCCGGCTGGAGCTCGGACAGGGACGGATCCTGGAGCGTACCTACAATACCGTCTTTCTCCAGCAGCCTCCCGCACCCATCCCGGGCGAGCAGATCCTGCAGGTGCCATCGCACCATGTCTTTCCGGATTGGGGCCTGGAAGTCGTGTCCACGCAAGGGCAGGGCTTTGATCGGAATCCCGCACCGGGACCCGGTGTTTATCCCGCATGCGTTCAACTCAGTGCCGAGCGGCTGGCGGGGCGGTCGATTCGTCTGCGTGCCTGGTGCCCGGGGGATCGCCTCACGCCATTGGGCATGCAGGGGTCGCGAAAGCTACAGGACATCTTCACAGATTTTAAGGTTGCAGAATGTCGACGCTCCAGGGTTCCGGTCTTTGTTGTGGGTGAAGAAGTCGTGTACCTTGCAGGATACCGGATCGATGATGCATGGCGGGTAGAGAGTGCCGATCACGCTTCTGTTCGTATCGCGGTCGACCGCCTTTGAGCTACAGAGTAAATGGGCGATTGCAAAGGGCCTGCCCGGGTGGTAGATTGCTGGAAATCCGGCTTGTAATCGGATAAATATGGGAAAAAATAAGCATTTATGAGTTCTGAAGATCAAAGCGACAAGGAGTCTTCCCCGCAAAAATTTCCGCTTAAGCACCTCGCGATCTGGTTTCTGATCATCGCGGTGATGGTAACCTTTTTTCAATTTTTCCAGCACAGCAACGGTATCCGCGAGAAGATGAAGTGGGGGACCTTCACCAACCTGGTGGAAGAAAATAAAATCAGCCGGGCCACCTTGGTCAGTGAAGGTCATGGGGTTTACTATATTACCGGTGAATTAACCGAGCACGATGCGGCTACGGGGGACTTCAAGAAGTATCGGGTGGATTTCCCCTACAAGG
>JAYGFS010000197.1:0-9281 GCA_046581765.1 Verrucomicrobiota bacterium
ATCCCCCGGTGGTACCGCGGACCGGGCCGTACGCGGTTTCCACATTGGTTCGCAGAAATACGCCTTCGCACATGATCATGGCCCCGGAAGGGTCCGCGCAGTACGCCCCGATTGCGTGGTGGGTGTCGTGGTCGTCGAAGCCACTCAGGACAATTTCCTTCACGTCCGCATGGTCATCGCCATCCGTGTCGCGCAGAAGCACGAGGTTGATACCCTGCGAGAGGTAAACCCCCTCCGGCGCAAACTCGAATCCCATCGGCAGGTGTAAACGGTCCGCAAAGGTCGTCTGCTTGTCGGCCTTGCCATCGTTGTTGGTATCCTCGAGGATGATCAACTTGTCGTTCGGCATCGCGTCACCCGGGCGGTAATGTGGATAGGCGGGCATGGTGGCCACCCAGAGGCGGCCCTTGTTGTCGAAAGACATCTGCACGGGATTCATCAGGTCCGGAAATTCCTGTTCCGATGCCCACTGCTCGATCTTGTAGCCTTCGGGCACGGCGATCTTGGCCGTTGCCGCCGCACCCTGGAGGAATTCCAGTGGGCCATTCTTCCCACCGGGCCGGTAATTGGTCTGCACGGCGGGCAGTTCCGAGGTCTTCGCGTCGAGTGCGGCGATATCGAGCTTCTTCCCCGACACGGCCATCCAAACGGCCTGGTCCCGGATATCCGTCATCTCCCTGATTTTCTGGATCTCGAAGGGATAGTTCTTCGGGCCGTAAGGCTTGTAGCGGCGACCAAATACGTGCACGCCATTGGGAATCTTAAAGTCATTGATCCAGAACCAGTTCTTTTCCTTTACGGCTGCGTGGATCAACGGGCGATTTTCTTCCGAGCGAACCGGCACGCTCCCGAAGGCCTGCTCGATAAGGAACTCGGAGAACAACGCGTAGCCCGATTCGTTGAGCAGGGCCCCATCGCTGGTCAGCGGCTTGTCCGCCTGCTTGTACCATGCACGCGATGCGCTGAAGGCATTGATGATATATACCTTGTTCTGGGCGGCGACCGCCTCCATGACCGCCGCGTAGGCTGAGAGGTTCCGGTTCTCACGCTTGCCACTCGGAACGGACATCTTCGCGCTCAGGTCCTGGTAGGCCGTCGGTGAAACCAGGGCCAGTTGTGCGGGCTTCGTGCCATTGTATTTCTGGGCCAGGGTGTGCTTCACGAAGGCGTCCAGCTCCGCGCGGAAATTATCGAGGCCCGGGTTTCCCTGGAAGGATTCGTTAAAGCCGAAAAAAGCCAGGATGACATCGGGCTT
Source organism: Verrucomicrobiota bacterium (assembly GCA_046581765.1). GTDB lineage: Bacteria > Verrucomicrobiota > Kiritimatiellia > SS1-B-03-39 > UBA6053 > JAPYUI01. The sequence goes on from JAYGFS010000197.1 coordinate 1,256, forward strand.
AAGCCGTGTCAGCCACTGTTCGTCCGTCTCGAAATGGCCGATGCCGTTGGCGGTGTCACCATCCGAATACGGGGCGTGAAAGGCCTCGGCCCCCGGGAACCCGAGCTGGTCGGAACGACCGGAATGCGGCCGGAAACTCGGCGTGTTGCCCTCGTCGCAGATGTTGCGAATGAAAAGCTTGTGATCCGGGTAGCGCAGGTGCATGCCGGTCTCGAAGTGACCGAAGTGCAGCATGCGGGATCCGAGGCCATTGCCCATCAGGACCACGCGGGCATTCGGACTGAGTTCCAGGGGTCCAGGAACCGCTGCAGGAGCAGGATCAGCCCCCAGGATGGCGATGCAGAAACAATAGACGGATAGAAAATAGTGTCGTGTATTCATCCGCAAGGATTAAGCAAAGAATCCAGGATTGAGCAAGCAGGGATTGGTCAAAACAACCCCGTGTACACGGTACTACCCGAGGAGTTCATGCACGACCCGGGTATCTTCCACGCCCGTGAGTCGCTGGTCCAGGCCTTGAAAGGGAAAGGAAAAGCGGCGGTCGTCAATGCCCAGGCAGTGCAGGATGGTCGCATTCAAGTCATTCAGGTGAACCGGTGACTCGGTGATATTGTAGCTGAAGTCGTCGGTTTCCCCCAGGGTCGTCCCGGCCTTCACCCCGCCACCGGCCATCCACATGCAGAAGTTGCGCGGATGATGATCCCGGCCGTAGTTATCCTTGGTCAGCGCACCCTGCGAATACACGGTACGGCCGAATTCGCCGCCGAAGACGATCAGGGTATCGTCGAGCAGGCCGCGAGCCTTGAGATCCTTGACCAGTGCGGCCGTGGGTTGGTCGACATCCATGTACTGGCCCTTGATCAGCTTGGGTAAACGCCCGTGCTGATCCCAACCGCGGTGCAGGATCTGTACCGTGCGCACCCCGCGCTCGATCAGGCGGCGGGTAAGCAGGGCGGAATGCGCGTAGGTCCCGGGCTTCTCGACATTCGGCCCGTACATCTTGAGGGTGGCCTTGCTCTCGGAGGCGAGGTCGGTCAATTCCGGCACGCTGGCCTGCATACGGAACGCCATTTCGTACTGGGCGATACGGGTCTGCGTCTCGGGATCACCAAATCGTTGCCAGGATTTCTGGTTCAGCAGGTTGAGCGCATCGAGCATGGCCCGGCGATCGCCTGAATTCACCCCGGGAGGATTCTTCACATAGAGGACCGGGTCCCCTACGCCACGCATCGCAACGCCGTCATACTTGGTGGGCAGGAAACCACTGCTCCACATGCGCGTGAACAGGGCCTGGGCCTGGCTCCCCTTGGGGAAGGTCGGGGTAAAGACCACGAAAGCGGGAAGGTTCTGACTCACACTGCCGAGCCCGTAGGATATCCAGGAACCGAGGCTGGGTTTGCCCGGTTGCTCGCTGCCGGTCATGACAAAGGTACAGGCGGGGTCGTGGTTAATCGCTTCCGTATGCACGGATTTTATCATGCTGATATCATCTGCAATGGTCTGCATGTGCGGGACGAGCTCACTCATCCAGATGCCGGACTTGCCGCACTGCTTGAAGGCAAACTTGCTGGGAGCAACCGGCAGCTTGGCCTGGCCGCTGGTCATCGTGGTGATCCGTTGCCCTTGGCGAACGGAGTCGGGGAGCTCTTTCCCAAAGTGGTCATGGAGCACGGGCTTGTGATCAAACAGGTCGATCTGCGATGGCGCCCCATTCATGTGCAGGTAGATGAGGTGCTTCGCCCTCGGCGCGAAATGCGGGAAGCCGGGTAGTGCCGGGTGGACATTACCCGCTGCGCGAGCCGGCTGACCGAGGAGCTGGGCCAGGGCTACACCGCCGATTTTCAAGCCAGCACCCTCGAAAAAGCTGCGGCGGGTCTGAAGCTGATGGTATTCGTTTGCGGGATTCATGATGGACTCAGTTTTTCGTAACGACTTCGTCGAGATTGAATAAAAGATTGGCAAGCAGGGTCCAGCTGGCGAGCTCGGCCGGGTCGAGGGAGGCATCGGCCTTGCTCTCTCCATAGCTGATCAACGCCTTGGCGGCTTCGGCATCCGCTGCGTAGCGGGTCCTGTGCGCCTTCAAGGCGACGAAGGCGATGTCCACTTCCTCACCCGTGGCTGCTCGACCGGTCACGGTTCGCCAGGCCCAGCGCAGGCGATCGGCGTCGGCCTCACCCGCTTCGTTCAATATGCGCTGGGCAAAATTACGCGCGGCTTCGACGTGCTGGATATCGTTCATCAGCTGAAGGGCCTGCAGCGGCGTATTGCTGCGTCCGCGGCCCGTGCAGCTCTGCTCCCGGTTCGGCGCATCGAAGTTCGTCATGGAGGGCGGCGGTGCCGTGCGCTTAAAAAAGGTGTAGAGACTCCGCCGGTACAGGGCCTCACCCTTGTCCTGTTTATAGTAGCGCGTGTTACTCCCGCCAAAGGCCAGCGGCTCCCAGATATTCGGCGGCTGGTACGGCCGCACGCCCGGGCCCCCGACGGTTGGTACAAGCAAACCGCTGAGGTGGAGTACCTGGTCGCGCAGCACCTCGGCATCAAGCCGGAAGCGCGGAGCGCGAGCGAGTAAACGGTTTTCCGGGTCCCCCGCCAGGAGCTCCGGGCTTAGGCTCGAGTGCTGCCGGTAGGCATGACTGGTCAGCAACCGCTTCACAAAAACCTGGATATCCCAGCCATCATCAATGAACTGCCGGGCAAGTCAGTCAAGCAATTCAGGATGGCTGGGCGGCGCACCCTGTGACCCGAAGTCCGCGCTGGTCTTTACCAGGCCGGTACCAAAGAACTGCTGCCAGAGGCGGTTGACCGCAACCCGGGCCGTGAGCGGATGATCTGCACGGAGCAGCCAATCGGCCAGGTCGAGGCGATTGTAGTCGCGCTCCTCTGGACGCTCGGGCAATGCGGGCAAAAATGCGGGGGTGCTACGCGCTACTTTATCCCCTCGCTTATCGTATTGGCCGCGGATCATGACGAAGCTTTCCCGCGGCTTGCGAAGGTCAGCCATGACGAAGGTATAGGGTGTATTCTTTTCGATCCCGGCTTTCTCCTTTGCGATGGGCGCTTTCTCTGCCCTCAAGGGGTCCAGGACATCTGCTGCACCGGCATACATGTTTGCCAGCCAATGCGTGTATACTTGGTGATGTTCGTCCGTGCTCCACTTATCTGCACGGTTGCCCTTCACCACGCTCCGGAGTTTAAGCGGCAGCTCCTTGACATTCTTTCCCTGGTTTTTATCCACCCAGGTTTTCCAGGACCAAGCCGGATTCCTGGCGGTATCCACGGTATGGCTGAGGCCAAAATGATCCCATGTCATCTTGCCTCCAAATTGCGTGAGCGCAAAGCCGGTGACCTTTTTTGCCGCCGGTTAAACCAACTTTTTTTGCGGGGAATTCCAGGCGCACCCATTCACCGGTTTTGGGTAAGGCCCCCATATCAACGCGCTCATGGGTTCCCACTTTACCCCAGCCTATTTTTTCGTGCGCTCCCCAGACCACGCGGTGTTTCCAGCCCCCGACATACCACTGTACCATAATCGACTCGGGTGGGTTGTCCGGATCGAGGTGGGCATAGACAAAGAAGTTTGCCTCCGCCGGAATGACAACCGCAGGCCCATTCTGGTAAACATCCTGGCCGGTTGCCTTATCAGCCTCCCGGGTCAGGGCCAGCGTGCCACGGTAGACGGGTCCTTGCTCGGCGTTCGTCAATCGAATAGCCGGGCCCGTGGTCAGGAGCTTACCCTTTTCAGGGAATCCATCTTCGAACCAGAGCGACTCGACCGTGCGCGCAGCGGGAGGCGGTTCGAGCGTAGCGGGGTCCTCGTACACCATCGTGGAAACGATCTCGGCAATCCGTGCGTCTATGGCAGCGACCTTTTCGTTCAATGCCGCGAGACGTTTTGTATCCTCGGGCTGGGGAATGTGCAGGATCGGCGGCGTGTCCTCGCGGTTACCATCCATCGCCGGGTCTGCGGCACTGTTAAAAAACGCGTAGAGTGAATAGAACTCCTTGGTCGAGAGCGGGTCGAACTTATGGTCATGACAGACCGCACAACCTGCGGTTAAGCCCAGCCAGACTTCCGCGGCCGTGGATGTGCGGTCCACCGCATAACGATAAATCCACTCGGCATTGATGCTGCCCCCCTCACCCGTGGTCACGTTACACCGGTTAAACCCGGATGCGACCCGCTGATCCATACTCGATCCCGGGATCAGGTCCCCCGCCAGCTGCCAGCGGGTGAACACATCAAAGGGAAGATTTTCATTGTACGCACGGACGACCCAGTCGCGATACGGCCACATGGAACGTTTGTTATCCAAATGCATGCCATGGGTGTCGGCATAACGCGCGAGATCGAGCCAGTAGCGAGCCATGTGCTCGCCGTAGGCCGGACGCGACATCAAGTCATCGATCAAGCGGGAAAAGGCATCGGGATCTTTGTCCATGAGAAAGGCATCGATTTCCGCCAGGGTCGGAGGGAGCCCTGTGAGGTCGAGGGTGACGCGGCGAATCAGGGTTGCTGAATCGACCAAAGGGGCTGCGCGCAAGCCATCCTGCCTGAGCCGCTCCTGGATAAAGGCGTCGATGGGGTTGCTGACCCCTTCGATCTTCGGCACCGGCGATTTTTCCGGTTTCACAAAAGCCCAGTGGGCTTCATAAGGTGCGCCTTCCTTGATCCAGTGCTCCAAGGTGGCCTTCTGCTTCGCACTTAAAGGCTTGTGGTGCTCTGGAGGCGGCATGATGTCGTCCTCCTCGGCAGTCGTGATCCGTTGCCAGAGCACGCTCTCCTCTGGTTGTCCCGGGACGATCGCGCGCGCACCATCGCGATCGGCGTAAGCACCTTCGGCTATATCGAGTCGGAGCTTGGCCTTGCGCTTCTTTTCATCCAGGCCGTGGCAGGCAAAACAGTGATCGGAAAGGATCGGGCGAACATCACGGTTGAAGCGTACCGGTGCGTCGGCACCTGCGGTGAATGGTGCCGTGATCAAGAGACAGAGTCCGATCGAAAAGAACGGTATTATAGACCCCTTCATCAAGGGATCGAACATAGCCCAAAGCCGGGCGACTTGCAACGCAGATGTTGCCGCGAAACAACTCCTGAACTCGCTCAACGGCTCCCTCGGCGAAGAAGGACCAGTGCCTTTTCGAGGCCGACCGCGATCATCAGGATCGGGGCCACGGTAGTGGACAGGGCATACAGCAGGACATACACGACCATGAAGATGATATCGAGCGCACCGATCGCATCGCCGCCGGGCGGGGTGAGGGAGAGTACGCATACATACTTTCGTAATCCAGACAGGGTCGCGCATGCAAACAACAGCCAGCAGAGGAGCGCTAAGCCTATCGACCTGGAGCATCTCATCGCTGCATGACCGCCTCCCAGAGCGGCTGGTTAAGCAGGCCGTACAGCGCCATCGCATCGCCGACCTGGTTGCTGGCAAGAAACCGCAACTGGTCGCCCTCCCGCTGGGGAAACGCGCCGAAGCGCAGCGAAGCCAACAAGCCCCGCGTGTAGCTCGTATCATCAAAACTCACCGCCGCCAACAAGGCCATGGCACTGGACGTTGGACTGACTCCAAGGACCACGAGGCCTGAATCGATATCACCCGAGCCCAGGGCGCTGGTGGGCCACTCCAAGGCATAGCCAAATCCGAGGAAGGACCTCCCAAGGTGCTCCCGGGCCCGATCGTATTGGTCCCGTGCAAATACCGGGTCGACGACGGCCAGGCAATGGGCGGTCAGCCAGATGCACGAGCCCTCCGGCCCCTGCTGCACCCGGCCATCCAGGTCAAAGCTCGAGATCAACATCCCGGTTTCGGCGTCCACCAATTTTTCCCGGGCCGTGGCCACCCACTCTTCCAGGAAGGTCTCGTAGGGTGCCTGGTCGAGCACGGCGTGGACTTTGATCGCGGCCAAGGCGATGCTGTTGCAGAAAATCCAGCACTCGTCGGGATAACTCTCTGCGCAGCGCACAGGACTCCCCCGCATCTGCTCCACCATCGCGGGTATGCGACGACGCATGTCGCTTCGGTACCCTTCATGTTCCTCGACCATGCGCCTCGCCGCCATGGTAAGTGCGATTTCCCCATCCACAAACACGCTTCGTTTGGACGGGTGTTTCCAGGCCTTGTGCCCGGCGTAGGATAACAGGAAGTAGGCCTGGCCCCGTTCGGATTCGAGGCGAAGCGTGTCGGTTATGATCTGGTCGATCGTCGCCAGGTACCGCTCCCGTCGATCCGGGTCGACGAGGGCGGCGTTGGCGAGGCTGAGGACAAGGAAGGTCCGCCCCATGAAATCCCACTCGGGATTCATGACCCGCATGCGCGCCAGGTCATCATCCAGCTGCCCTGCCCCTTCCCAATCCGCCAGGTGCCGGTTGAGCATCCGGCGCGTATGCTCCGGCAGATGCCCGGCCTGTGGAACGTAGGCATCGACCGACGGACGGAAGAAAAGGTGTAACAGGGGCATCCAGATCAGGGTCGCCACGACCAGGCACACCAAGTAAGTGAAGCATTTACGCATTGTATGAGGCCTGAATGAAAAATCTTGCCCGGAACCTTACACCGCCAAACCGGCCACCTGGTTCATTCGACGAATCTACTTCTTCCATCGCTCCAATGCAAACAAGCGCCCAGCCAGGGCCTGCACGCGCTCGGGGTGCAGGGCCGACAGGTCCTTCGCCTCGGCCGGATCCTCGGACAGGTCGAACAGGGCATCTTTATACCGCGTGATATCGTTGAACGCCTCGTAAAAGCGGTAGAGCTTCCAGCGCCCCGCGCGGACCGCGCGATGGCGGTTGTACGACCAGTACATGGCTTCGTGCTTCGCCTGCTTGCCGCTCGCCAGCAAGGTGGGTGCAAAGGAAATGCCGTCTTTCGGATCTGCTGGAACACCACAAATCTCGGCGAGCGTGGCTAAGAGGTCCGGAAACCAGGAGGGGTGATCGCTCGTGCTGCCCGCCATGATGCGACCCGGCCAACGGGCGATCATCGGCACCCGTATGCCGCCTTCGTAGAGCCAGCCCTTTCCCCGCTGCAGGCCGCCGTTGCTATTGAAATACCGCGGATCCGCGCCGCCTTCACTGTGCGGACCGTTGTCGCTGCTGAAGAATACCAGCGTGTTCCCGTCGAGTCCCAGCTCCTTGATCAGGCCCATGACCTTCCCCACCTCCAGGTCGAGGAAGGTCATCGCCCCGGCAAAGGCCGCATGGCGATAGCGGGGCCGGTTGTATCCACTGTGCAGGATCGCGTAAGGCTTCGTTTCCACGGCTTTATCATCCAGTCGATCGATGAAGGGTTTCTCGTACACCTCGGGAACGATGAGTTCGGCGTGCACCAGGGTATACGGCAGATACAGGAAGAAGGGGTCTTCCCGGTGGGCGCGAATAAACGCCAGGGCTTCGCGCGTGAAGAGATCCTGGGTGTGGTGGGTATGCTTTTCCGGATTGTCCGGCAACATTTCCTTTTCACCGTTTCGCCACACCCACTCGGGATAATGGAAATGCGCCCGGCGTTGATCGAGAAAGCCGTACCAGAAATCAAAGCCCTTCAGGTCGGGCCGGCCGGTGTGTCCCCCGAGCCCCCACTTGCCGATCATTCCGGTGGCGTAGCCCGCCTGCTGGAGGATCTCGGCAATCGTTCGTTCCTCGGGGCGCAGCTGCTGCCCCTGCCCTTCCGTCCGCGCATGACCGATATGGATACCGGTCATCAGGGTGAATCGCGAGGGGGCACAGACCGCACTGCCCGCGTAGTGCTCGGTAAATCGCATCCCTTCCCTGGCCAGGCGATCGAGATTCGGGGTTTGAAAGCGTTGCTGCCCGTAGCAGGAGAGATCCCCGTAGCCGACATCGTCGGCGAGGATGTAGACGATGTTCGGACCACCCGCCTGCGCGAACACCTGGAGGCTGACCAGGAACACCCACCAACCGGGCCGTCGGAGCCCGTGGCTTATCCGGGCGGACAATCGGGTAGCTTTCATGAGCTGAACCCTAGGGCTTATCCGCAATCCTGTCGACACAGGTCTCGACCGA
>JAYGFS010000224.1:0-2830 GCA_046581765.1 Verrucomicrobiota bacterium
GACGCCCTGCCCGTGCCGGTCATCCAGTGGTTCAAGGACGGGGCGGCCATCACCGGTGCGGTGGGGAGCACCTACACCATTTCCAACATGACCGCCGGCACGGTCGGCGATTATTTTGCCCGCGCCACGAACCCGGCGGGCAGCACGGATTCGCGCACGGCCGGCATCACCCTCGAGGAGGACCTCCGTCCGCCGCTGCTGATGACCGACCCGGTCAACCAGCCGCGCCTCTTGAGCGACGGGACCTTCGTCTTCACCTTCGACGAAGACATGGACCCCGCCTTCCTTTCCACCCCCGGTGTACACATCTTCCCCGTGGGCGGCGACGCCGTCCTGGACAACCTGGGCATCGCCGGGTTCAGCCTGGTCAACGGGACAAACTTCGTCGTGACCTCCTCGCTTCCCCCGCTATCCCAGGTCCCTTACCTGCTCACCCTGTCCGCGGGGGCAGTACAGGACGAGGCGGGCAACCCGAACGCAGCCGTCAACGACCAGCCCATCAGCGGGATCGTAAACGGCCCGGTTTTCCTCTCGGGCATGGTCACGAGCGAGGGCTCGATCGCGCTGGCCTTCAGCGAGGAGATCGACCTGGGCACGATCGTGCCTGCGCAAATCTCGATCTACCCCGGGGCCGGTGACCCGGACGCCGACAATCTCGGGGTGCAGGGCGCGGTTGCCGGCTCGAACCTCACCGAGCTCATTCTCACGACCCTGGATCCGCCCCAACCCGGCACGCCATACCGTGCCCGGGTGCAGGCCGGGGCGGCGAGCGACCTGGATGGCACGCCAAACGAGGCCGGCAACCTCCCCCTGCGTGCGCAGTACGTCATCTTGCCGGCGGGCACGACCTGGGCGTACCTGGATGACGGCTCCGACCAGGGCGCGGCCTGGCAGGCACCCGGCTTTGACGACAGCACCTGGGCCCGGGGCCCGGCCCCCCTGGGCTACGGCGACGGGGACGAGGCAACCGTGGTCGACTTCGGCGGCATTTCCACGCAAAAATTTATCACCACCTATTACCGGGCGAGCGTCACCATCAGCCACCCGGCCGAGTTTAGCGCCTTGGTGCTGCGCCTGCGGCGCGACGACGGCGCCGTGGTATACCTCAACGGAAGCGAGGTCGTGCGGGACCGCATGCCCGCTGCACCGACACCGATTCTCTTTGACAGCCGGGCGATCGGCGGTGCGGTAAACGGAGCGCAAGAATCCACCTTTTATCAATTTTTCCCGGACCCCGCCCTGCTGCTGGGCGGGACCAACGTCCTTGCGGTTGAGATTCACCAGCAATCCATGTCCAGCTCGGACACCAGCTTTGACCTCGCGCTACTCGGTGAAGGCGTCTCCCTCACCGGAAGCGCACCCCAGGTCACCCACCCCACCCCGGCCGCACAAAGCCTGGCCGAAGGCGGCAGCGCCACCTTCACGGCCGCCGCCGGGGGCTTCCCCTCGCCCCGCATCTACTGGGAACATGATGACGGGGTGGGTGGCTTCGTCCCGGTCGCGGGTGCCACCAACGCGACGCTGGTGATCGACCCGCTGCTCCCCAGCCATTCCGGGAATTACCGGGCCGTGGCCACGAACTACGCCGGGGTGAGCTTCAGCGACACGGCGAGCCTGGTGGTCAGCGACGACACGGTCGCGCCGACCCTGCTCAGCGCCCGGGGCAGTGACTTCTCCGTCTTGCTCACCTTCTCCAGGGACCTCGGCCCCACGGCGGCCCTTCCCGGGAACTACGCACTGGATCGGGTCGGCGGTGGAGGGGCATTGACCGTCACCAACGCCATGCTCAACCGCAGCCTGGTGACGCTGCAGCACCCGGAAAAGCAGCCGCAAGGGCGCTACCAGGTGACGGTCAGCAACCTGGGCGACACCACGGAGAACCCGAATGTGATCGACCCGAACCCAACCGTATTCGCCTACACCTCGGACCTGGAAATCATTGCCGTCGATGCGAGCTGGCGCGCCCTGGATGACGGCTCCGACCAGGGCACGGCCTGGCGCAACCCCGGCTTTGACGACAGCACCTGGATCGAAGGACCGGCCGAGCTGGGCTATGGCGACGGGGACGAGGCGACGGTACTCGGCTTTGGACCCGATGACACGAACAAGTATGCCACCACCTATTTCCGCAAGACCTTCACCATCGACGACCCCACCGACTTCACCAACGTCACCGTGGTCCTGCATTACGATGACGGCGCGGTGAGCTACCTCAACGGCATCGAGGTGAACCGGGTTAACATGACCAACGACCTGGCCCATCCCGTCCTGTTCAGCCACTATGCGGATGCGGCCAATAATTCCGATAACCGCTACGAGACATTCTCCCCCAGCCCCGCCATGCTGGTGGCCGGCGAGAATACCCTGGCCGTGGAAATACACCAGTCCAAGGCCACCAGTTCCGACATCTCCTTTTCCCTGCAGCTGCGGGGCCAGACCGGCGAATACGCGCCCGACATGATCCTCGGCCTGCCGGACTACAGCGGCGGGGACATCCACCTGCACTTCGACGGAACGGGTGACCTTTACGTGCAGGAAACCGACAGCCTCGCGGCACCGGCCTGGACCACGATCACCGCTCCGCCCGGGCCGCATACCAGCCCCTTGAATGTCGGCCCGGCCAACGGGGCGAGGCGCTATTTCCGGGTGACCAACAGCCCCTGAGCAGGCGCAAATCCCTCCCGCCGAGAGCCGGATCGGCCCCTATTCCTCGAACTCGACCACGACCCGGTAGAAGCGCTTGTCCACGGCAAGCGGCAGGTCCAGCTCGATGCCGCCATCGCCCGGGTCGGTCCAGGTGCCGTTCACCACCGGGGTCCAGTTCGCCAGG
>JAYGFS010000245.1:0-3458 GCA_046581765.1 Verrucomicrobiota bacterium
TTGCCGTGGTCGTCATGGATGTAGCCGTCATCCACGAAATAGGGCGAGTGTACCGAGTCCTTCCACAGGCCTTCCCGTTTGGCTTCGCGGTTGTCTATGACGATACCGCGCAGTTGAGCCTTGGCAATGGACTTGGCCCCAATTTCCTTCTGTCCTTTCGCCGGCTTGCCGAGTGCATCCCGCTTTTTGCGTGCGGCATTGTATGCCTTGGTCAACGCGGCGATTTCTTTTTCACTTTTTTCCCGCTTAAGGCGTTCTTCACCTTCCAGTGGAATTTCGCGCATCACGTAGGAGGAGACATTGCCCGGGGTCAGGGTTTGGGTGCTGGTGAAGATGCCCGCCATGGCGTAATAATCGCGCGTCGGAATCGGGTCGAACTTGTGGTCATGACAGCGGGCACAGCCAATGGTCAAGCCGAGAAAGGTACGGCCGATGGTGTCGATCTGCTCGTCGACAACATCCATCTGCAACAGGGCCTTGTCCTGTAGCTCGTAGTTGGTCGGTCCCAGCGCGAGGTAACCCGTTGCACACAGTTGCTCCCCTCGCTGTGCGGGCGAGTCGTAGGGCAACAGGTCCCCCGCGATCTGCTCCTTTACGAAGCGATCGTAGGGCTTGTCCTGGTTGAAGGAGGCGATGACATAATCGCGGTAGCGCCACGCATCCTTGAACATCAGGCTGCGCCCGCCTCCGCTCGACTCCGCGTAACGTGCGACGTCCAGCCAGTGCCGACCCCAGCGTTCACCGAATGCCGACCGGGCCAGGAGCCGGTCAATACGCTGTGCGAGGGCATCGGGCGTATCATCCTGCACGAATGAATCAATTTCGTCCGGGGAAGGGGGGAGCCCGGTGAGGTCGAAGTGGACACGCCGGATAAGGGAAGCCTTGTCGGCCATCTTTCCCGGGCGAATGCCGGCCGATTCGAGGCGGGCAAGGATGAAGCGGTCGATGTCCGAGCGCGGCCAGTCGCTTTGCCGGACCTGGGGGATGGCCGGTTTGACCGGCCCCTGAAAGGCCCAGAACGATCGGCCTCCCTCGATGTCGATCTCCGCTTTGACCGGTGCCTCCACCTTCCCCTCGCGGGGATCCGGGGCACCCCGCTTAATCCATTCGACCAGTCGTTCAATCTCGGCCCCGGGCAACTTGCTCTTCGGCGGCATCTGGAGATCGGTGTCCTTGTAGCGAATGGCCTTTACCAGCAGGCTGGCATCGGGCTTGCCGGGAACGAGGGCGGTGCCGGAGTCGCCGCCCATTTGCCAACCCGCCCGGCTGTCGAGGTACAGGTGGGCCTTGAGCTTCTTGGCTTCCCGGGAATGACATGCGTAGCATCGCTTGGTCAAGAGGGGGCGAATGTGGGTTTCAAAGTAGTCCGTATCTCCCGGAACGGCCGCACCCGCGAGCACGCTCGTCATCCACAGGTAGAGGACCTTGAGGCAACACTTTCGCGCGGGGATACTTATCGGCATAGGTTCATGGTTCCTGTCGTAGGATGTACGGTATTTCACGACAATTTACCCGATAAATGCAAGTCTCGTGACCTGTTTGCTCCCGCTTATTGGCAGGCCCTGTGCATGCCTCGCGCGTCACGGCAAGGTCGCGACGATCCGGTAGTAGACACGCGGTTCGGCCGGATGGGGCAGGTCCATCGTCATCAGGCCGCCGTCCCCGGCGAAGACCGGGCTCGCGGGCGTGAAGGGAATGTCGAGACCGGGTGCGCTCTCGATCCAGTACACCCGCCTGTGGGAGGTGGGAAAGACCAGCAGGTGCTCGGGTTCATCCAGGCGGGAGATCAGCATCCAGAGGTGGGATTCGATGTCGGTCGGATCGGTGTCGGAAATGTATTCCTCGAGGTCGGTGCGCCCGTCGTTGTCCAGGTCGCCTGTCCCGTCCGTGGCCGTGAGCGTCCCGAAGTTCGCGAGTTCCCAGCTATCGGGGAGGAGATCGACATCGCTGTCGGCATTGAAGTAGTCGACGGGCTCGTAGGTCTGGAAGTCGACATGGTTGCCGCCATTTTTGTATTCGGCCTCAATCCAGTCGTCGCTGCGCACGACTTTCGAGATCCGGAACTCATCCAGGATGCCGTCGTAGTAGGATCCGGATCCGCCCACGTTCGAGCCGATGAAGAAGTCGGTGGTGATACCGCCCATCCAGCGGGTGTAGCCCGTCGCGGATTTATATCCCGAGCCATTCAGGACCATGCGCATCTTTCCGCTGTCCAGGTCCTTGGTGAAGGCCCAGTGGTTCCACTGTCCTTTGTAGTCCGTGGCACTGGGCCCGCTCTTGGTCAAACGGTCATAAGCGCTGCTGCTGGCCCCTGCATCCCAGTAGATTTTTTCGCCCCCCCAGGGGAGATGTGCGCTGAGTTCCCGGACACCGCTGCTGTTTTCTGCGCGAAAGAGCGTGTCATTCTGGGGCTGTATCGCGGCATCCCCGTACTGCCAGAGGCTTATCGTGACCTTCCCGGACAGGGGGCTCACTGCGGAACCCGGAACCCGGATATAATCCGATCCCTCCCAGTCCCGGCCCCCGGCGATCATGCCGCTGACCGGGTCGGTCCCGGTGTGTTCCCCATGGTGGAATCCGGGCGAGGAATCCGGTAGTTGTTCCGCCGCATCCAGCTTGTTCAGGTGCATGACAAGCAGGTGGTCCCCCGACCAGGTGGAGCCATCCAGGGAATAGCTGGGGTGGTTCGTTGCCTGGCTCTTTCCCCAGTAGGCATACACGCAGGCGGTGGATGTCATTTCCGGCACTTTCACCCAGGCGAAGGAGCTTCCAAGGGGGTCCCAGTCCTCGATTTCGTAGTTGAGCACGGTGACCCCGTCTGCATCGGTAAAGCGGAGATCCCCGCCGCTTTCCGAGGCAAAGCCTTCGAAGAAAAAGTCGGTGATGCTCTCGTCAAGGACAACCAGTGCGGGGAAGTTGGCCAGCGTATCCTGGCCGCTGTAGCCGTCAAAGCGAATCTTGAGCCGGTGGGTATAGTCATTCGTGGCCAGGACCGGTGAGTAGGGGGTGGTGAAGGTCCCCGTGGTCAGTGCCCAGGACTCGCCCTCGCTGTTTGTTGCCCTGAAGCGGTAGAAAAAATTGCGGTCCTCCGGCAGGTTGTCGATCGAGATGCTCAGGGGTCCGGGCGATGAGATCCCGAAGCCCGCGGCATGGGCCCAGGCATTGGCATCGCTTTCGCCATCCGCGGTACCCCAGTAGACCCATGCGGAACTGGGGGCGCTACCGGTACTGACCAAGGCACCGTGGAGGGTCACCGCGCTTGGGCCCAGCCCGGTGAAGTTTTCCGTGGTGACGGTCGGGACGCGCAGCCGCTCAGCCGGGCCGTAACCCGGGAGGGTTCCGGGGGCACCGGACATGTTTTGGCTTGCGGCCCATATCCAGTCCTCCGAGCGTTCCACGTGCGACACGCGAAACTCGTCAAGGTAGCCGTCGTAATGGTATTGATCATCGTCCTGTGC
>JAYGFS010000246.1:0-4508 GCA_046581765.1 Verrucomicrobiota bacterium
GGATCTGTTTACCCTGTGGCCCGATCCCATGCTGGCCCAGTCCAGCGGGCTCGACTGGTCGGCCCTCATGAAACTGCTGCTGTACCTGGCGCTCATGGTCCTGGTGGGCTCGATCGTCTATGTGCTGGCCCGCATGATCAAGGAGGGGCGCCGCGCGGAGCCGGAGGCAATGGTCGAGGAGGTCGCTATCCCCCCTGACCTCCACGACGAAGCGGTTTCGGCGGATCAGTTGCCCAGTGACGAGTGGCTGGACCTGGCCCGCGCCATGGTCCGGCAGGGAAACTACCGTCTCGCGGTGCGCGCCTGCTTTCTTTCCGGCTTGGCCCACATCTCGAATCGGGAGCTGATTCGCATCCGCCGATTCAAATCCAATCGGGATTATCAACGTGAATTGGCTCGCCGGGCACACAGCCTGCCCGAAGTCAGTGAAGCCTTCGGCTGGAGCGTGCAACACTTCGAGGGTATCTGGTACGGCGAACACATCGCGGATGAAAATCTCTACCAGGCCTTCAACGACTACGCACAAAAGGTGAAAGGGCTGTGTTGAACAGGCGTAGCTCACGCGTGGTCGCCGGGCTCGTGCTCGCGAGCTTCGCCTTCGGGCTGGTGAAGCTCTTCGAGTTGCGCTACCGAAGTGGCCAGGTCTACCCCGCATATTCAACCCTGCGTGCAGACCCCAAGGGCTGCAAGGCCCTGTATGAAAGTTTCGCATCCCTGCCCGGCTACACCGTCGAGCAGAATCTCAAGCCGCTCCATTACCTGCACGCAACCAGCAATGCCACCATCGTCCTCCAGGGAACCTCGATGCTGCGACTCTTTAACCTGGTCCGGACCGATCTCGCGCCGCTGACCAAGCTCCTCGCCAATAACAACCGAATCGTGCTCACCTTCCCCCCGAGTCAGCGCACGCGCGGATGGTCGACCACGAATGAAGCGGATGCGGAAAATGATGGCGTACGAAAGCTGCTTAAAAAGGTGCGTGAAACCCGCCACCAGAAAGAACGCATGCGTCTCCGCAAATGGCAGGGCCGGGATAAAGAAGAGCCGGGGGAGACCCCGGACGACGGGCAGCTGGCGGAGATGCCGGAAGGGGAAGTCGACCCCCCTGAAGAGGTCCTCGACGAGGAGCTCTTGCAGGATGAATTCATTGAAGAAATCCAGTCCTTCATTGACTTCGGCCTCATCGGCTTTGAACCCCTGCCCGAATCCGCGGAGGCGCGCCGGGCGCAGGTGCTCGACCCGGGGCTTCGCCGCCTGGGTGAACACGAGATCCCCTGGAACTCAACCATGGTCTTCAAGCAGTTTGACGGCGCGTGGAAAGTCCTCGCCGAACGCGATGGACACCCGGTCATTCTCGAAAGTGATCCCGCGGGGACAAACGGAACCATCGTCGTGTGCAGCGACAGTTACTTCATGTCCAACGAATCCATGCTGTCGAATCGACGCCCCGCCCTGCTCCTGCACCTCTTCGGGCAGCATACCCACCTTATCTTCGATGAGACCCACCTCGGCATCAGCCGGAAACCCGGGATCGCCAACCTCGTGGGGCGCTACCACCTGCACGGCCTGGTCGGGGGACTGCTACTCCTCGCAGGCCTGTTCATCTGGCGAAATTCCACCAGCCTGGTTCCCATTGAAAGCTCCGCCGTGCAGACACACACGATCGAAGGCAAGGATCACGCGGCGGGAATGATCAACCTGCTCCGTCGAAACATCAGCCGCAGCAAGCTCTTCGATGTTTGCCTCAGCACCTGGCTGGACCAACGGTTAAACAGCGTGCACGGCAGGCGGCGCGAACGCGTCATCCAGTTCGCAGGAGATCCCGCACACAAAGAAGCCGGGAAGAAACAGCCCCTGCAGTCCTATAGGACCTTCCAGCGCGAGATACACAAGCGCCACTGATCGGACACGCGAATGCACCGGGCACTCTCCCACCCTTCATACCCGCCATGCCGATTCCGGCCCCGCCGGTCCATCCGCACAGCCACGCTTGCAATCGCAGCCAGACTTGCTTAGTTCCCCTGTGAGCTTGCTCATTAAATGGCTGCTATGCGCATTCCAGATCGGCCGACTGGCCGGCATCCCGATCAAGGTCCACTGCACCCTGCCCCTCTTTCTGCTGGCCGGGGCCTGGCTCACCGGGTCCCTGTTCGATGCGGGACTCCTGCTGCTGATTGTTGCCTTCATGCTCACCTGCATCACCCTGCACGAAATGGGCCATGCGCTGGTCGCCATGCGCAAGGGCTGCTACACGGTCGATATCCTCCTCACCCCCATCGGCGGTATCGCCCGGATTCTCACGATGCCCCTCGACGCAAAAGATGAAACCCAGGTAGCGATTGCGGGGCCCCTGGTCAGCCTCTGCCTCGCACTGATCTTCCTGCTCCCAGCCACCCTTTCCTACCTGTTCGGCTACGACATCGCCGGCATGGTCTTCGCCACGATCTGCATCGCCAACCTGATCTTTTTTATCTTCAACCTTATTCCCGCTTTTCCCATGGACGGCGGCCGGATCCTGCGTGCCCGGCTATCCCTGAAAAAAGGCCGACTCGAGGCGACCCGCATCGCCTGCCTGCTCGGGCGCGGTATTGCCATATTGTTTTTTATCGCGGGCTGGATTATTCCGCATTGGCTGCTCATGCCGATTGCGGTCTTCGTCTACTTCGTTGCCGGTTTAGAATATAAGCGGATGGTGCGGCACGCGGGCCCGCGTCCAGGCAACGATCCCTACCGTACACCGCTTCTCGACCACGACACCTTCGTGGTGGGTGACACCCCCTGTGCGTCACCGCATCCGGGAAACCCGTATCATCTGGGAAAGGAAATCCTGTCCGCGATCCGCATCCTGAAAGAGGAATGCCCGCGCCTTTTCCAACCAGGAAACCGGGTAATTGACCCACGCTAAGCCTCTCCCGGACAAATCATCCTCTCGACAAATCGCACGGTGCCGTGTAGGATGGTCCAGGAATAGTAGACGAGGAAACCCATGATACGCACCCTGACCATTTCACTGATTATCACCGCACTGGCCCATCCTGTGCACGCCAAGGACGATGCCTGGAAGGGCCTGGACAAGCCGCACGAAACCTTCGAAGCCTATGTGCAGGCACTCAAGAAAGATGACTTCGACAAAGCCGTCGCCTACATTTACCTTCCCGATCGAAGCGAGAGCGAAGACCGGGTGAAACAAGGCTTACCCAAAGTTGCCGCAAAGATGAAAAGTGAGGACTGGCGTGTCAGGATTGTAAAGGCCGCCAAGAATGGCGGAATCGCTGCCATCATCTACACCACGCAACCCGAGAAGAGGGACTTCGAACCGGTCTTGATGATGCAAAGGGACAACCGCTGGTACCTGCATCACTACCACTCGAGCGGCCGCCTGCGAAATATCCTTGACGAAGTCGACCTCGCCCAGGCCAAGGAGATGGTGGCGTGGGGCAAACGGCAGATGCTGGAACTGAAAAATAATTAAATTATTTCACCTGCCGGGGCTTCGCCGTTCATGTCGTGCCCCGTTCCACCCGGGCTAAAACAAGTCGAAGTGGGGAGCCCGGAAAAGGCATAAGGAGCGGGGAACTACTCCTGCATAATATCCCACTTGGTCCGCCGCCAGGTCTTGCGAAAGGCTTCCGCATCCCGATCGATCGCCTGAAGTCCCGCTTCGCTCCCATCCAGGAACAAGATGAATTCCAATTCGTGGTCCGGCAGGTCAAACTCAGCATCGAACTTCTGCGCGAGGCTGTTCGGCGGCAAAATCACCCGTCCGTTGATGAACTGTGTTTCCAGGGTCAGCCCCTTGGCCCCTTCATAGGCCTTATAAACCAACTCGGAGCAGACCATCGCATTATCGGTCGCGAAATCGAAATTATAATCGTAGGGCTTGCCGTAATGCCGGTAGGCATTGAGCACCGCATTCATTTTCTCAACCCGGCTCACCCGGGGACGAAGCACGGCCAGGTAATCACAACCGGCACTTTCCCCCAGGCTCTGGAGGATCACCCCGTCGCGCTTGGCTTCAATCACGCGCGGCAAGCGGTCATCCCCGTCGCGCTCCCGGTACGCCGCATGGACCTCCGGGTACAATTGGCGGACCGCCTCCGAAAAGCTTCCCCCGCCGGTCTGGACTTCGGCGAAATACGCATCCATGTCGTCCAGGGTGCCCGTATACATGGCGAGATGCGGCCAGAATCCGGGGATCCCCAGGTTCGTGATGTGCCAATTGCGTCGCTCCAAGAGAATATCCCCGGGCTCCAGGCGAGGTAGGTACTGGGTCAATTGTTCCGCCGAAATGAAATATTCCCGATCCGTGGTGCGGATGTAACTCAGCTGGACCGCAATCCGTTTCTGCAGCGGAAACCAGGCCCTGAAAGCCTTATGTTCGAGCAGTTCCAGGGGGTTGCTGACGAACAACTTCGGATTCTTACCCAAGAGCTGGTCGATCGCGGCCAGGTTCTTGCCGAGCTCAGCACGCATGATCTACGAGTCCCTGAGGTCCTTCTTCATGAGCT
>JAYGFS010000470.1:0-10968 GCA_046581765.1 Verrucomicrobiota bacterium
ATCGCCGCGGTCAAGTCCAGCGCCTCGGATCGCCTGCGCCCGCATGAGATCATGGTCCTGCTCTGCAAGGGCCCACTGGGTGCGGGCATGCCGGAAACCGCCCAGATCACGATTGCGCTGAAATATACCCAGTCATTGAAAAATATTCCCCTGCTCACCGATGGACGGTTCTCAGGGTTTTCCAGTGGTCCGTGCATTGGGCACATCGGTCCCGAGGCGATGGCCGGCGGCCCCCTGGGCAAGGTCCGTGACGGCGACCAGATCGAGATCCGTATCGACCGGAAATCCATGTCCGGCACCTTGAATCTAGTCGGCGATGCGGAGACCCCGGAGGCCGAACGATCCGCGGGCACTGGGTCGCAGATCCTCGCGGAACGCAGCCCGCGGGACGATCTTGCCGCGGATCCCCGCATGCCCGACTCGGTTCGCCTCTGGAGCCTGCTTCAGCAAACCGGCGGCGGGACCTGGGGTGGTTGTGTGACGGATGTCGATGCGGTTGCGCATCGCCTGTCCGGGGACTGGTCACCCGCCCTGGACCCGGGAATAAATCGATGATAAATGGATTCCCCGCCTCGATTATGGCCGGCTCCCATTGCGGCCGGCGATGCGTGGATCAGCATCTCGGAATTCCTGGTAGAGGCCGACAGGGGCAGCCCCTGCGTATTGCCCTGCTCGATAAGCCAGCCGCAGCCGTGTGCCGGTTGCTGAATTGATCCCCTTGAACGGACAAAACCCCGCTGGTGCATCGCATACTTGAGAATTGCCGTGGGGGCAAAATCCGCTATGGTCAGTATGCGGGCGTGTCCGCAGCCAAAAATTTAAGTAATGTCTATTCTTAAGCGATATCCTGTTGGGCCCGGGCATCATGGCCTGCCAATTGCTTCCATAATACTGCCATTTTTCGTCGTGATTGGTTCAAACGGCAAGGGCTCGGAAAACAACAATGGCTGATGGGTTTCATTACAAATATGTTTAGTGGCGGTAAAACAAAACGCCTGGGCGAAGGCGAACGCGCTCGCTTGGGCCGTGCGTGCCTGCGTTCCATGACGAGCCAGTTCAGCAATAGCTCGAACATCGACGTGATGAAGCGCATGCTGAAGGAATTCCTCGCGCTGCCCTGGAAGCAGCAGGCGCGTGTTTTGGGTAAGAGTTATTTGCGACACGAAGCCTACCTCGTGACATTCTCAGGGCGCACCGAGATCGCTTCCAGGAGCTTGAGAGAATACGTGCTTGAGCAATATCCCAAGCTGCAGAACAGCCCTCCATGCAACGTATTTTTTATGGACGAGAGTGGGCAGGAATTGACGATTTGCCATTTCTTCCTGCTCCGCATCATCGCAAACGCCTACACCCTGGGCCAGCTCAAGGCCGCTTCACTCAAGGATATGGATACGTGGTTGACTGACTTGCCGCAGGAGAAAACCTGGCCTCCTCCCTTGCCAACTAACCAAGAGCATGCGCCCACCAGTGACCAGGAATGGGTGACGGTGCTGGAGAGTTTCAATGCATCCCTGTTCACTCACCTGAAGCGGTTGATGAGCAATTCCCAGGCCGTGGTTATCTACGAGAAAGCCTTTGCAGAAACCTCCGATAATTACCTGGGCCTGGCGGCCTTTTCTGCGGTCTGCAACATGTTGCCAAAGATTCTCCTGGATGATGAACGGATGGGCCTGCTGCCTGGACGTAAACCGTTGATGAATAAGCTAACCCGCCTGCATGCCGCCCACCAGGAATTGACCGGAGCCTACCATGGTATCCAGAAGGCCCAGGATGATTTGAAGGGTGCCCAGCTCAGTCTGAATGAAAATGCTTCGTATGTCATGACCCTGCTGGACACGGCCAGTGAAGCGATCCTCGGCCTTGACGAAGAGGGCGAAATTCTCATGTCCAACGGCCGGGCCCTGGCCATGTGGAAACTTTCCGAGTCGAGCGCGGTTAAGGCACCCTTCATTGATTTGTTGACCGAAAGCTCCGGCCTGCTTTTCGAGGATACGATACGCAGCGTTCGAACCGGAACAGAGACGGCGTACTGGCTGGAGATGGAAGGGGTAAAGACCACGGGAGACGTTTTTCCCATCAAAGTGCACGCGCAGGCCTCCAGGCATAGCGATCTCTGCATTACCCTGGCGGTGCGGGACTTGAGTGAAGAGAAGCGACTGGAAATGCAGGAAGCTGATTTGCGCACCCAACTCGAGCGTGCGGCACGCATGGAGTCCATTGGGTTGTTGGCCGGTGGTGTGGCCCACGACCTGAACAACATCCTGGGACCCATGGTCGCCTATCCGGGCCTCATTTTGGAGACCATGACCGAAGACAATGAATTCTATAACGACGTGCAGGAGATGGGAAGCAGCGCACAACGGGCCAGCGTGATCATCCAAGATCTACTCACCATGTCCCGTCGTGGATATTATGAATTCAGCCCGGTCAGCCTGAGCGCGGTCATCCGGGACTTCCTGTGCTCACCGGGCTTCAAAAATCCCTTTGCAAGCATATCAAATCTCACCATGCAGGTGAATCTGGATGATGATGCGCCACTGGTCATGGGGTCCGAGCACCACATCAACAAGATATTGATGAACCTCTGCAGCCATGCATTGGATGCGATGCACTCGGGCGGTGTGCTGAGCATTTCGACGGCCTACCTGCCGGATGACCCCAGCCTGGAACTCTTGAACTCGAATCACGACCAAGGGGTTGTTGAGTGCCGGATCGGTGACACGGGCGAAGGCATTCCTCCAGAGCACCTGGAGCGAATTTTTGAGCCTTCTTACGCAACGAAGACGCCCGGGCACCGCAATGCGGGCCTGGGACTGTCGGTTGCCTACAGCGTCATCCAGGATCTCGGAGGCCAGATCGATGTGCGCTCGACGCCCGGGGAGGGGACGGAGTTCATGGTCAAGCTGCCCGCCGTATTCGCTGCCGCTGAAGAGCCGAGAACAGACGAGATCATCCCGATTGGGCAGGAACGTGTTCTTATTGTCGACGACGACGCATCCCAGCTCAAGCTGGCTTCCCGGCTTTTAAGCAACCTGGGTTACCAGGTTTATTGTGTGCCCCACGGCCAGGCTGCTATCGATTTCCTGCACCAGCAACAGGTGGACCTGGTCCTGCTCGACATGGTGATGGAGGATGGATTTGACGGCCTCGACACCTACCGGGTAATCCACGTTCGTTGGCCCCGACTGGCCTGTATCATCGCCAGCGGATATTCCGAGTCCGACCGCGTGAAAGAAGCGATTCGCCTGGAGGCTTTCGGTCTCTTGAAAAAGCCCTATTCCAAGCGCGAACTCGCTTTCTCCGTGCGGCGGGCACTGGACCACGATCCGTCTGAATCCCTCCCCTAAACCAGGTTTGGTGCGGCAATCCCGTTCCCCTTCGGATGGCAGCACCCGGCAGGCCGCGCTAAAAGGTCCGCAAGACCCGGTGCGCGATCGAGATTGTCATACCCGGTCGCGTGCTTTACGCTCCATGCATGAAACGCTTCGTTCATGGATTTTTCCTCGTCCCCTTGCTTGCCCTCTCAGCCGCACCCGTGAACGTGGTCCTTGTGTTGGTGGATGACCTCGGCTGGATGGATCTCGGTTGCCAGGGTAGCACCTATTATGAAACCCCAAACGTGGATAAGCTGGCCTCTCGTGGCATCCGCTTTACAGAGGGATACGCGGCCTGTGCAGTCTGTTCGCCGAGTCGAGCGGCTGTGATGACCGGGCGGTGGCCGGCTCGATTGGGGGTAACCGACTGGATTCGTTCCCGCTTCCAGGGGGGCACGATCCCCGCGAACAAAAAGAACCCCGTGGGCTTCAGGGGTGGAAGACAAGCGGTCCTTGTTCCCCACAATGCCCTTTGGATGGAAAGCGCTGAAATCACCATTGCCGAGGCGTTAAAACCGCATGGGTACCTGAGTTGTCATATTGGGAAATGGCACCTGGGTGCGGATGACTGGTATCCTGAGAAGCAAGGCTTTGATTACAATTTTGGTGGGTGTGATTACGGGCAACCACCCAGCTATTTCGACCCCTACAACCAACCCAAGGGCAGGCACCCCATGCTGCAGGCGGGCATCCCCAATCTGCCGGGACGGCGAGCGGGGGAGTACCTGACCGATCGAGAGGCCGACGAGGCCGTGGGATTTATCCGCAAGCATGCGAAGGATCCGTTCTTTCTGTATATGGCCCATTACGCGGTGCACACGCCGATCCAGGCGCGAGAGGACCTGATCCGGAAATACAAGGCGAAGCCGAAGACCCACCAACAGAATGCTGCATACGCGGCCATGGTCGAAAGCATGGACCAGGCGGTGGGACGGATCATGGATACCTTGGATGAGCTCGCCTTGACCGGTAATACCCTGTTCATATTTACCTCCGATAATGGTGGGCTTTCCGGGCCGACCAACAACAAACCGTTGCGCTCCGGGAAGGGTTATGCCTTTGAAGGGGGCATTCGTGTGCCCTGTATTGTGAGCTGGCCGGGCATCACCAAGCCCGGGACAAGCTCCACCGTCCCGATCAGCAGTGTCGACTGGTTCCCCACCATCATGGGGGCTGCAGGAGCGGAGCTTCCCCCCGACCGAACGATTGACGGTGTGGATCTAAAGCCCGCGCTCAGGGGAGGAACCCTCGGTCGGAATGCACTCTATTGGCACTTTCCACATTATCGACATGCGCCGGGACCCTACAGCATCATCCGAGAGGGGGACTGGAAGCTGATCCGCTGGTGGGTTGGCCCGGCCTATTCACTATTCAACCTGAAAGACGATTTAAGCGAAGCCCACGACCTGGCTGCGGAAATGCCGGAGAAGGTCCAAACCATGGACCGGAAATTGCTCAAACATCTGAAGGACGTCGGCGCGAAGTTTCCGCAATCGAATCCGGATTATAAGCCGCGTTGAGGATGCCTAATCCAACTGCACGCGGACGTAAATATCGTTTGAGCCGGAATCTTCCACCAGCAACACAACGTTCCGTCCGGTAAGAATTTCGACTTCCTGAATAAACGCGCCACGAGACTTTTTTGCGTCCAGGATAACCCGGTGGACCCCGGGTTCCAGGTTGTAGGCCCGGTCGTCGTAATCGCCCACGTCCGCCTGGGCTTCGCCATCGATAAATACCCGCATTCCGTTCGGGCGGTCGTTGACCACAATCAGTCCGCCTTGACCCTCGGGAGGGGTGTTGTCGTGATACTCGTCATCATCACACGCGCTGAGCAGCAGGAGGGGGAGCGACAGAAGCAGGATCCGAAGGTAGTTCATGACGGGCAGTCTACCGGACCTGCCGCACGCACGCAAGCGGGGTCTTCATCAGATGAGTTTGATCGTATCCAGGTCCTCACCGATATGCGCAGAGGCCCTGGCCAAGCCACTCTGGGGGCCAAGAATCACCACATGCTCGGGTTTTCCGGCCGAATTGAGCACTTCACCAAAGGCTTTAAAATCATCGACCGTGGTGGACATGACCTCGTCACGGACACGCTGTCGACGCTCATCGGAAAGTCCATTCAGGTGGCGCAGCATGCTGCCGTAACCCTTGGCATCGGGCAGTTGACAAGGGTCCAGGTCGCCCATCATACCGATTATCCCGCGTTCCAACTCCCCCGCAGATACGGGTTCGTCGAGCAGAAAGCGACCCGCATTCGCGTAGATATCCAGGGTGCTTTCCACATTGGGATCGCGGTATGAAACAAAATTCATGACCCCGCTTTTCTGGTCAATGCTGCAGAAGCATCCGTATGCCCCGCCCAGTACGCGTACCCGGTCCCATAACCAATTGTTCCGAAGGTGCCGATTAATGACCATGGCACTTCCGTGGTAGGTGTACCCGAGTTTGAACAGTTCAATTGAACGCCCTACGTATTGGACCTTCGCGGGAATTTCCAGTCCCTCGAAACGCGGGAGATGGGTCCTTGGCCAAGTCTCAAGTTTTGCCTCAGCATTGAACGGAAGCGTTTCCAGGAAGCGCTCCAACCTGGGCTGGGTGACTTCGAGGATCGGATTAGTCGCGGTCAGGTTGCAAATCATATATGCACGGTTGAGCAGGCAGTCGCGGAGATCCGACAAGTCCGCCCTCACCCCGTCCCAATCGTTCTCGATCCGCTGAATAAGCTCACGCAGGAATATCAGATACGCCACGCCGTCCATTTGTTCGTTAATCCAACCCGCCAGGCTGAATCGCGCGCCCATGCGGGATGACACGATCCCGTGTCCACCCGGGATGAGATTGCTTTCTTCTCCGGCTTTCTCCTCCAGCACGATGTGGAGAAAGCGTTCACGCTCATCGAGGGACAGCTTGAGCAGGATGTCATGGAGAATGCTGAGCAGGTCATCCAGTTTTGATGCCATGACCTTGGATCGCAAAAACAGCCAGGCCGTCGTGTCGGTAGCGTCAAAGATACCGGAGGAGAAAAAGGCCTCTTCAATACCGCCGGTTTTTGATGCAATGCGTTGATTTAACTCGATATACGACTGCTCCGATGTCCCCATCTCGGTGATCGCCCGCGCAAACAGGGGAGCCAGTGTGGCCAAGCGTGCCGGCAAGGTAAACAGATTGAAGCCGAGGTCGAGGTAGAGGATGCCGTTGGTGGGCTGCTCATGAAGGATCAAATCGGTCTGTGCCAGTTGGTCAACCTGCCTTGGCACCCGGTCCACGATCTTTTTCACATCAACCAGATGCAGGGTCGGCATGGTTGCCAGCGCCTCCGGCGTATCCGGCGCAAGTTGCAGGTCTTCCAGGCGCTTGGCGTTCGCCTCGATCGCGGTCAAGGCGGCTTTGGAAAAAGCGTCGCGCACGGCAGTCAGGCGTTGGGACTCGGCCTCGGCCTCCTGCTTAGCCAGGGCAGGATCCGGGCGCAAGACGAGCCGGGTCTGATGCGGGTTGTCCAGCAACCAGGTTTGAATCAGTGATTCAAAGTAACGTGGATCCTTTTCCTGGGCCAGGCGGACCTGGTGGAGTTGGATCTCAAATTCAAGGGGCGTAATGGGATCCCCGTCGTGCAGCCAGGTCACCAGTGTCCGAAGCATCAGCACCAAGCCACGCGGATAGCTTCCGGTGTTGTTCTCACGAAGGTTGAACTCGATGGTGTTGAAGGCCGCCTCGACCATCTCCCGGGCAAAGCCGTCCGTACAGATCTGTCGCAGCGTCTTCTCGATGAGTGCCTGCACCTGGTCGGAATCCCCTTCGTCCACGCCCTTGAGGCCGGTGGAATAATACATCTCCTGAGTCTGGCCTTCCAGGCCCGCCCCGGTGAGATCTTCGCCCAGGCCACTTTGAATCAGGGCTACGCGCAACGGGGACGCGGGCGAACCGGTCAGCATATACGCGAGCAGGTTAAACGAGAGATTCATCTGGAGATCGGTCGATGAGCCGAGCAGCCAGTTGGTGGTCACGAAGAGATCTTCATTTCCTGCGTAGCTCCGCTCGACCTGCAAGGGCTTTGTAAAACGGGGTTGCAGGGGAATCGCTGCCAGGCCTTCGTCGGCCTCGAATTCAGCCAAATAGGCATCCAGGCGCTCCAGGCGTTCCCCGGGATCGTCGTCGCCGTAAAAATACACCAGGCTGTTCGCCGGATGGTACAGGCGCTTGTGAAAGCCCACAAAAGCTTCGTAACTGAGATCGATGATGTGGGCTGGATCGCCGCCACTGTCATAGCCATAGGTCGTATCCGGATAGAGACTCTGCTGTGCGTATTCGTACAGCAGGCTGTCCGGCGAGGAATACACGCCCTTCATTTCGTTGTACACCACCCCTTTATAGCTCAACTGGCCGTTCTTCCGTTCGTAATGCCAACCTTCCTGCTCGAATATATGCTTGCCCAGTATGGGGAAAAATACCGCGTCGAGGTAGACATCAACCAGGTTGTAAAAATCCTTCAGGTTGCGCGAAGCAATCGGATATACCGTTTTGTCCGAGTAGGTCATCGCATTCATGAAGGTATTGAGCGACGACTTCATCAACTCCTTGAACGGTTCCTTGACTGGATACTTTCGGGACCCGCAAAGCACGGAGTGCTCGAGGATGTGCGCGACGCCGGTCGAATCACCCGGTGGCGTCTTGAAGGTGATGCCGAAGACCTTGTTGTCATCCGTGTTGACCATGGACAGGACACGGGCACCTGTCTTCCGGTGCCGGTAGCGCCGGGCCTCTGTATCGAATTCCTTAACGTACCGGTTTTCGACCAGCGTATAAGCTGGATGCTCACTCATAGGGGGGCTCCATGCCGGCTCAATCAGGCGAAGTAAGCCGGTTCTTCACCGGGGATCCACTTGATATTGCAACCGAGGCTGGGCTTTTGTATTTCAATCGGTTCTTCACCAGCCAGGACTTGGTCTATGGCCTTGCGCAGATCCTCGCCGGTTACCGGAATGTCGGTACCCGGGCGGCTGTCATCCAGCTGCCCGCGATAGACCAGGCTGAAGTCGGCATCGAAAAGAAAAAAGTCGGGGGTACAGGCCGCGGTATAGGCCTTGGCCGCGTGCTGGTGTTCATCGTACAAGTAGGGGAAATTGAACCCGCAGTTGGTCGCCTGTTCCCGCAGCTTGTCCGGTGCGTCGTCCGGATAATGTGCCACGTCGTTGGAAGAAAAAGCCACCATGCCCAAGCCCTGCCCAAGGTAATCCGTTCCCAGCGCGGCCAAGGCCGACTCCATGTGTTTAACGTAGGGGCAGTGAGCACAGATAAACATGGCCAACAGGCCTTTGCGGCCGCCAAGATCACCCCGCGTGACCCGATTGCCGCTGAGCACGTCAATGAGTTCGAAATCGGGGGCCTCGGTGCCCAGTTCAAGCATTGTGGAAGCTGTTTTCACCATGATGTGTTCTCCTGCGAATCGTTACATGCTGCGGAAAGGAGGGAAACTAGACGCGCCAACCCGCTTTTTCAAGAGGTAAAATACCGTCACACATGGGGTAGATGCTCGTTCAGGCCTCGATATCAAGCACGACCAGCGCGTTCAGGGCCGCATCCTTCTCGGCAGTCTGTTTGCTGGGTCCTCTTCCGATGCCCGCAACTTTGTTGTTGATGACGACCTCGGCGGTGTACGCGCGGTCGTGCGGCGGCCCGGATTCCTCGGTGATCCGATAGGCCGGACTGACTTTCCAGTTCTCCTGGGCGTGTTCCTGTAGCGTACCCTTTGGGTTTTCAAGGGGCTGAACAGAAATCAGGCGCTCGATATGGGGAAAGAACAGCCGGTTAAAGATCTTCCAGGAAGCCCTTAGCCCGCCATCGAGGTAGGCGGCACCGATGATCGCTTCGAGGGCGTCCGTAATGTTGGAGTCCCGTTGGTTTCCGCCCATGTTCTTTTCGCCTTTGCCCAGCAATAAAAAATCCCCGAGTGCCAGGGACACGCCGATCGTGGCGAGAATTTCACTGTTCGCCATGCTGGCACGGGTCTTGGTCAGGCGTCCCTCACGAAATTCCGGGAAGTTTTTAAAGAGGTGGCTGGCACACATGTAGCCGAGCACGGCATCGCCAAGAAATTCCAGGCGTTGATTATCTTCGACTTCACCCTGTGGATATTCGTTACTGAAGGAGGGATGGGTAAGGGCGGTTTTCAAAACGGACTTATGTTTGAACCGGTATCCCAAGTTCTTTTCCAGTGCCTTGTATGGATTTCTTGAAATCATGCCCGGGGATGAAATTGCTTGTGAATTGCTTTTATACGGTCCGAATCGACGTGTGTATAGATCTGCGTGGTGGCAATGTCCGCATGACCCAGCATTTCCTGGATAACCCGGAGCGGCGCGCCATGTGCTAAAAGATGGGTGGCGAAGCTGTGGCGGAGCGTGTGTGGAGAAATCGACTTGGTGATGCCCGCGGTCAGGGCATATTTTTTAATCATGGCCCACAGGGCCTGGCGTGACAGGCTGTGGCCGAAACGATTAAGAAACAGAGCGGCTTCTTCGGGTGCTGGTTTGAAGCAGGGCCGCACGGTAGCCCGATAATGCTCCAGTCGTTCGACCGCCTGCTTGCCCATGGGGACGACCCGTTCCTTGCGACCCTTTCCCATGCAACGCAAGGTGCCGCTTTCCAGGTGAAGGTCACGCAATTCCAAGTGCGTGACTTCGGAAACGCGCAGTCCGCATCCGTAAAGAATTTCCAGGATCGCTCCATCGCGTTGCCCCTGGCTCGTCCGTTTAGACGGCTGATCCAGCAAGCGCTCAACTTCGTTTTCATTCAGGCAGTCCGGGAGGATTTTCCAGAGTTTTGGCGACTCCATCGTTTCCGTGACGTTCTCGAACAGCAGGCCCTCGTTTTGAAGGTACCGGAAGAAGACCTTGACCGCAACGAGCCGCCGGGAGAGGGTGCTGCTCTGGAGGCCGGCAGCTTTTCCGGCCATAAGGAAGTCCATCACGTCCTTGCGCTTGACCTTGGCGGCCTCGCATTTCCCACGTTCAGCGCAAAAGCGGGCGAAGGTCTTGAGGTCGTTTCCGTAGGCTTCGCGCGTGAGTGGACTGAGGCCACGCTCCAGGCTGATGTAATCCAGAAACTGCTCAACCGCAGGGTCCATGGGCTTATTTCCCCGTATTTGGCGGGGCAGGCGCGTTCGCTGATTTTCCTGGATTTTGCACACCTTTAGCGGGTGGAAGCCGCTTGGATTCCGAACCCGGGCGTGGGGGAATATGGTCGGCCTGGAAACCTGCCCCGGCAATCGCGTGTTGGATGTTCTTCAGCGCGGTCAACTTTGCGTTATAGGTCACCCTCACAAGGCGCTGATCAAAATCAAAAGAGACGGTCTTGACCATCTCCATATTTATTCCGTTTTTTTCCGTCAGGGCACGCTCGATTAGATCCGCATCGGCCTGTCCGGCCAGTTGGGGAGTGGAGACTTCAACCGTTATTTCGTCCGGTCTATAACAAGAAGAAATAAGAGCTGCGACGGCGAGCAGGCAGGCTGCATTGTACATGTGCTTCATAACAAATAGGCGGCCAAACGTTGCCTGTTCGGGCATGCCGACACGGCGGAATTTATCAA
>JAYGFS010000471.1:0-1692 GCA_046581765.1 Verrucomicrobiota bacterium
CACCATCACCTTGAAGGCATTGATGGCAAAAAAATCAACGACGGATGTGTCATGCACCCCGTCGGTATAGGTTTGCATGATGGTATCATCCTTCACCACATCCTTCATCAGCCCCGTGCAAAACGAAATGAGGAGGATTCCCGTGCAGGCAAACACCGCCATTGAAAGGGACATGAAACTGGCCGCCATGAGCCCCAGCGCCGCCAGTGCACCCAGCCAAGCAAACACCACGGCCAGCGCGCGCAGGTAGTTTTTGAGAAATCCGCCCTCATAATACATCACCTCCACACCGCGCGGATCCAGCTCGCCGGTGGTTTCATCCAAAAACGGCAGCTTCAGTGTAGCCATATATTCCTGACCCTGCTCGGATTTTTCAGCGTTTATTAAACTCACATACAACAGAGTATCGACTTCGCCTACGCTGTTTGTTTTTGTGCCAAAGACACTAGCCTCCTCGGGGTTGCCGTCTTCGTCCGGCCGAGTTCCCTTGGTTGCCAAGGGAACTTCAATCTGTGTGCGAGCTGTAAAGCTTCCTACACGGGGAGAGCCGGGCAGATCTTCGTAAGGACCATGCGTCGTTACGAAGTGATAACGACGGTCACCCTTGAAATTCATGCGGGTATCCAGAATTTGGAACCGCAGCACCAACCCGCGATCCTCATTGAAGCTTACCCGCGGCTTTCGGAAGCTAAACTGCCGCCCAGTCCCTGGCCGCATCACCTGCGACTGGATACGATAGTTCATCCGTATATCATTGCGAATCTGCGCCGCAATATCAACCGGCAGAGATTGGGGAACCTCCACGTTTTCAAAAATACCGCCCTTATTTGCACGCCGATCCTGCTCGGCCCGAGCAAATGCCTGAACCTCTTCCAATGCCTTCATCAACGCCATCTCCTCATCATTTTCCCGCTGAAGTTTTCTCCAATCCTTGTACGAATCAGAGTTGATAGCATTGCCGCTGACTGTCAGCACCTTCACATCCACCAACTCCAAAGGCGCGCGGGCAACTAGCACTTCCTTACGCAATTCGCGTTCAGGCAGTTCCGCCAATAATTCCTTAAGCTTCTCTATTGGTTGTCTTATCCACTCTTTATCATCATTCAGCACATACTCATTTTTCTCCTTATTAAACAGATGCACCTCTTCAAGCATTAACCGGCGTTCACCCAGAGCCTTCTTAACTTCCTCTATAATTTGCTTCTCGCTGCGATTCTTGAGTCTTTCATATTGGGCGGTGGTGAGGACGCCCGCGCGATATTCGACCACGCCGTACACCACCGTGCCCGCCACCGCGAGGAGGATGAGATTCAACCCCATGATGCCCAGCCATTTGCCCAGCCAGATTTGCCAGCGGGCAATGGGCTTAGTAACCACCATCTGCATCTGACACTCGCCAATATCCTGCGCCATGCTGCCCACGGCCAGCCATAGGGTGGAGAGGCCAAGAATGCCGGTGGTCATGCTCAAGGTGTAGGTGAGGATGATTTGCGCCATGCCTTTGGCCGAGCCGTCATCGCGCAACACTGCGGGCAAACCGCCCACAGTGATCAGGAGCAGGATGACCATGACCCAAATGAAGCGGAGCCGGACGGCGGTTTTCCACGTGAGCGCGGCGATGTGCCGGACGCGGCGGTCGGACAAGCCCCACGCAATGCCAGCAAAGAGAGCGGCCAGCAACAGGCCGCGCAG
>JAYGFS010000488.1:0-4528 GCA_046581765.1 Verrucomicrobiota bacterium
ACCCCTCGCGCGACAAAGGCCATTGCAACCGCGACAATGCCAAAGGGAACCGCGATGAAAAAGGCTGTCGCGTAGAAAATGATGTTCAACAGATTCACTCGAAACACCCAATCGGCCCGGCCTCCCGCCATGGCCAGCGCATCGACCAGATAAAAAATTGCATAGAAAAAACCGATCACCGCGAGAACCTGAATCAAGGGCACGGCCGGAATCCAGTCCGCCCCGAACACCACGGGAACAACTTCGTGCGCGGTCAGCATAAGTCCGCAAAAGGCGGGAAATGCGACCAGGCAGGTCACCTTGAGCGCCAAGGTGAAGACCTCCTGCCGCTTGAGCGACTCCGCATAGCGAGACAATACAGGGAACGCGATCGAGCTGATAGAGCCCACGAAGATAAGCGCCATGATGCTAATCAATTGCTGTGCAAGCGCGTAGTAGCCGAGGTCCACTTTTCCCAGGAAGAATCCAATCAGGAGGCGATCGGCGCGCAACATGCAGAAATTCATCACGTTGGTACCCAGGGTGTGCGAGCTGAAATGAAAGAGCTCGACAAAATGCGCGCGGGAAAAACGAAGGCGCGGATGCCAACGATAACCCGCATGCAGAATGATCATGGCGACAAAGCTGTTCACGACCTGCTGCATGATCAGGCTCCAGACACCATAGCCCCGCCAGGCCATGATCAAGCCGACCATCCCGCCGGCAAAGGCGGCTATCAGGCGGCGTAGAGCAAGCGAACGGAAGCGCAATTCACGTCGCAACATGGCGAAATGTACCAGCCCGAGGGCATTAAACACAAAAGATATGCAGAGCACGCGGAGCAGGGGCGCGAGTTCAGGCTCCCCAAACACATGGGCGATGCCGGGCGCAAAGAGAAAACACAAAGCGGCCGCAACCAGCGCGATAGCATTGTTCACCCAGTAAACCGCGTCCAGATGCTCGGGCTTGAGCACCTCTTTCTGCACCAACGCATCGCCCAGGCCCTGGTTTGAAAAAATTAAAGCCAGTGCAGTGAACACCGATGTCAGGGCCGCCAGGCCAAAGTCCCCGGGATCCAGCAAACGCGCAAGCACAACGAACACAACGAAGGTCAGGCCTTGGGAACCCACATTTTCGACCAGCGACCAGAAGCCCCCCTGTACGGCCTTTTGCTTCATCGCCTCCCCACTCATGCCAGGCTGCGCCAGAAATCAACATACCCCGCCACCATGGACGCCCCGCCAAACGCTGTTTCATAATGTCGGCGAGCTGCCTGGCCCAGTTTCTCACGGAGCGCAGCATCTTCCACGAGCGCAAGCAGTTTCGCCAGGCCTTCACCGGGCGCATCGGGTGAAAAAACGAATCCCGTTTCACCGTGGCGAACGATTTCCGGACCACCACCTAGCGAAGAGGCCAGGGAAGGGAGGCCGGCCCGGGCGGCTTCAATCAACACGGTAGGCAGGGAGTCAAACGCATCCGAAGCATGAACGATGATGTCGCAAAATGGATAAATCGATTCCGGATCCTTGCGCCCGTGCAGCACGTAGACACTCTCCGGCAGGCCGTCGAGGGACTTCACCAGCGCGGGGTCCGCCTCCCCGAACAAGTGCCAGACCGCACCTGCTGCAGCGCTTGAATCCATCCACGACCGGATGAGTTCAAAGCCTTTGAAACGAGCCTTCATGCCAAGAAATCCAATGCGCAGCTGTTCGCCAGGTACCGCAGGGTATGCAACATCAACCAAGCCATTGTGAATGACGCGCAGCGGACAGCGATAGCCGCAGGCATCGCAGGCCCCCTGTACCGCTTCGCTCACGCAGACGAGCCCCTGCATGCGATTGGCGTTGTAACGAATCAGTTTCTGGCGCAAACGACTGTGAAAAAAGGCCTCTGGATGGTCATGCAGCGTACCGCTAACCCTCGCAGAAGAACGCCGTCCGAACCAGGATCCAAACTCGAAGGCCCGCGCGGTCCAGGGGTGGATGATGTCGGCATCGATAAACCGATCCTTAACCCCGCCCAACCCGCGCAGGTTCTCGAACAGGGCATCCCGGGCGGATGCGAAGGCGGCGTGTGGAAGATCCAGCTCGCGTGCAACACGCAAGATGCGCGTTTGTTCCGGCGCAACGATAAAAAGCTCATCGCGCGTTTCCGACGCCACCCAGGCTCGCATCAATTCCACGAGGACCGATTCTGCCCCGTGGCCTTCTCCCTGGGTAACGCTGAGCACGGCGATCTTCATCGGTGCATCGGTTTAATCACATTTCAACCGTTTACAAAACAAATTCCCACGGGATAAGGTGTCGGATATGATCCGGAATTCCTTTGCGTGCGTACTCTGCTGGAAGACCTGCGATCCCGCCCTCTCACGAAATGCCAAGGGCAGGTGCTGCGGTTCGTTGATCGCTTTAACCCTATGCCTCTTGTCGCAGGCCGCCCGGGGCCTGGAGCCGGAACAGGTACTTCTGCTGGTAAACCGTGAAGGCGTCCATTCGCGATTCGTAGCGGATGCGTATGCAAAGCTGCGCGGCATACCCGAGACGAACATCGTCGAACTCTCCACCGAGTCCTTGCAGACGCTGCGTGAGGGCCACATGCGGCAAAAGGACTTCATCGCGCAGATCTGGGAGCCGGTACAGGCCACGATAAAGGCTCGCAAACTGGAGAGCAGCATCCTGGCCTGGATTTACTCGACGGACTTCCCGGTCGCCGTCAACACCGTGCCCCCGATCTCCCTGACCGGCTTCACCTACGTGCGCGGGCAGGCGCCAGGCCGTGAGCAGATCAATACAGGTAGCTTTGCCTCACCGCTTTTCGCCGGACCCTTGCAGCCGGGCAGCCAGGCCATTCAAGGCCTCCCCTTTGACCATTTGCTCAATATTCCAGCTGAAAAGCGCCCTGTCCCCAGCATGATGCTCGGGGTAAATGGTGCCCGCGGCAACACGACGGAAGAAATCTTGCGCTCCCTGCATCGCTCGGCCCAGGCGGACGGCAGCCGTCCCGAGGGTACGGTGTTCTTCGTCGACTCGAAGGATGTGCGGGTGAAGATGCGCAGGTGGCAATGGGCGGAGGCGATGGAAGAATTGAAAGGCCTCGGTCAACCCGCACGCATCATAACCGGTAATCCGACGAAAGAGGATCGTGTGGCAGGCCTCATGATGGGTACGGCTTTGGTCCATGCGACCCCCGGCTGCCTGCCGGGCAGTTATGCAGATCATCTCACCAGCTTCGCCGCCCATTTCAACTCACCCGGTCAGACGAAATGCACGCATTGGCTTAGCCAGGGTGCATCGGTGACCACGGGCACGGTATCCGAACCCTACAGCTACTGGACCAAGTTTCCCAATGCACGACTGTTTGCCCATCGTCGCCGGGGCCTGACGGCCATCGAGGCACTATACGCTTCGGTAGCATGTCCTTTGCAGCTGCTGGCCATCGGTGACCCCTTTTCCCGGCCCTACGGGCCCAAATCCAGCGTTGGTATTCCCCGGCAAGCGAACAAGGAACCAACCCGCCCGTCCGCAAAAGAACCGGGGCGCTGGCAGCCGGTCAAGCTCAAAGCCACGACGGAGCGGGGAGAGGGCATTCGCCAGACGAAGACGCTGTCCTGGGCGACACCCGAGCTGGTAGACGTCGGGCTCTTCGACCTGGACCGTGCCCCGGGGGGCCTGCAGGTGCGCTTTCAGGGGAGCAGCAGGAAACGATTCAGTGACCAGAGCTTTGCCGGTATTGTGTTCAACTACCAAGGGATGGAATCATTCAGCTACTTCGGGCTGCACGGATACTCGGGTGCCTGGGTGCTTGCCCAATACGACGGCAAGGTGTTTCACATCGATGCATTTCGGGCCGAACCCATCCCGATCAATGCATCCTACGCGCTGACCGTTGTCCGCCACGGAACAGCCATCATCGGGCGCGTGGATGGTCGCGAAGTTTTCCGGAGTACGCGCCTTGAGTGGACGGGTGGTGCCTACGGCCTGCTTGCCGGCCGAGCGGACAGCATTCGCTACGGGCAAGCGAAGGCCTTACTGACGGATGGAAACTGAGTCGGCTCTGTCGGGTTCAATAATAGTCGCGAGGATCCGTAACGACGACATCGACAGATGGCGTACCGCTGTAGCCCTTGTTGTCCTGCTTGGCGACATGGCCGTCGAGAAATGCGCCGTTGGTCGAGTGCCTGGACGGGTCGTGCCACTGCGCCTTGGTTCTGGGCCGCGTCGTATTCCCGCCTTCAAAACACGGCTCAAATAGCACAATCTTGCGCGTGGATGCTTCAAAGCTTGGATCGGTAAGCTTCTTGTCGCCCACCTTTACGAGCCCCTCGCTAGTTACGGCATCGATCATGTAGATATAACTGCTGCCATACTTCATGAATACCTCATCTGCAACATTACCGGCCACTCCACCTTCCGAACCACGGTCGCTTGGACAGCGAAACACCTCGGTATCCTTGATGTAGTCATACAGCGGCCGCGTTCTGTCGGGAATCGCGGGATTGGCTTCTGTGCCGCCGCCAACTTTCATCGCATGGGCTGCCCATCCGGCGGGC
>JAYGFS010000613.1:0-4322 GCA_046581765.1 Verrucomicrobiota bacterium
ATGGCTTGCGAGGACCTCAAGGCCGCCGACCTGAACGGTGACGGGAAACTCGATCTTATTGCCGCCGGTCGGGTAACGAAGAACCTGAAAATCTACTGGAACAGGAACCCATAAGGCATTTAGCCCTTGGGTACATTCCACGGATTGCCGTGCCGCGCTACCAATTTACGAAGGGTCCCCGGTTTTCCGATTCATGGCGGCCATGAGGGAGGAACGCCTATAATCGCGTTGGCTAGTTGTCAGGATGCCGATCGGATATCTTTCCCGTGTAGCCCGAACACCATTTCATGGATCTAAAAGAGTATATCCAAGCCTTCCTTATAACGTCGCATAATACATCTTATGTTAAGTTGGGTATGGATATTCTTTAATAAAATGGAGAAAAGGTTCGAAGTACACCGGGCTCACCTGGATCGTTTATGGAGGAGCTTCCGATACAGGCCCAAGTAGGCCTTGGCGCTGTTTTTCCAGCTGAAATCCTGACGCATGGCCGCCTGTCGTACGCGCTTGAGTGCATCGCTTTGTCCGTACAGACCAAGCGCACGCTGGACGGCCATATCCAGCGCTTTTGCCGTGTAGGCGTTCATCTTGAAACCGTTGCCGTTCGGCTTGGCCAGGTCGACGATACTGTCGGAAAGGCCCCCCGTATCATGAACGATGGGAATGGTGCCGTATTTAAGGCTGTACAGCTGGTTCAACCCGCAGGGTTCAAAACGGCTGGGCATGAGAAAAAAGTCCCCACCCGCCTCAATGCGGTGAGCCAGGGCGATATCAAAACCGATCTTAACCGCAATCCTGCCCGGCCACTTGGAGGCCCAGGCAAGGGCCTGGTCCCGGTATTTTCGTTCCCCGCTGCCAAGGATGATCAAGTGCAGCTTGCGGCTCATCAAGCGCGGCATCGCCGTAGCCATGACATCAAAACCTTTTTGGTCAGTCATCCGGCTGACCATGACTATCAAGGGGGTGTCCGCATCGTATTTAAGCCCGAATTCCGTGAGCAACGCCTTTTTGCAGGTCTCTTTTCCCGCGAGTGCATTAGAACGAAACGACGCCGGGATATGCGGATCCCTGGCGGGATTCCATTCACGGTAGTCGACCCCGTTCAGGATGCCGGTGAGCTTTTTCCTGCGATGCTGTAACAGCGGATCCAGCCCGCACCCGAAGGCCGGCGTCTGGATTTCGCGGGCGTAGGCTTCGCTCACCGTGGATACCCAGTCGCTGTCGGCGATACCCGTTTTCATGCAGTTGAGTTGCCCGAAGAACTCCATGTGGTGATGCGTAAAGGTATGTCCAGGGAGATTGGTGAGGTCAAACTTGTGGCTGGGGAACAAGCCCTGGTAGGCCAGGTTGTGGATCGAGAATAAAACTTTTTCTCTTTTTTTCCGGCCGGAACCATCGATCCCGTAGCGCAATAAAAGCGGTACCAGGGCGCAGTGCCAGTCGTTGCAGTGGACGATGTCGGCCCTGAACTTCAAGGCGTCGAGCAGGGCCACCACCGCCTTCTGAAACAGCAGGAATCGCTCGAAATTATCGTCGAATGGACGATCCTCAAGGCTGTACAGGCCCTCTCGGTCGAAGCATTCCTCCTTGTTGATGAACCAGGTTTTGACTCCCCTGCCCCTCGATGCCCAGGCCTCGGCCCGCCAGGTGTCCTGGCCCATGGGGATCGAAAAAACTATCTCCTGCGGTTTGATATCCGGAACCGCCTGGCGTACGGTCCGGTACAGCGGCATGATCCGAATGGCTTCCACGCCGCCCCGCTTGAGTTCCTCCGGCAAGGCCCTTGCCACGTCACCCAGTCCGCCCGTTGAGGCGAATCCCGTGATTTCTGCAGACACAAAAGCGACTTTTAATTTTTCTTTAGCCATAAACCATACAGTATAGGAGGGTTCGCCATACAAACCGACCCAACCCGCGTTGCAAAGCGCAAAGCAAAGCAAAATCACATGCCCGACCCACTCGAAAAGCAGCTCATGTCCATTCTCGAGGCGGAGGATTACCGCCCAGTTCGCCGGGCGGATCTCGCCAAGCGCCTGAACCTGAATCCCCAGGATCGCAAAGCGTTTCGAGGTCTCGTCCGCCAATTGGAACTGGACGGCAAGGTCATCCTGCTGAAAAAGAACCGGATCGCCCTGCCGGCCCACGGCGAACTGGTCCGGGGTGAATTGTTTCTTCATGCCCAGGGCTTTGGATTCGTAAACACGGAAGACCCTGATCTTCCGGATATCTTCGTTCCGAAACCCGCAATGGGCACTGCTCGACATCGCGACACCGTGCTCGTGCGGGTCTTTACAAAAGTGAACCCGGACCCCAAAAAGACCCATGAAGGCCAGATCGACCGCGTAGTGAAGCGCGGTATCGACCGGGTAACCGGTCTGCTGGTCAAGAAGGGCAACGGGACCTGGCTGATCCCGGATGACCCCAAACTGGAAGACGTCAAGGTGACGGGTTTCGCCGACGGCCTGCGCTTCAAGAAAAAGCACAAGGCGGTTGCCCTGCTGGAAGAACCCCCCTACCCCGCCGCGCCACTCAGCGGCACGGTCCAGGAGGATCTCGGGGCCTTCGACGATCCGGGGGTGGACATGATTTCCGTATTGCGCGTCTATAATCTCGAGGAGGAATTCCCCGAGGCGGTCATCCGTGAAGCGGAGGCGTGGACCGAGGTTCCCGCGGACGAATTCCGCCGGCGCAAGGATTTGCGCAAGGTGGTCACCTTCACCATCGACCCGGTTGATGCCAAGGACTTTGATGACGCGCTGTCCGTAGAGGTCCTCAAGAACGGCAACCTGCGCCTGGGCATCCATATTGCGGATGTCAGCCACTTTGTCCCGATCGGGTCCGCGATCGATCGCGAGGCGCGAAACCGTGGAACCAGTGCCTACCTGGCGGATCGCGTGATCACCATGCTCCCGGAAAACCTGACCAACAATCTCTGCAGCCTGCGGCCCAACCAGGACCGCCTCGCGCACTCGGTTATGGTTGAACTCGATAAGCGCGGGCGCATCCAAAACTACGACACGCACAAGTCCGTCATTCATTCCAATTGCCGCATGCATTACCAGCAAGCCCAGGACTTCTTTGATTCCGGGGAGAACAAGGGCATTCCCCGGGATGTGCAGGAGGCCCTGCGCAGGATCCGACCCCTGGCCAAGGCGCTGCGCAGGAAGCGCTTTAAGGAAGGTTCGATCTACCTGGATTCGGACGAGGTCAAATGCGTGCTCGATGAAGCTGGCAAGGTCCTGCGGGTCGAGAAACGCAAGCAACAGGAAGCAAACCAGTTGATCGAGGAATGCATGCTGCTGGCCAACCAGGTGGTGGCCATCATTCTCAGCAAGGCGAAGGCCCCCTGCCTGTATCGCATCCATGAAGAACCCAGCGAAGAGCAGTGGCTCAAGATGAATGCGGACCTGGAAGCCTTTGGCCTGGATGAATCGATTGAAGGCCGCGAAGACATCAACCGCATACTGACCGGTGAACTCCCCGACTATTTACGCTACCCGGTATCCCTGACGATTCTGCGCAACATGAAGCGCGCGGAGTATGCCGCTGTCCGGCGCGAACATTTCGGACTGGGCTTTGAGCATTACAGCCATTTCACCTCCCCGATCCGGCGCTATCCCGACCTGGTCGTACACCGCATCCTGCACGCCCTGGAGACCCGCTCGGCCATCCCCTACACCCATGAGGATATGCCCGATATCGCCCGGGACACGACGATGCGCGAGCAGAATGCCGAGCAGGCCGAGCGGGTATCGATCCAGATAAAAATGGTCCAGTACTACAACGATCTACTCTGGAAAGGGGAAACCGGTCCCTGGCCGGGCGTCATTGCCGGGATCATGCCGAAGGGCCTGTTGATCGAGCTGACGGCCACCTTGATGCGCGGGCTGGTTCCCTTCGAGGCCCTGGCTGGGGATTACTTCGAGGTGAATGCGGGCGGCACCCATGCCGTCGGTGCGCGGACCAAGCGCACTTTTCATATCGGTCAACCGGCGAAGGTGGAACTGGTGAGCGTGGACCTGCGCCTGCGCCGCCTGGACTTCTCCCTGGTGGAGGAAGGTGAATGGAAAAAGGGCAAGCAGCGCAAAGGCACAGGCCGGGCCAGAACCAAGGGCTCGGGGAGGGCCCAGGGCTCGGGAAGAGGCAGGGGCAAGGCTAAAGCCAAGGGAGCGCCGAAGGCTAAAGCCAAGGGGGCGCCGAAGGGCGAAGCCAGGGGCAAAAGCAAGGGCGAAGCCAGGGCTAAAAGCAAGGGCGAAGCCAGAGGCAAAAGCCAGGGCGAAGCCGGGGCTAAAGGCAAGGGCGAAGCCAAGGGTAAAGGCAAG
>JAYGFS010000631.1:0-11872 GCA_046581765.1 Verrucomicrobiota bacterium
GCAGGGCATAAAAGCCTTCTGAACCCGTGATGACGGAATCGTAAAAGGTTCCACTGGCATCGAACAAATCGATGACCTGGTCGCTCAAGCCTTCCGTGGTCACCTGCTTGCTCAAGTTGCCCTCGATATCCGCCCCCAGCCCCAGCTCAAATACGAGGTTGCTGATCGTTTGGTCGACTCCCAGGACGACCGGCGTCGCCCCGTCCACGGGGGGGTTCCCCTGGTGGTAAATGTAGACATCGGCGTACCACTCGTTAACCAGCGCCAAGGGGGTATCCGTGCGAAGGTAATAGGTCCCGGCCGGGAGTGCGGTGACGGAAAAATAGCCCCCGGTATCCGTCTGGGCCGAGGCGTACAAATTCGTATCCCGGTAGACATCAATAAAGGTATTTGCGATGGCCGCACCGTTGGTGAACACGACGCGACCCGAAAGCATTCCTCCGGCATTCAAGGCGAAGTTGACATTCGTCACGCTCTCGCCGAGTGCGAGTTGGTAGACCTGGGCACCATCGGCTGAGGGGTCGTTTGCGGCAAGCACGACCTGGTCATCGTGCCACTCGTCCACAAAAGCGCCCAGGGTATCCGTGCGCAGGTAATAGGTGCCCGCATTTATTCCCCCGAGCTGGTAATGGCCATTGGTATCCGTCTGGGTAAAAAACAGGCGCTCGCCCATCGGGTTAACCACGTCGACAAACATACCCGGAAGCGGATTGGATAACACATCGGTGAGGCGCCCGGAAAACGCCGCACCGAGGACGAGATCAAAGTGGATATTCGAGACGGTTTGAAAACCTGAAAGGGTGAAAAGGGTCGCCCCATCTCCCTCGGGATCCAAGGGATCCTGGAGGATGATGTCATCGTACCATTCATCGAGGAAGGCTCCAAGCGTGTCCACCTTGGCATAATAATTCCCCGCCGGCAAACTGGGGACACTGTAATTCCCACCCGTATCGGTGAGGGCGAAGTCAAAGAAGTTGGTTTCCAGGTAGACATCCACGTACACGTTACTCACCGCCACCAGGCTCGGTCCGCGTACCCGGCCGGTAATCATTCCGCCGAGAGTAAGGGCAAAGTCAACCTGGTTGATCGAGTTGGTCCCGAGCACCTGGAGCGCACTCGCGCCGTCGCCCAGGGGATCGCGCGGATCCACCAGCAGGACCTGGTTGTACCACAGGTCTACGTACGAGCCGGACGTTTCGGTGGAGGTGAAATACATCCCATTGGGCAGCCCGCCCAGGCGAAAATCACCATTCACATCGGTGGTCGCAAATTCGAGGCGCTCCCCCGCCGAATTTACCAGGTCGATAAATACACCCGGTACCGATTTATTCCCATTATCCACTACGCGTCCGCTGATCTCCGCACCCGCTTGAAGGGAAAAGTTGATACCGGTGGTCGTGCCTCCGCTCGCCAGTGAAAACGGGTCCACCCCCGCCTCGAAGGGAGAGATCCCGTCAAAGGCAACCGTGCCGTCCTGCCACTCGTCCACGAGCATGCCCAGGGTATCCGTTCGAACCGTATAGGTGCCACCGGGCAATCCCGCGATCGTATACAGGCCGTTGGTATCACTCAATGCGGAAATCAGGCGGGTACCGTTGACGAGATAGGAATCCACGAACGCGTTGGTGACCGGAAGGCCCCCGGACAGGACCTGTCCCAGGATCCTGGCACCCGGTTCCAGGTTGAAGTCGATCCCTGTAACCGTATCAAGGAACTGCACAGTTAAAGGCGTCGCATTCGCATTGATCGGATTGAAGAAGAGGTTGTCCGCAAACCCGGGAACCATGTCCCACCATTCGTCCACATGGCTACGCTGCGAGTCCGTATGCAGGTAGTAGGTCGAGCCCGGAAGGTTTTGAAACAGATACGTACCATCAAACCCGGTAAAGGAAAAATCAAAGAAGCCCTGCTCGTCATACAGGTCGATGAATACCCCGGACAGCGGCGTGCCGGCATCGTTGCGCACGGTCCCGGATATGGTCGCCGCACTGACCGGACGGAGAAGCATAAGCAGGGCGATCAGCGGTATGGATCTGTTCATCATCTTCAGCAGACCCGGGCGATGGCCCGGAACCTTAATATACCCAAAATATACATTTTTGGAAGGTTTACGGCGATTAGATGGGGACTAAAATGACAATCTGGAGGACCTGCCGGTACAAAATCCAGCGCAGATTATAATCGCAACCGGACAAAGCCTCAGGCAAGGTTTGCCCCGAACGAAACCGGAGGTTTTATGTTAAAGAAAAATGCCAAACGAAACGGGAACACTGATCCTCGCATAATCGCCGCCCTTATCGCGATTTTCGTCGCGGTTGTTCTCTCCCAGTTCGCCATATACACGGTACCGCCGGAGTCGGTTGCCGTGGTTACGCGCTTCGGAAAGTACGTCAAGGAAACCCAGCCGGGCCTCCACTTCATGATTCCCTTTATCGACCAATACGATGCGGTTCCCGTCAAGCGACAGAAGAAGCAGGAGTACGGGTTCGGCACCTCGGGAAGTACAAACGAAAGCCAGTGGAGCAACCAAAACGAATTCACCCTGGAGAAAACCATGGTCACGGGAGACCTCAACTCGGTCGAGGTCGAGTGGGTTGTCCAGTACCGCCTGATCAACCCGAAAGAATTCCTGTTCAACGTGATCGAACCCGAGCTTACCCTGCGTAACGTATCGGAATCGGTGATGCGCGAGGTTGTTGGCGACCGGACCGTGGACGAGGTACTGACCATCGGGCGCCAGGAGATCGAAGCGGCGGGCCTGACCGGCATGCAGCAGGTTGTCGACAAATACGAGATGGGCCTGCACATCGACCAGGTCCAGTTGAAGAATGTGAATCCCCCGCAGGCGGTGCGGGCGTCTTTTGACGAAGTCAACGAAGCCCAGCAGGAAAGGGAACGCTTCATCAACGTGGCCAACGGTGAATACAACCGCACCGTGCCGCGCGCCGAGGGTGCTGCGAACCAGAAGATTCAACAGGCGGAGGGGTATGCGCTGCAACGCGTCAACGAGGCCGAGGGCGACGTCGCCCGGTTTACCGCCATGCTGGCGGAATACCTGAAAGCGCCAGAGGTGACAAAGCGCCGCATCTACCTGGAAACCATGGCCGAGGTCCTGCCCAATGTTAAATCTAAAATCATCATTGAGGGAGGAACGGAACATATCCTGCCCTTCCTGTCCCTCGGTGAGGCCATGAAAGGTGGTGCCAAGTGAGGGAAGCCCGTCAAATCATTATCAGTGTCGTCGTCGTCATCATCCTGATGGTGCTCTTTACCGCCGTTTACACGGTGAGCGAAACCCAGCAAGTGATCATTACC
Source organism: Verrucomicrobiota bacterium (assembly GCA_046581765.1). GTDB lineage: Bacteria > Verrucomicrobiota > Kiritimatiellia > SS1-B-03-39 > UBA6053 > JAPYUI01. Next base: position 3,316 of record JAYGFS010000631.1, read on the forward strand.
CAGTTCGGCAAACCCGTGGGGAATCCCATCACGACCGCCGGGCTGAAGCTCAAACTTCCCTTGATTCAGGAGGTGAACAGGATGGAAAAGCGCATCCTTCCCTGGGACGGGCCGGCCACGAGTATGCCGACCAAGGACAAATTGTACATCACGGTGGATACCTTCGCTCGCTGGAGGATCAAGGATCCCCTGCAATACCTCCTGCGCCTGCGGGATGTGCGCAGTGCGCTCTCCCGCCTTAATGATATCCTGGGCAGTGAAACCCGGAACGCGGTGGCAAAGCACGAGTTGGTCGAGATCATCCGTACCACCATGGGTCGGAAGGCCCAGGTGGATGAGGAACTGGCCGAGCGGGATCCTAACCGCAAGGCGAATCAATTGAAACCGATCAGCAAGGGACGCCAGAAGATTGAGGGAGAAATCTTTGCCGCAGCGACCGGCAAGCTTGAGGAATTCGGCATCGAGTTGCTGGACATTCGCTTTAAGCGGATCGACTACAACCAGAGCGTTAAGACCGAGATTTATCAGCGGATGATCAGTGAACGCCAGTCGATCGCGGAGGGTTTCCGATCGGAAGGAAACAGCCAGGCCCTGCAGATTCAGGGCAAGATGGAAAAGGAACTCAAGCGGATCGAATCTGAAGCGTACCGGACCGAGCTGGAGCTCCGTGGGGATGCGGATGCCAAGGCAACGACGATCTACGCTGAAGCCTATAACCTGAGCAGCGAAGCCATCCACTTTTACGAATTCCTGCAGACGATGGAGACCTACAAGGATGTGCTGGATCACAACACGACCCTGGTGCTGTCAACCGAGGGCGACCTGTTCAAGTATATCAAGGCGATTGATCCGAAGGGAAAGGAACCCGCGGCCCTGCAGGAGTGACCCATGCCACGGTATTAGGCACACCCTGCAAGCAACTCGAATACACCTCAATCCGTGGTGGGAGATCAAGGTGCTGGCCTATATCTGCAGGTCAGGCACAAAAGCCGTGGTTCGGCCACCGACGGTGATGAACGCAACCTTGTGCCCATTGGCGGTCTCGGCCCCGGCTTGCTTGCCCCAGCGGTGATGAAACAACCAGGTCTTCGGGAAACGCTCCGCATCGGCAGCAACCGCTACCGCCTTCCGTATGATCGTGTTCATCTTGCTGCGGATGCGCTTTACTTCTTCATCCTTTAACTCGTGGCATCGCTTTTCGGGATGAACACCGGCCTGGAAAAGAATTTCGTCGGCGATCCAGTTCCCCACGCCGGCCGCGAATCCCTGGTCGAGCAGGATCGCTTTCACCGGGGCTTTGCGGCGGGTGAGCTGGGCGTGAAATTCCTTCGGGCTGGGCATGTCCAGGAAAGGATCAAAACCGAGTTTGCTCACGGGCGGGACCGCGGCTGGATCGTCCCACAGGCGAACCTTCCCGATGCGCCGGACGTTGCGGTAGCCCAGGCGCGTGCCATCCGCCATGGTCCATTCGACCTTGCAATAGGTCGGGCGTTCATTGGGATCCGAGTACACCTGGAACGAACCGCTCATGCCGAAGTGAAAGTAGGGCCAGGGACGCTGGTCGAGTTCCATCCAGAGATGCTTGCCCTTGCGCAGCAGGGCCGTAACGACACGGCCTTCCAGCACGCGCTTGAATGTCCCCGGAGTGGTCTGGTCGAAGATGATATCGTCCTTGGCTGCGTAGACCGATTGAATGGTTTTTCCCAGGACATGCTTCTCGGCTAAACGCCGCCAGGTCTCGACTTCGGGTAACTCGGGCACCAAGCGGTCTCCGTTCTCAACGGCGTGGTAGATCCATGCCGTCCTTGGTCGGCAATTCGGTCGCACCCATGAGATATTGGTCGACGCCACGCGCGACTTCCCGGCCATCGGAAATGGCCCACACAATCAGGGATTACCCGCGTTGCGCATCGCCTGCTGCAAAGAAGCCGGGGACGGAGGACATAAAATTCTCATCGACTTTCACGTTCCCGCGCGGATCGATTTGCGCTCCGTACTGACTGACAATCGTATCGGTTTCCGGTCCGATGAAACCCATTGCAAGGATGACGAGATCGCAATCCCATTCCTTATCTGTTCCAGGGATCTCGACGATCTTGCCATCCTGCAGCTCGCACTCGGCAGTGAGGATCTTGGTAACTTTCCCATTCTCGCCGACGAACTTCTTGGACAGGGCACTGAACTGGCGAATACCCCTGGCCGCTTCTTCCGCCTCAACGTGGGAGGAACTGTTGCGCAGGCGCATCGGCCAATACGGCCAGGGCTGGGACTCCGGCCGGCCCTTGGGTGGCTCCGGAAGCAACTCGAAATTGGTCACGGACGTGGCACCCTGGCGGGTCGAGGTGCCGATGCAATCGCTACCGGTATCGCCGCCCCCGATCACCACGACATGCTTGCCCGTCGCGAGGATTTGATCGGCTACGGCATCCCCGGCGACCACTTTATTCTGCTGGGGCAGAAAGTTCATCGCGAAGACCACCCCATCCAGCTCGCGACCTTCAATCGGGAGGTCACACGGCCGGGTTGATCCACCACAAAATACCACCGCGTCATAGGTCGCGTCGAGTTCGTCCCGGCTTACATCAACACCCACCGAGACCGATGTCCTGAATTCGACCCCCTCTTCCTCCATGATTTGGGTGCGGCGATCAATGATGTACTTTTCCATCTTGAAATCGGGAATGCCGTAGCGGAGCAAGCCCCCAATACGATCGGAGCGTTCCATTACAAGGACCTGGTGACCTGCGTGATTCAGCTGCTGGGCAGCGGCGAGGCCAGCCGGACCAGAGCCGATTACAGCGACCTTCTTTCCCGTTCGGCTTAGCGGCGGCTCCGGCTGGACCCAACCTTCCTTGAAGGCACGCTCGACGATCTGCTTTTCAACTTCTTCAATAGCCACGGCGGGCTCGTTGATTCCGAGCACGCATGCTTCTTCGCAGGGAGCCGGGCAGAGACGCCCCGTGAACTCGGGGAAATTATTCGTGGCATGCAGCCGGTCTATGGCCTCTTTCCATCGACCACGATAGACGAGGTCGTTCCAATCGGGGATGATGTTTCCAAGGGGACAGCCGGTATGGCAGAAGGGCACGCCGCAATCCATGCAGCGCGCGGCCTGTTCCTTGACCTCCTCCTCGTCGAAGGGCTGGTAGAACTCCTTGTAATCCTTAATCCGATCCGAAACGGGACGCTTCCTGGGAAGGGTCCGCTTAAAATCCATGAAGCCTGTAATTTTACCCATAATACTGCTTAATCCGTGGTTGTCAGCGGCCTACTCCTGGCGCGCCATCGCTTTTTCCTGCGCCTGGTGCTGACGTTCCTCTTCCTCGCGCGCCTGCCGTTCAAGCGCTGCTTTATATTCGATCGGCATGACCTTGACAAACTTGGACAGGAAGTCGTCCCAGTTGCCAAGAATTTCCTCCGCCCGGGCACTGTTCGTGTACCGGTAGTGCTTTTCGACCATCTCCCGGACTTCTTCGATGTCTGCACCCTTTACATCCGACAATGCGACCAACTCGGGATTCAAGTGGTAGCGGGTGAAATCGCCATCTTCATCCAGCACATACGCAACGCCACCACTCATCCCAGCTGCAAAATTTCGACCGGTCTCCCCAAGGACAACGACACAGCCGCCGGTCATGTATTCACACCCGTGATCGCCGATGGCCTCGACAACGGTCCGCACCCCGCTGTTGCGCACGCAGAAGCGCTCGCCTGCAATCCCGCGGATATAGGACTCGCCACTGGTCGCCCCGTAAAAAGCAACATTGCCGATGATGACATTCTCCTCAGCCGTGAATGTCGAACCGTCGGGCGGCGTAATAATCAACTTGCCACCGGACAGTCCTTTTCCGAAATAATCGTTGGCATCGCCCTCCACGCGAAAGGTGATACCCCGGGCAAGGAATGCCCCGAAACTCTGGCCCGCGTTCCCGTGAAACGTTATGCGAATGGTGTCATCATTCAGCCCCTCCGCCCCATATTTCAGGCTGACTTCACGGCTGAGCATCGTGCCCACGGTACGGTTGGTATTCCTAATCGGCTTTTCGAGAACGATCGGTTCCCGGTGGTCGATATAGAAGCGGCATTCTTCAATCAATTCGTTGTCCAGTGCATCATCCAGCCCATGATCCTGCGGCTCCGTGCAGTAGGTGCCGTATTCGTCGGGCACGTCCGGACGATAGAGAATGTTCGACAGATCGACGTGCCTCGCTTTGTAGTGCTCGACGGCATCCATCATGTCGAGCTTGTCCGAACGTCCCACCATTTCATTGATGGTGCGAAAGCCGAGTTCAGCCATGATTTCCCGCAGTTCCTCAGCCACCAGGTGGAAGTAGTTGATGACCTCATCCGGCGTGCCCTGGAACTTCTTGCGCAACTCCTCATCCTGGGTGGCGATACCGACCGGGCAGGTATTCAGGTGGCAAACCCGCATCATGATGCAGCCCATGACCACCAGGGGAGCGGATGAAAATCCAAACTCCTCCGCACCCAGGAGGCAGGCGATGGCCACATCGCGGCCGGTCATCAACTTGCCGTCAGCCTCAACGACGATCCGGCTGCGCAAATCATTGGCGAGCAGGGTCTGGTGCGCTTCGGAAATGCCCAGTTCCCAAGGCAGGCCACAATGCTTGAGGGAGGTCTCGGGCGAAGCGCCGGTCCCGCCGTCCCACCCGGAAATCAGGACCACATCGGCCTTGCCTTTGGCCACGCCGGCCGCCACGGTTCCAACGCCGACTTCGGCAACCAACTTGACGTTGATGCGCGCGTCGCGATTGGCATTTTTCAGGTCGTGAATCAACTGGGCCAAGTCCTCGATGGAATAAATATCGTGGTGCGGTGGCGGACTGATCAGCGTAACTCCCGGGGTGGAATTCCGCGCCTTGGCAATGGTCTTGCTGACCTTGATGCCCGGCAACTGGCCCCCCTCGCCTGGCTTTGCGCCCTGGGCCATCTTGATCTGGATTTCCTTGGAGTTCGCCAGGTAATAACTGGTTACACCAAAGCGGCCGGAAGCGACCTGCTTGATCGCACTGCTGCGGGAGTCTCCGTTCTCATCGACAACATAGCGGTGGTCTTCCTCGCCGCCCTCACCACTGTTGCTCTTGGCATCCAGTCGGTTCATCGCGATGGCAAGCGTCTCATGCGCTTCGCGACTGATCGAACCGTAGGACATCGCACCGGTCTTGAATCGCTTGACGATCTCCGTCCAGGGCTCGACTTCCTCGATCGGAACCGGTTCGTGGTTATGAAAGACAAATAAGCCACGGAGCGTGCAAAGTTTCCTGTTCTGCCTGTCGATCATGTCCGAGAACTTCTTAAACTCCTCCTGGCTTTTCACCCGGGTCGCCTGCTGCAAAGTCGCAATGGCCAGCGGGTTCAATGCGTGGTGTTCGCCACGACGGCGCCACTGGTAAACGCCGCCTACATCGAGATCAAGCGTCTCCGGGATATCCTTGGGCGAAAAGGCATGATCATACCGCTGTTGCAAATCAGCTGCCAGCTCGTCGAGGCCCGCGCCTCCAATCCGGGATGCCGTCCCGACGAAATAGTGACTGATCACATCGCTGTTCAGGCCGACGGCTTCAAAAATCTGGGCACCGCGGTAGCTGTGCAAGGTCGAGACGCCAATTTTCGACATGACCTTGAGCAGGCCTTTTCCAATGGCCTTGACATAGTTCTTGCGACGGTTGATGGCTTCCTCTTCGGTGAAGTACCCTTCCTCGGCCATCTGGTCCAGCGTCGCCAAAGCGAGATACGGATTGATACCTCCCGCACCGTACCCGATCAGGGCGGCCATGTGGTGAACTTCGCGCGCCTCGGCGGTTTCAACCACCAGTCCACATTTAATCCGGAGGCCTTCCCTGATCAAGTGGTGATGCACGGCACCGGTGGCCAGCAATGCCGGAATCGGCATATGCTCTGCATCCGTTCCACGATCGGAAAGAATGAGAATGGTGCAGTTATCTGCAATCGCCTGTACCGCATCCTCGCACAGGCGATCAAGGGCCTCCCTCAGCCCCTGTCCACCCTTGCCGAGGTCGAAATGCATCATGAGCGTTGCCGCCTTCAGGCCCGGCAGGTCCATCTGGCGAATGTGCTCGAGATCGTAATCACTCAGGATCGGCTGCTTGAGCTTGAGCAGACGACAGTGTTTCGGGGTCTCCTGGAAGAGATCGCGCTCTTCACCGATATTGGTGATCAAGCTGGTCACCAATTCTTCGCGTATGGCGTCAAGCGGCGGATTGGTTACCTGGGCAAACAGCTGTTTGAAATAATTATAGACCAGCTGGGGCTTGTCTGAGAGCACTGCGAGCGGGGTGTCCACGCCCATAGACCCGACGGCTTCGGCTCCGTCCGCGGCCATGGGGCGCATCACGATACGGAGATCTTCCAGGGTGTAGCCGAATAGTTTTTGTTGCGTGACCAGGCTGTCGTATCGGGGTGCCTCGGACGGTTCCGGCTTGGGCAACTCTTCCAATTCCACCAGGTTTTCCTTGAGCCATTGGCGATAGTTGTGTTTCCCACAGATGCCGTCCTTGATCTCCTCGTCCTCAACGATGCGGCCCTCCTGGATATTGATCAAAAACATCCGGCCGGGTTGAAGCCGTCCCTTGCGCTCGACATTTTCCGGGCTGATATCGAGCACCCCGGTCTCGGACGCACAGACTACCTGGTTATCTTTGGTCAGGGTCCATCGAGCCGGACGCAAACCGTTCCGGTCGAGGATGGCCCCGACAAAGGTGCCATCGGTAAAGAGCATGAGGGCAGGACCATCCCACGGCTCCATGAGGCAGGAATGGTACTCGTAAAAGGCCTTCTTTGCATCGGCCATGGTCCGGTGGTTCTGCCAGGCCTCAGGGACCATCATCATCATCGCGTGCGGAAGCGAACGACCCGTATGGTAGAGCAATTCCAAGGTGTTATCGAGGATCGCCGAATCGGAGTTCCCCGGAATACACACCGGGAAAATACGGTTCATCTTGTCACCAAAGCGCTTGGAAACAAACTGGTACTGACGCGCGTTCATCCAGTTGGCATTCCCGCGCAGGGTGTTGATCTCCCCGTTGTGGCAGAGGAAACGGAAAGGCTGGGCAAGCTTCCACTTGGGAAAGGTGTTGGTGGAATAACGCTGGTGTACCATGGCCAGGCAGGTCTTGAGATCCGGGTCCATCAAATCCGTGAAATAGGGAGCGAAATCCTCCGGCTTGAGCAGGCCCTTGTAGATTAAGGTCTGTGAGGAAAGCGTGGGGATGTAAAAGGCCTCCTGCGCTTCCTCAAAATCGGAACCGGCTACCTGCTGCTCAAGTGTCTTTCGGATTATGTACAGCTCGCGCTCGAAGTCACCCTGGCTTTCCGCACCTGCATTCCCGATGAATATCTGCATGATGCGGGGCTCGGACTTCGCCGCGATAGGGCCCAATACCGAGGAGTCGACAGGGACATCGCGCCAACCGAGGAAGTGCTGGCCCGCTTCGGCGACCACTAACTCGAACTGCTCCATGATCCAGGTGACCTGGGCTTCGACTTTCGGAAGGTAGACCAGGCCCGTGCCGTACTGCCCGGGTTCGGGCAGACGGATACCGGATGCTCCGGCGACCTTCACGAGGAAATCATGCGGCAGCTGGATGATCAGGCCGGCACCATCCCCGGTCTTGTTGTCACTCGAGCTGGCACCGCGGTGGCTAAGCTTGCAAAGGATGTCCAAGGCCTGATGGATAATCGGGTTGGATTGCTCCCCGTTCATGTTACAGATAAAGCCTACGCCACAGGCATCGTGCTCATTCCCCGGGTGGTAGAGGCCTTGGGCCTCAGGGGGAACCCCCGCTTCGATGCGCTTCGGTTTTCTCATCATACCTTGCCTGTTTCTGCGGAAAAATTGATCTTAGATGCACGTTGCCAGTCGTGACGGGCGTAAAAATGGCCCCAGAGCCTCCCAAATACGGCCGTTTACCGGTTCCGTGCAAGCTAGGGTCACAACCTACGGCTTGCGCAGGGCACGGCATTATAAAGGCTGGGGAGGGACATGCAATAGGGATATTGAGCAAAAACTGTATTCAAGAATGTAGTAAAATACATTTTCGTACCCACCGTGTAGGATTGCTACGGTTATGTTTTATTGATCCGCTGCACGGTTAGCGATAGGCCAACGATGGGAAATCCGGGGTGGATGAGGCCTGGGGCGGGTCGCCGGGGCTGGGGACCCTGAATGGGGTATTCTTGCCAGCTTTCACACCCGCTTGAGCGACCAGACCACCCCCGAAGTCCCGGTCCTCCCTGGCTTACAAGCCCTGGCTCAACTCCAACCGTCTGTCAGGCATTCCCGAGCGGCAGCTTCGAATCCGCGGCGGCGTCCTGCACCGGGGGAACGGTCTCCACCGCCAGGTCCTTGATCGTCGAGAGCTGCTGGGCGGCGGTCAGGAGTTGCTTCGCGTGAAAGATCACATCATAGCCTTTTCGCGTGATGCGGACGTTCCGGCTGTTTCGGTCAAATATCTTCACGCCGAACAGGTCCTCCAGTTTGCGGATCTGGTTGCTCAATGCCGGTTGGCTGACCGAG
>JAYGFS010000023.1:0-2082 GCA_046581765.1 Verrucomicrobiota bacterium
GAAAGGGACCCGGCACTGGTCGATGCCACGACGATCCTGCTTTACGCACGCCTGCGCCAGGGACGGTACCACGAGGCGGCGGCTGTTTTCGATACGATCGTGACGGCAAGCGATCATGACCCGGTATGGCTGTTTGCCCGCGCCCGCTTTCATCACTGGATGGCATCGCCCCGCGCCGGGAAGTTGTTTCAGGAGTTGTTTCACATTCTGAACCATCCCCAGGCGGACACGCGTCTCCGGGCCCTGCGTCAGCAGGCGCAGCCCTATGAAGCCTACCAGCGAGCCGACCGGGACGCCGGTGCGGGGACGTGGCTGAGCCAGATGCTTCCCGAGGATGCGAACGAGACCTGGGCCACGGTTGAGCGCGGGGACCTGGGTGGGGTCGAGGTCGATATCGACGCACTGATGGGCGAGGCGCTGGCCGAGGAAGCCATGCTGGTGAGAAAGGATGGGCAAGGAGGGGCCGAGGCCTGGCAGGTGCTCAATGCCCGGTTGCGGTCCTTGCCGGAGGCATCCTTGAAGGGGTTGCGCCTGGTGCAGGATCGGAAATGTCGCGCCGATATGCGTTCGGGGGATTTGGACCGCAACACCGACGCCGAGTTGAATGCCCTGTTCAGGCGATACCCCTGGTCACGTACGGCCCAGCAGGGATTGTTGGTGCTGGGTCGTCGCTACCTGGAAGCCGGTCGCGGGCAGTTTGCCCGGCGTTCATTCACCGAATTGTTGGCGTATTCCGACGACGTGGAGATGCGCGCCCTGGCCCGGGTGGGACGCTGGGTCACCCTTGCCCAGGCGGGCGATTCGCGGGCGCTTGTCGCGGCGTTTGAGCAGGTGGAAGATGGTAAGAAATACCCCTGGATGGGCGGTGAAGCCACGGCCGGGGACATCCGGCGCCGGCTGATGAAAGGGATGGAGGACCCGGGCCTCCCGCCTGCGCCCGCTTTCGCCATCCGGTCCCTTTCCGAGCTTCAGGCGCAGGTGGTGAACATCCCTGCGGGTTTGCTCTGGCCGGGGACCAAAACCGAGTCGGATGCCGGCCTCGGCTGGCTGTCGATGCAGTTTCGTTCCCGGAAGCTCCTGGTCGCTTCCCAGAATTTCCTTGGCTGGTATGACCTTCGGGATACCCGCATGCCGGCCTGGACCCTGAAGGGGCCGGCGAGATCGGGTGGTGGATCATACCGGGCGGGTGAGTTCCGGCCCGTGATTGATAAGGGGAGGATCTACACCCGCTATAGCTATGGTCCCATGCCAACCCATATTGCCCGCCTTGATGCCGCAAGCGGGGCGATCGAGTGGGGGACCCAAACCCATCCGCCAGGCGGTGGGCGGGAAGGCGCATTCCCCATTGGCGATCCGCTCCTCTCGGAGGGGCTGGTCTACTGCCTGGGCTGGGAAAAAGGGAGAAGCGGGGGCGTGATGCTGGAGTGCATGGACGCGGAGTCGGGCTTGACGATCTGGCAGAATAGGATGAACAAGGTCAGTGGCTTTCATCCCGGCGATCACAACAAGATACGCGAGGTTGCCTTCGGGAATTCCGTGACCATTCACGACGGGGCCATCTATGCTTCCCCCAACTGGGGGATGGTTACCCGAAACGATATCCGCGACGGTCGCCTGGAATGGGCCTACGAATATGAATCCGCTGACTGGAGCAGGCAGCATGCCGGCGGGTGGGGGGCGTCCCCGATCGTCTTTGGGGATTACGTGATTTGCCTGCCCCGGGACGGGAATGCCATTTTTGCCCTGGATCGGCGGACCGGCCGGCTCATCTGGAAGAACGCCCTGGTGGTTCCGGAGTTCGCGCTCGGCCTGTTCGAGGACCAGCTGATGGTGCGGGGGAACTCGATGCTCGCCTCGCTCGATGGAACCACCGGCCGGATCACCTGGACCCTGCCCCTGGCGGAGCGGAACGTGGGGCGACCGAAGCTCATCGGCTCGTCGGCCTACCTGGGATCGCCCTCCGGCTTGAGCCGGATTGATGTGAAGGTTGGGATTGTACGGGAAAAAATGGCCTGGCCGGACCGGCATTCCGTGGTCCGGAACTTTGCCATACATGAAAAGAAGCAGATCGGAAGAGCGTCG
>JAYGFS010000032.1:0-8160 GCA_046581765.1 Verrucomicrobiota bacterium
AAGTTGCCTGTTGCGGGGCGCATCCGCCCGGGTTGCTCGTCGGAGATGCCCACGATTTCCGCATGCGGATGGTCGAAGACCTCGCGCAGGAGGTCGCCCATGTGAAAGTGGTCGAAGTTAATCCCCGCTACGCGCCAGGTCTTGCTCATGTCAGCTTCTCCGGGAGTTTTCCTGTGATCGGAACGGGGTTAATAAATACGTCCGACGATCGGAAGGGGCCTGGCCCGCCCCCGGACCGGTGATGCAGGCGCGTGGCGTGCGCAAAGATTTTTTTGCCGGTCGGCCATCCCCTGCCCGGGTGAACGTGAGAACTCCCGCGTGAAGCGAGCAGGGCTTCCGGAACAACTTCTCGTCTTCCACATGGTCAATTTCCGGGGCTTGATTCGACATCCGGTTTCGTCTCGAGCAGGGTCGGTGTCGGAATCCCATTCTCCTCGAAGGTCTGGAGCACGGCCTTCATCTTTACCGCCTCGTCGATGCGATTTTCCACGGTCAGCCTGCGGACGAGGTCCTTCAGTTGCTTGGTATGCGTTTCTTCCACCGGCGACAGCTTCTGGTTGCGTGCGGCATTCAGCTTGGCCCGTTGCTGGGCGGCCATGGCCATGACCACGCGGACGGTGGCGGGTACATCCTGGCGGGCCCGGCGGGGGAGGGTGCCTTCAGCCTTGATGCGGGCCTGTTCGTCCTCGACGGCGACCACGATATCGAGGATGCCGTTGTTCTGGCCCTGCATTTTTACCTCGCGGAGATCGGCCTCGTAGCTTCGCATACGGCGGCTTAGCTCGACCAGGTAGGCTTGATCCGCGGTGGAGATGGTCGCGGCAAAGTTGTCGCGGAGGACGATATATTCCGCGGGCCAAACCTCCTCCGGGGGCTCAGGTGGCTGCGGTGGGATTAGGGGCGGTACCTTGGGGGGCGGATTGTCAATCAAGTCCTGGCGTTGGCGCTTGGCCTGTTCGAGGGCTTTTGGTTCAAGGGCCACGGAAAGTTCTTCGCGCTGATTACGGGTTTCGGCTGCAAGTGGCCCGGTGTAGTGGCGGTAGATGTTCATCGCGCTGATGTAATCCTCGTCCGCGATTTCGGCCGCGGCCTGGCCCTTCAGCTCGTTGATCACGTTCGCGCGGTCATTCGCATGTTTCTTTGTCATGCGGTCGATATCCGCCTGGGCTTTTTCAGCGTATGAGGTGTTTGCGGTCTGCTCAACCACCGCTTCAAAGTGGGCGAGGACTGCAGCGAATTCATTTGTATGCTGCTGCTCGTAATCGAGGGCTTCCCGGTAAACCAGGGCCGCGGCGGCTTCCTGCTCCAGCCCGGCCATTGCTGCTTGTTTCTTCATGAAGTGCTGGCCACCCACGATGGCGACGGCGATCACCCCGAGGGCGATGAAGATGCTGAGGATGGCCAGCGGTGCACCACTCTTTTTTTGCGGAGGGGGGGCGTGCTGCTGATGCAGGGCCTCTTTTTTTAGCTTAACTATCCGTCCACTTTGCGGACGCGGAGCCGTTGCCTTGGGCGCGTCATATTGCGTGTCGTAGTCGACCGTGCTCTGGCTTCCTTCGGGCAGGGCCTGGGCGGGTGAGCGCCCGCGCATGGCCAGGTGGATATCCTTCATCACCTCGGGCCAGTCCTGCTGCCGATGGGCGGGATCCTTTGCCAGCATGCGTTGAATCAGGCGGACCGTGGCGGAGCTGATCCCCGGGGTGATTGACCGGGGATCGGTGAGTTGCGCCTCGACCTGGAGGTCGAGGACCTCGAGCGGGCTGTATCCAGCGTCACCAAAAGGCAGGGCCCCGGTCAGCATGTGCCAGATCATGCAGCCGAGCGAATAGATGTCGGTGCGGCAATCGAGGTCTGCGGCGGCATTGGCTTGCTGCGGCGAACAGTAGTTCGGGGTACACATGTTTTCCATCTCATCGCTGCCTTGCGCGGTGTGGATGGTTTTCACGAGGCCGAGGTCCACGACCTTCACCGTGCCGTCTTCGTCGATAAGGATGTTGTCCGGCTTGATGTCGCGGTGGAGCAGTCCGGTCCGTTCATTTGCGTAGCCGAGGGCCTCGGAGACACTATCGGCGACCTTGAGCGTATCTTCCTCGGAGAGGGTGCCCTTGCGCTCGATCCAGTCGCCCACGCTGTAGCCCTTGATGTACTCCATGGCAAAGAAGTAGACCCCGTCCTCTTCGCCGAAGTCATATACGGAAACGATGCCCGTATGCTTGAGCTGGGCGGCCGCCTTGGCCTCGGCCTTGAATTGCTCGACGTCGGCGGGGTTGTTGGCCAGCTGGTCGGTGAGGATCTTGATCGCCACCATGCGGTCGAGGGAAACCTGGCGCGCCTTGTAGACGGATCCCGCCCCGCCCTCCCCGATAGGCTCGAGGAGTTCAAAGCCCGCTATGATCTGATTACTCATACAAAAATATCGATATTCGCCAGCCTTTTCACCCTTTCCTATACCGGGATCAGGTTCAACCAAAAAAGACGCCGCTCAACCCATCGGTCATAGGATTATTTACCGGAAACGGGAATTTAGGACACCTGGTCAAGTTCCCTTCAGCTGACAGGGAAATCCGATGGGTTCTATTTTCGCGATTACAGGCACAGCTCGGCAAAGCCTTCGATCCGGGCCATCCTCGTTTCCGGTCATGCGCCCATGCGAATGCCCAATCCAAGGTTGCCGCGCTCGTGAGCGCGTGAAGGGGTACCCTGACCGCCGGGCGGGTCGTCGAAGCAAGCCGCCTCACTTCTCCACCGGCACCACGATGCCGCGCATGATGATATTCTGGCAGAACACGAAGATAATGAAGGTCGGAATCGCAGCGATGATCAGCGATGCATACATCACGCCCTGTCCGCTGCGCTGCTGCAGCTGGAATAACCAGACCATCAGTGTCCACATTTTCTCGCTCTGGCAAATGAGGAGCGCAAACATGAAGTTGGAATACGCGGCGGTAAAGGCGCTGAGGGCAATCACCGCGAGGATCGGCTTGGACAGGCTCATGGTGATGGTCCAGAACATGGTCCATTCCCCGGCGCCGTCCATCTGGGCGCTCTCGTAGAGCTCGCCGGGCAACGAATCGAAAAATCCCTTGAGCAGGAAGATGGAATAGCCGTGGGCCATCCCCGGCAAGATGAGTGCGGCGAAGGTGTTCAGCAGGTCGAAATCGCGGAGCATGAGGAAGACGGGGATCTGGGTGACCATGGGCGGGAAGGCCATGGTAAGCAGCATGAACAGGAGCAGCTTGTAGGTATTCGGAAGGCGGTAGCGGCTGAGCGCGTAGGCGGCCATGGGATTGACGATGAGTGCCGTGAGGACGGCGAGCAGGCAATAGACGCCCGTGTTGAAGATCCCGCGGCCGTGGAGGATCATGTAGTCGATGACGGTCTTGTAATTGCGCGTGGTGAATTCGTCCCGGATCGCCTTTCGCGTCCCTGTCTGTCGGTGAAGGCCGCGTTGCGGAGGCCGGATCTCAAGGGAATTTGTGTAATGCGTGTCCCAGGCCGCATTGCGTTCGTCCAGCGATTGCTCCGCCAGCATGGCATCCCGAAACATGAACTCCACCGAATGCACGCGGAGATGTTCCGCCTCCGGTCGATGTTCCCTGCCCGTTTCCGGGTCGGTCCAACCGGAGAGGAAGCGGTCCCAGTCACTTAGCGGTACGCCCCCGCCTGGCGGCTCATCCATCAAGGGGATTTCGTCGAATCGGCGGTAGCTCGTCCGGTAATTCCGGTTGAGCACGTCGATGTCCCGGTACTTGCGCAGCAGGTATTCCTGGTAGGCGGGTGTCGCCTCCGGTTCCACGCGGACCCAGAGCAGGTTGAGCACGCTGCGAACAAAGTTTTCCCAGTCTTCCTGTTCTTTGGTGGATCCTTTCGGCAGGCGGCGGGTGAGGTGAATCTCCTCCCAGGAGGAATAAGCCGTGCCATGTTGTTCGTTATAGCTTTCCAGGTTCTTGGTGTACATGGCCTGGAGGAAGTTGTGTTTATAGAAGCCCTCGGCGTTGAAGTAGTAACGGAGATCAATGGGTTGGGTCTTTTTGAACGCCTGGATTTCCCTGTACCAGGAGGAGTTCAGGTACTGGTTTCGTCGGGGGAGGTAATATTCCGGCCTGACTTCGAAGGCGTTCCAGTTGACGAACTCCGTGTCCATCGCGATGTTCATCTCCGTGATGGTCCCGTATTTCCGGATCATCTGCTTTTTAAAGTCGCGCAGGGTTTTCGGATTGGTTCGACTGAGCGGTGTGTACAGGTAACCCAGCGTGTAGCTGTATTGCGGCAGCACGCCTGACTCGACAAATCTGCGCCAGTCCGATACGTAGGCCTCCCGGGGCTCAGCCATTTCCAGTTTGCCAAAACGCCCCACGTTGATGTCGTAGGTCGCACGCATGATGTCCAGGCGTTCGTTGAAGATACCTTCGACATGTTTCTGGTAGAGTTTCTGCTCGTCATCCATGTACCCCGGCCTGATTGTGAACTCCTTCTCGTCCAGGTTGCTTTTCGTGCTCCCCGCGATCATGAGCAGGAAGGGGTAGACCATGGTGACTGCGCCGATGATCAGCGCGATGTAGAGGGCGCTGATCAGGGCGATGACCTTGGGGTCTTTGCGGCCGATACGAGCGATAATAGGCACTATTTGTCTCCCGTCGTCTTGAATTCCAAACGCGAGAGAATACGCAGCTGGTACATCGTAAACACGATCAGCATAAACCCGAGGATCCACGCCATGGCCGTTGCGGGTCCAAATTTCAGGAACATGAAGGCCTGGTAGAAAATATGTAATCCCGCGACTTCGGTCCCTGCCTGGCCCTGGGTCATCGCGAGGATATTCGCGCCGGCGTAGTACCAGGAGCCGATGAAGATCCCGACGAAGTTGATCATCAGCAAGGGTTTGAAAATTGGGAAGACGATGAACAGAATCTTGTCTATGAAGGTTGCACCATCCATGTCGGCGGCTTCATAAAGTTCTTCCGAGATCCCCTTCAAGGCCGCGAGGTAGATCAGGCAGCCGGGGCCGATACTCGCCCAGAAAAGTGGAATGACGCAGGCGATCATCGCCGAGGCATGGCTTTCCAGCCAGTGATACGGTTCGGGTGCTGTCGCGAGCAGGGAAGCGGGGAAGGATACGCCCGACTTGTTCAGTGCGGGCGTGGCCAGGCCGTAGCAGGCCGCCAACAGCAGGGCCCCGCCGCCGATGAACAGCCAGGCGGCCAGCGAGCTGTCCAGTCGCTTGAGTCGACGGGAAAACAGGACACAGATCCAGAACAGGCCTGCGCCGGTCAGCAGGAAGGCCCAGGCCGGAACCTGCATGATCAGGCGGTTCAAGGCGCCCTGCTCGGTCGGCGCATAAAAGGAATGCCAGAGCAGGATGACCACCAGGCTGGTGATCACCGCGGGCAGGTAATAAATCGTTCGGAAGAGGATCTTCGCGTAGGGAATCTCCTGGAGCAGGATTGCCAGGATGACCGGGGGAATAAAGGTCAGCACGACGATGAGGAAACTGTAGCGAAGCGCGTTCCATACGGAGGTCCACCACTCGGGATTCCACAGTACGTTTCCGAAGTTGTCGAGTCCGACAAAGTCCGATCCGCCCATGACCTTGTAATCCTGGAAAGCCATGATCGAGCCCTGGAGCAGGGGGACGTATTGCCAGACGAGGATGGTGAGCATGGCCGGGACCAGGAGCAGGTATGCGTGCCCGTATTTACGAAACTGCCAACCCCCGTGTTTCCCGCTGTCCCCCGGTGGGGTGAAGGATTTAACGATGATCCGGAACACGATTGCGAACAGGGCGAGCAGGGCGAGGATAAACACCCCGGCACCGACGCGGCGCTTTTTCATTTCCGCCGGTGGCAGCTCGTCCAGGATTTCCCTGCGTGCGACCCCGGCCGCTTCCTTGATGAGCCCGGCGAGGACGGCCCTGCGCGCGCCTGGATCTTCGGGCAGCCGGTCTTCCCGTGCCAGCGTATTGGCCGCCTTGATCGGTCGGTCAAGAATGTCGTAGACGGGGTTGGCGAAGCGCCCGTAGGGTTCGGGCTCACTGTCGCTGATGGCGATTTCGAAGGTCTCCTGCCAGCCGGGAGGGGCGAATCGGATAAGTTCATCGTAGCCGAACTTTCTCAGGTAGGCCGGATTGATGAAGCGCCCGAGGCCGCCTTCCACGAGGATGCGGGTCTTGATCTCGGTCGCCTCCTCGGAGCCGTAATACCGGATGAATTCCCAGGCCGCGTCGCGCACCGCGGGATGTTTGATCTCGGAAAACAGGCCGAGCATCTTGCTGTTCAAGGCGGCGGTTCGTTTCCCGCTGGGGCCGATGGGCATCGGCGCCAATCCGACCACGGTCGGATCGAAGGTCCGTGCAAAAACGTCTTCCTGGATCGTGCCGAGCAGCATCGCGATGCTGCCATTTTTCCAGGCTTGGTTGGCCGCGGTGTAACTCGGGTCGCGATACGCATAACCGCGTCGCTTCCGGCCTTTGGCGTCCTGCCAGGGCTCCGTACAGAGTTTGACATAGTAATCCAGGGCCTCGACGGCGTTCGTGTTGTCGAAGGCTATTTCCCAGGTGTCGCTGGGTTCGTCGTAGTGCATGGCCTGCGAGCCGGAGGCGAAAAGGAAATCCAGCCAGCGCCAGGATTCGTGCTTCACGTTGCGCAGGGCGATCGCGTATTGCCCCTGGTCGGGCTTCGTGAGTTTTCGGCAGGCCTGGTACAGGTCGTCCCATGTCCACGTTTTATCGGGGTAGGGGATCTTCGCCTCGTCGAAGAGGTCCTTGCGATAAATGAGTACCTTGCCGATGGCCCCGCCGTGCGGAAGTGCCCAGACGTATGTACCGCCCGGACCTTTGCGGTCGATCACCGGCCGGATTTTCGGGGTGATACGAAAGGCGATTTCCTCCTCGCTCATCGTGGTGAAGTACGCATCCTCCGGGCGGTTCAGCGGATAGAGGAAACCCTGCTGGATGTAGGTGTCGGACTTTCGGAAGTTCAGGTAGATAATGTCCGGGGCCATTTTTCCCGCGATGGCCAGGAGGTCGGACTCAATGCCTTCGATTTTAATCCCGGAAAACTTCTCGATGCGGACCTCGACCCGGTCCCAGCCGTATTTTTGCTTGTATCGCTCGGCGTAGATCCCGGGAAACTTCTCCCGGAAGGCTTTGACCGCAGCCGCGTTGGCGCGCGGACCCGTATCGGTGCGGATGGGGTCGAGCTCGTCCCAGAGCCAGTCATGGACGGTGACGTGAATGATCGTCCGGTCGGCGAATTCCTCAATGAACCCGGCCCGAGCACCCAGGACCAGGCTGGCGAGGATGAGCAATGCATAGCGCCAGAAAAGCATGAGAAGGTTATTTCATATTTGGCCGCCGACGGAAAGATTGGAGTCCGTTTCGTGTCGCGCAGGGTCCAGGCTCCTTTGTCGCGCCGATGCGGCCCATTCGGGGCCCCTTGATGGCGGTGAGCCGTTTCACGGTGGCGGGTTGCCCTGTCCCACCCAAACAGCGGCTCCCCTAGCTGTGCGGGGGCACGCCAAGGGAAAATCGAATCTGGTTATTTCCCTCGTCCATGCGGTGCCAGAGCCGGATGGTTTCGACGGGTTCGACCTGCTTCAGCCATTTTCCCGTGCCTTCCCATTTCCTGATCGTCTGCCGGTGTTCGATCGGATCATCAAAAAGCAGGCGCAACTTGTACGCGGCGATCGCTTCGCGCACGGCCTTGCTGCCTTTGGCCGCGTCCATCCAGAGGAAGCCATTGTTGTGATGCAGAAAAAGCTCGGGTCGCCAGCGTCCCTGCCGGGCTTCAAATTCAGCGACGGGGGTGTCGTAACGGTCGGCGAGGCGGCGCAGGGGCCCGAGGTGACTGCCGATCACGATCATATCGTCGAGCAGCACGTAGCCCGCCCGGTCATCTCCCCGGACGTAGCTGTACACCTCGTCGCCGGTTCCCTGGAGGGCGAAGACCGGTCGCGCGTGTCCGGTGAGCCGCTCGCTGCGTAGGCCGAGTTTGTACAGCCCGTTCATGGTCTCGATGCAGGCTTCGGCAAACTTGGGGCCCTGTGCAACGGATCTTAATTTAACCGCAAGGACCAGCGAAGGAATGCCAATGTCCTTCATGTTGCCCTTGTACTCGTCACCAAGCAGGGCGAGCGTGATGTTCTTGGCCGGGATGTGATTGA
>JAYGFS010000081.1:0-3724 GCA_046581765.1 Verrucomicrobiota bacterium
CCCGATAAAAAGATTCTCCAGGCTATCGGCGACTTGAAGCTCCGGATAGACGATTTACAGTTGGCCTGCCAGGATGCGGAGCAGAAGGCCGATATCCTCTCCGGCGAAAATACCAAGTTACGGCACCGCGTGGAGGATGAAGAACATGAGCGGGAAGAACTGACCGCGAAGCTGGCGGATTACACGTTGTTCGCTGCCGCCTCCGCCGCCTTGACCGAATTTGAAAGCAGTTTCTCCGACGAGGTGAAGGCGAAAAGCAGTATCAACCGGGGGACCACGGTATTGCCCCAATGGTGCTATCGGTTGTGCAGCGTGGTGCTCTGTGCCGTGGCGGTCGCCCTGTTGATCGGGTTGAACCGGGTCACCGTGGGGAAGACTTTCCAACGGCCCGCCCCGGCTGCGCTGGGCCCGGTCATGAAGAACATCCGGCTGGGCAACCCGGAAAACGTGAATGGCGTTCGTCTGCTCGCGATTGAGGCGCGTTTCGCCTCCGCCGTGTCCGCGGGAATCGGTCCTGAAAAATTGGCGGAAGCAAAGCATTGCCTTGTGGTTGCGGTCACCCTGCAGAATACCATGAGGGACAAGGATGTCTACCTGGCCCACCTGTGGGATGATAGCGGCCTGGTCGATGATCTGGGGAATCGACTAAAGAGGCTTGCGTATCGCGTTCGTCCAAGAAACAAGGCCTCGGCGAATGCCGTCACAGGGGTGCTCAAGCCGTCGGAGATCGTGGATACCACGATTATCTTTGAATCCCCCGTGGCCGATGCCGGGGCTTTTGTCATGACCTTTCGCCCGGGACTCTGGCTTGAGGAACCGGATGGCTATGACCCGGTTTCCGGGAGCCTGTTCAACCTGGAATTTGCCCGCACGGAAATCGTGCGTGCTGCCAACCGCTAAGCGGATATCATGCCGGACGGACCCGGTGGAGGGTCTACCGGAACCTGAGCCCGGCCACGTAGGTTTCCCAGTTTTTCTGAAAGGCCTTCATGTCCTTCTGCCCGAGTACCTGCTTCAGGGTTTCGTAGCCTCCCGGGTCCTCTTTCGCGTGCGCACGATAGGTATGGTAGTACTTTTGCAGCAGGCCCTTCTCCTGCAGGTAATAGCAGAGGTAGCGGGCCTGGCTGTAATTGGTCCCGCGATCCCGGTGATAAAATTCATCCGTCGTCATGTGGCAGAGGGTTTTAAAGCTGGGCACCTTTCCGTCCCTGATGGCCTGCTGAAGGCCTGCCAGTCGCCAGTTGGTAAAGCCGACGATCTGCTTGTTCCGCTCACCGCACTGCTCGTATAGCGAGGCCAGGCCCTCGTTGAACCAGTCGGCGTAGCCCGGAAAGTTGGATTCCATGAAGGGGTGGACCAATTCGTGTACCAGGGTGCCGCCCCCGGTGCCGATATTCATTACCAGGGCCCGGTACCGCCGCGAGTAATAACCGAAAGGCGTGGTCGGGGAGCCCCCGAACATTTTCCGGTTGTAGGTGTTGTAGGTCTTCGCGTCCTTGAATAGCCAGATGTCGAGAATGTGTTCGGGGTCCTTTTCAAAATACTGTTTCTTGAGGTGTTCCGTGGCCCACTGGACGGTCTTCTCCGCACGGGCCTTTACAGTCTCGGGTTTTTCGTCGCCGATCACCACGAAAGGGCGCTGGAGCAGGATGTGAAAGTCGTCGCCTGGCAGGCGCTTTTTCAAGGCCCGGATATGCTGGGCATAATCGGCGTCGGAGAAACTCTTGCCGGGCGACGGGTCCTTCAGTCGTCCCGGCTTGAGCTCCATCCGGATCACCGTCCAGTTTGCCCGGTCGTACTTCAACGGCCAGAGCTTGTACAGCATGCTGCGTTTCATGCGTTGATAGGCCCCATCCGGGATCGCCGGCTCGTGGTAGATGACTTCATCCGTTTTTGCATCGTAACCGACGACCAGGCGGAAGTGCTCGGTGCTCGGTGCCCGATCGTCGTAGTGCATGCAGAGAATGGAGGGCGTACCCCTGAGCAGCCCCTGGTGCACGGCGGCGAATTGTTTGTTCATCTCCGCCTGGGCCTTCGCCGCGGGAACCTTGAACCAGGTTTTTCCGGGCTCGAATCCGAGCTCAACCAGGGCGCTTTTCAACTCCCGGGTATAGCAGCCGCGTCCCTGCAGGGGGTCGAGTCCGGATGCATCGTAGACGTCCTCCTGGGTATGTGTCTTCCCCAGGTGATTCAGCACCATCGCGGTACAGGCCTCGCCGCAGAAGTCCGGTTTCTGTTCGATATGGGGGATGTCCTTCAGCACGATACTCTTGTGCGCGGCGAGGCAGCCCGGGAGAACGAGAAGCGGGTAGAGGAACAAGCGGATCATACCGGGAGTATACGGCACCGGGAAAAGGCCCGCAAGCAGTGGGGCCGGGACAAGGTGTAAAAGTTTTGTAAAAGGGCACGGAGGAACGCATCCACTCCTGAACCCCGGGCTTGGTTGTGGGAGACCCCTAGTACTTCTGCATCTCCCCGCTTTTGTATCGTCCCCAGTAATCCTTGACCAGCGGCAGGACGACCGGTGCGAGCAGTACACTGCCAATAATGTTCGGGAAAGCCATGCTGAGAAGCATCATGTCTGAAAAATCGAGGATGCTGCTCAGGCTCATCACCGGTCCGACAATGACCAGCAGGGTGTAGACGATCCGGTAAGGCAGGATCCCGCCCCGTCCAACCAGGTATTCCACGCAGCGTTCACCGTAGTAGCTCCACGAGATCATGGTGGAGAAGGCAAAGACCGCAACCGCGGGGATCAGGAGGTACTTGAAGGCCACGCCCAGTGTGCCGAACGCTTCAGCGGTCATCGCTGCGCCCTCCACCCAGTTGGCGTCGGTGATGCCCTCGTTGACCCCGGTAATCAGGATGGCCAGGGCGGTCATAGTGCAGACGCAAATGGTGTCGATGAACGGGCCGATCATGGCGACCACCCCCTCGCGTACCGGTTCCTTGGTCTTCGCCGCAGCATGGGCAATGGCAGCGGATCCAAGGCCGGCCTCGTTTGAGAACGCCGCCCGTTTCATGCCTTGCACGAGCACGCCGATAAACCCGCCAAAGGCCGCTTCCGGGCTAAAGGCCTGGGCGAAAATCGAGCCCAGTAGGTTCGGTACTTTTCCCACGTTCGCCAGGATAATGAAAAGGCATACCACGCAGTAGAAAACACACATGGCCGGTACGAGTCTCGAGGTTACCTCGCCGATGCGCTTGATGCCGCCGATGATGACCAGGCCGACCAGGACGGCCATGACCACGCCGAAGATATAGGGGGCGATGGGACTGGCGCCGATACTGGGGATGACGGTTGCGGTGATCTCATAGGTCATCTTCCCCTGGAACATGTTGCCGCCACCGAAGCTTCCGGCGATGCAGAGCAGCGCAAACATTATACCGAGGATTTTCCCCAGTGGTGCCAGGGCGGGGTAACGATCCTTGATGCCGTTGTCCAGGTAGACCATGGGTCCACCGAGTACGCGGCCTTGATCGTCGATACGCCGGTACATTTGGGAAAGCGTGCAGCTTGAGAATTTTGACGCCATGCCGAAAAAGGCGACCAGCCACATCCAGAATATCGCACCGGGTCCTCCGGCACCGATGGCGACGGCGACGCCGGCTATGTTGCCCAGGCCCACCGTGGCGGACAATGCCGAGGTGAGCGCCTTGAAATGGGAGATTTCCCCAGCGTCATCGGGATTGTCGTACTTGCCGCGTACACAATCGATGGCAT
>JAYGFS010000132.1:0-4895 GCA_046581765.1 Verrucomicrobiota bacterium
GAAATTTGCCAGCAGCGGCTTCGGCAGCGTGCGCGTCAATAAAAACTGCATGGGGAAGGACATGGTGGTCGACGGGAAGCCCGTGGCCAACGGGATCGGCGTCCATGCGAACTCGATCATCGCCTACGATTTGCCGAAGGGCTCCACGCGCTTCACCGCTCGCGGCGCCCTGGACGCGGGTGGAACCGAGCAGGGTTGCGGTTCAACCGTCCAGTTCATGGTCTACACCCAGAAACCGGCCTTTTCCATCCCGGTGGCGAAGCGCTCCGGGAGCAAGGAGGGCAGCCATGAAGCGGCCGCGGCCGTGGACCAGCTGGATGTCCACGAAACCCTCGATGCGGGCCTCTGGGCCTCCGAGCCGATGCTGCTCAGCCCATCATCGATCGATATCGATGCCCAGGGGCGGGTCTGGGTCTGCGAGGTGGTCAATTACCGTCGTCACCGGACGAAACGTCCGGAGGGCGATCGTATCCTGGTGCTTGAAGACACGAACCAGGATGGAAAGGCCGATAAATCCACCGTCTTTTTCCAAGGCAAGGAAGTCGACACCGCGCATGGCGTGACCGTCCTCGGTGACCTGGTGATCATAGCGGTGGGGGACAAGGTGCTCCGTTTCCATGACCGGAACGGTGACTTGAAAGCGGATGGACCCGGGGTGCCGATGTTTACCGGCATTTCCGGAACCCAGCACGACCACGGCATTCATGCCTTCATGTTCGGCCCCGACGGCAAGCTGTATTTCAACTTCGGTAACGCGGGTCGCCAGATCAAGGATGCCGAGGGGAAGCCGATCATCGACAAGGCTGGCAACGAGGTGAAGAATGCGCGCACGCCGTACCAGGAAGGCATGGTCTTCCGTTGCAACATGGACGGCAGCGAATTTGAAACCCTGGGCTGGAATTTCCGCAACAACTGGGAGGTTACCGTCGACTCCTTCGGCACGATCTGGCAATCGGACAACGATGATGACGGCAATCGTGGCGTGCGCATTAACTACGTCATGGAATTTGGGAACTACGGGTACAAGGACGAGAAAACCGGCCGGGGTTGGAAGGATAAGCGCACCAATATCGAGGCGGAGATCCCGCTCAGGCACTGGCACCTGAATGATCCCGGCGTGGTGCCGAACCTGATCCAGACCGGTGCCGGTTCACCCACGGGCATCCTCGTCTACGAGGGTGACTTGCTGCCCAAGACCTTCCAGGGCCAGGTGATTCACTGCGATGCCGGCCCGAGTATTACCCGTGCGTATCCGGTGACGGTGGACGGTGCCGGTTACCAGGCGGAGATCGTCAATATTCTCGATGGCGCACAGAAGAACAGGTGGTTCCGGCCCTCGGATGTCTCCGTGATGCCGGACGGTGCGCTGATGGTGGCGGATTGGTACGATCCCGGCGTGGGTGGACACAACATGCGGGACCTGGAGCGAGGCAGGATTTTCCGGGTCGCCCCCAAGGGCAACAAGCCCGCCGCGGCCCGGCCGGAGCTCGGCAGCAGTGCCGGGTTATCCCGGGCGCTGATGAGCCCGAATCTAGCTACGCGCTACCTGGCCTGGTCGGCCCTGCACGCCAAGGGAGCGGCCGCCGAGTCGGCCGTGCAAGCCCTGTTGAAAAGCGACAACCCGCGCATGCGCGCGCGGGCGATCTGGCTGCTGGGCAAGACGCCCGGTCAGGGCAGCAAGTGGATCCGCAGGGCCGCTTCCGATGCGGATCCGGATGTCCGGACCATCGCCATTCGCCTCGCCCGTCAGCTTGCGGATGTCAACGAGCTGCTCGTGGTCGAGGAGTTGAAGGATGATGCCTCCGCCAAGGTGCGTCGCGAGTGCCTGATCGCCCTCCGCGCCCACCAGACCTCGCGCGCGGCTTCCCTCTGGGCCGACCTGGCGGTGCAGCACGACGGGAAAGACCGCTGGTACCTCGAGGCCCTCGGGATCGCTTCCGACCTGAATGCCGACGCCTGTCTTGCCGCCTGGCTGAACAAGGTGGGGAAAAACTGGAACAGCGCGGCGGGCAGGGATATCATCTGGCGCAGCCGCTCCAAGGACGCCTGTGACCTGCTTGCGCAGATCGTGAAATCCAGCCCGGCCGAGGACCATCCGCGGTACATGCGGGCCTTTGATTTCCATTCCGGCCCGGAAAAAGACAAGGCCCTGGCGCGTATCCTGGGCCTGTAGTCCGCCAGCATTTTTTGCAGAGACCCACATCGGCGGGTCGGCGATCGGCGGGTGAAAATATTGCTGAGGGCCGGTGCTTGATGATAGGGTGAGAAAATGATGCAGCGTTTAGTTGAAGTGCTTGCCTGGCTGGGCATCTTCCCGGGGCTTGTCTTTGGCGCATTGGATCCCGTCGATACAACCATCGTGGAAACCGTGCTCCGCATGGAGAACTTCGATCTCCGCTCATCCGAAAAAGCCACTGCGGCCGTCGGCCGCTACCTGGACGCAAAGAAGGGGAGCGAGGACTATTTCAACCTCATCGAGCGTTTCGTGATCAAGGATCGCGTGCCCGAGTTGCTCGGGATCATCCAGGCCAATCCCGCGAGCACGGAGGGGATCGCGGCCCTGAATCTCGTGCTCCAGCTGGACAAAGCCTCGCTGGAGAAGGGCCTGCAGGATCCCGCCCTCGCTCCCGCCCTGAAGAAGAGCCTGGGGATTATCAAGCATCCCGGGTATGGCCCGGCGGTCACCCCGGTTGCGGTGGTGCCGCCTGCGCAGGCTGCCCCGGTTCCGGAAATCGCCCACTTGTTGAAAAAAACCGGGGATGTCGGCATGGGCAGGAAGGTGTACGGGAAACTCTGTGCGGTCTGCCATTTGCCGAGCGATGTCAAGATTGACTTCGGCCCGAACCTGTCCGAGATCGGCAGCAAGCTGCCCAAGGCGGAGCTTTACACCGCGATATTTGACCCGAGTGCCGGGGTGAGCTTTGGCTTCGAAGGCTGGCAGCTCACCATGAAGAGTGGGGCCCAGTTCACGGGCCTGATCACGAGTGAAACGGACGCTGCGGTGAGCCTGGTGATGATTGGAGGGGTGAAGCTCCCCTTGAAAAAGGCCGACATTACCGGGCGCGTCATGATGAAGCAATCCCTGATGCCGCCCGGCCTGCATCAAGCCATGAGTGAGGATGAGTTGGTCGCCCTGGTTGAATACCTGGCCTCCATGAAAAAAAATGGATAATCGGATGAATGCAGGGAGGAGGCGATCCATGGTTATACTGCTGCTCGCCGGGCTTTTCCCCGGCGGCTTGCCGGCCCAGAAACCCGACATACCCGGGCTGGACGAGGCTGCGCAGGACTATTTTTACCGGCTGCAGGCCATCAATGCCCCCGCGGCGTACCGGCAGGATGAACTCCGACCCCGGTACCTCCAGCATCTCAAGCGGGCGGAGGCCGTGGCGAAGGCTTCCGGAAAGCTCGAAACGCTTCTGCTGCTCCAGGCCGAGACGGCACGCTTCGTGAAGGACCCTTCTTTCCGTCCGCGCAAGGAGAGGGGGCTGGACCCGGGGATATTGGCCATGCGCAAACCGTACCAGGAGATGTTAAGCCGGTTGCACGATGCGGTGGAGCCGGAACGGGCTGCGGCAGCCCAGGCGTACACCGCGAAACTGGGCATCCTGGTGAAGGGTTTAACCCAGGCCGGGCGCATTGAAGATGCCCAATACGTTCATGGCCTGGTTCGGCGGATTGGCACCATCACCGGGGAGCGTCAATATCATCCACTGCTGTATCCCGGGAAGGCTCGCCGCACCCTGGACCCGGTCGCCCTGGAGGCCGAACTCGCGGGTTCCCGGTGGCGATTGTCCTGGCTGCGGGGGCCCCTGCCCGCAGGCGGGCTAAGCTACATGGAATTTTACCCGGGCCGTATTTACCGCATCGTCCTGGGCGACGGCCAGGTGAGGCGTGGGAAATACCGGGTCGATGATCACCGGAACGTGGACCTCGAGGACGGCGATGACCTGTACTTTGACGCCTCCTTCTCCGCATTTAACCTGCATGTAGGAGCCGATGGTGCTCGGCGGCGTGGCCTGTACGAACGCTCGATGTTTGATCGCCCGGCGGATGATAATTTCCTCGCGGATCTTCTCGTGTATTACTCTTTCGACACGATTGGCCGGCAGGTGCTCGATAAAAGTCCGCATGGGCATCATGGAACGGGTTTTGACACCATGACGTCCTGGGCGGGAAAGCGTGAAAATGCCGTGTACTTCACGGGCCGATCGCGGGTCGAGCTGGACGGAAAAATCGACCCGGACGACTACCCTGAGTTCAGCGTCGCCCTCTGGTGCAAGGTTACGGGTTTATTTGGAGGAGCGATCCTGTTTCAGTGGGCCCCAGAGGAGGAAAACAGCGGTACCTACCTTAAAATGTCACGTGGGACCTTTTATTATTCCTTCGGCACGGGACGTGAAGACTACGTGTTTACTCCGCGGAATGTTCGCTATGCCCAGGGTGAGTGGTATCACCTCGTGGTGACCCATCAGCGCCTGGGTGGAAACGCATTATACGTGAACGGAAAACGCGTCGAGTCACACCTGGCCTACCCCATGAAGGGGAACAGCAGTCGTCTCTCGATCGGCTCCAAGTTCGATCTTCCCGAGGACGAGAATGATCTGGAGTTTATCGGCCTCATGGATGACCTGATGATTTTCAAGCGGACCCTTTTGCCGGCCGAGATCGCGACCCTGTATGCGTGGGGCAATGCGGACTAGGTGGGCGCATGGCCTTCCGGTTCCGCGTGGGCCTCCGGCGGGGATTGGCAACCCTGCGGCCCCCACCTCATGGCGTTCCGTTCTACGGGCCTTCACAATACTTGGAAATTGGCATAGCATCCACAATGCCTCGTATGCTATCGCTTGCTTGCAATACGTTCGTGAACCTTGTATCAACGGAACCGAAAGGGC
>JAYGFS010000140.1:0-18311 GCA_046581765.1 Verrucomicrobiota bacterium
GTTCGACGACCTGGAAGCGGATACCTACGTGGTCAACATCATTCCGCCGGCGAATCACGGTGCCGGGAGTGCGGTTGCCGGGACCATTGGCGCCGTTGTCGATGCGGAGGACCAGATCACGGTTGTCCTGCCCCAAAGCTCGGATAGTGAAGACAACAACTTTTTCACCTACGAGCAGGCCAGTATCTCCGGGGTCATCTATGAAGACGGCGGCGCGGACGGGGTCGAGGAAGCAAGTGCCCCGCCCATTCTCGGCGTGGTCCTCAGCCTCTATACCTGCGATGACGTTTTCATCACCAGTACCGCGAGTGCGGCGGATGGCTCCTATGCCTTCGGCGGGCTGGATCCCCGGGTTAACTATAGCATCCGGTACTCGAATGTGCCGGCCAACTTTGAAATCTCCCCGGTGAACGTATCCGATATCGAGACCGACAGCGATGCCTACGCAGATGGCCTGGTGGATGACGATGAATCCTCGACGATTGTGTACGGGGAGTGCGAGACCTCCGCTGTATCCATCGTGAACGGCAGCTTTGAAGATCCCGTGGATCCGGATGGGGTCCACACGACCTTCGGTGGTGGTTCATTGCATGCGTATTATATCTACGAGGATTACATTAATGGGTGGGAAACCGATGCATCCGATGACCTTGGCGAAATCTGGGACTCCGGTTTTGCCGGGGTACCTTCCCATGACGGGGACCAGCATGCGGAGATCAACGCAACCCGCTTCGCTGCCCTGTTCCAGGATGTCAACACCTCACCCGGGGCTCGCATGACCTGGTCCTTTGCACACCGCGGTCGCAAGGGGGTAGATGCCATTCGCCTGGAAATCGGTCCGCCCGGGGGCCCCTATGCCTCCGAGGGAACCTACGCCGACGGCAAGCACAATTGGGGTGTCTACACCGGGGACTACACCGTGCCCGAGGGGCAGACGGTGACGCGTTTCCGCTATGTCGCGATCTCCACGGCCCAGGGCCATATCTCCATCGGTAACTTCCTGGATGCGATTTCCTTTGAGGAGTGTATCCAGGTGGTTGATGGAACGGTGGCGGAAAATGACCCGACTTGTTTCGTATTGGCCGTTGGTGAAAACCGCGACACGATCGACCTGGGCATGTACGAGGTGCTTCCGCAGATCTCGGTAAATGACCAGGAAGTCCTGGAAAGTGACGGGGATACCAAGGTCTGGGTTTGCCTCGACAAGGCGGGTGAACTCCCGGTGCAGGTGGACTATGTCACGATCAACGGTTCTGCAGTGAGTGGGTCGGATTACACCACCACCACCGGAACGCTGGTCTTCCCGGCCTTTGAAACCTGCATGCCGATCACCATCCCGATCATTAACGATCCCACCATGGAATCAACTGAGCAATTCAGCGTCCAGATCAGCAATCCCCAGAATGTGGCGGTCATCGATGATACCGGTGTGGTGACCATCTATGATGACGACGTACCGGCATTCAGCATATCGGGTACGGTCTACGCGGATAACGACACCAGCAACGATAACGTTATCGGCAACGATGATACGGGTATCGCGGGTGTGACCCTCGACCTCTATAAGGATGCCAACGGCGACCAGGTGGCGCAGTTGAGCGAGTTCGTCGCCACGACCACGACCGCCGGTGATGGCACCTATACCTTCCCCAACCGCGACTATGGCATGTACTGGGTCGTGGAAACCGACCTGCCCGGCTACGTGAGCGAGACGGATTCAGACGGGGTCAATGATAACGTGGTCGCAGGACTCTACTCCAGCAACGCAACCAACATCGACTTCCTGGATGACGACATCCCGTTCAACGGGATCACCATTAATGACGCCATGGTCGACGAAGATGGGGGCACGGTTACCCTGACGGTCAGCATCAACCGGGTGACAGCCGATGCCGTCAGTTTCGATTATGTCAGCGAGGGCATCCTGGCGACTGATGGCTTGGACTACCTGGGTCATGCCGGGACGGTCAACGTGGCCGGCAACGAGACGGAGCATTTGCTTGTGTTCACCATCCTCGACGACTTAATTGACGAATCGGATGAGACCTTCCGGGTCGTGTTAAGCAGCCCGGTCGGGGCCCTGATCCTGGATGACACCGGCCTGGCCACCATTCTTGATGATGACGAGGCTCCCGTGTTTGTCGACCTCAGCGGTACGGTCTATGGCGATTCCGACCTGGATGACAATGATATCATCGATACAAACGATTACCCAATCGGAGGGGCCCTGATCTCCCTGTGGACCGACCCGAACGGAAACGGAGACGAATCCGATGACGGGGTGCTGGTGGAGCAGGTGATTACCGGCTCCGATGGTATGTATTCTTTCATTTCCCTGCAGTCGGGTAACTACGTGATCATCGAAACGGATCCCACGGGTTACACAAGCGACTGGGATGCACAGGGCACGAATGACAACATGATTGCCGGAACCTATACCGTGACGACGGGTAACCTGGACTTCCTGGATGATGATAGCGGTTGTGTTGACACGATCAATACCTTCGACACCTATGCATTCGATATTGAAACCGCCTGCGAGTTCAGCGGATTCAGCCTGGCGACCGACGTGACAACGGTGAACGGCCACAACTACTACACGGGTGACGTGGCCGCTCCGCTGGGTGCCCTGGGCGAACCGATCACCATGCAGCGCCTGACGGGAGAAGTATTATTGATCGATGCGAGTATAGATACGGGTGGTGCGAACAACCTGGTCGTCCAGGGTGTATTGGACTTCACGGTCTTCAAAGGTGACCCGAACTCGGGTTTCCCGGGTGAACTGGCTGGCAACCTCCTGGTGACCTACGAGGACATGAGCACGGATGTCTTCTACGTCTACTACGAGCAGGTCTGCGGTCTCGACTACAATGGCGTGTCCGGTGGCGTACTCGTGCTGGGTTGTAACAACTGGCCGAACCAGACCCAGAGCAAGGCCGCCTTTGAAAACAGTGGTGGAGTGGCCCGCGCCTTCACCCTGTTGGCGAGCATTCCGCCGATCTGTGGTGAGGGCGGTGGATCCAACCAGTAACGCGTGCATTTAAGCGCGGTGACCCGGTCGCCGCTGATCCGCCGGTCCTGCTTCGCGCGTGGCCGGCGGTTTGCTTTTCATAAACACGGTGGATCGGCAGTTTCGCCGGGCGATGATGCCGTGGCGCGCGGAAGGCCCGATTCCCTATATCTTTCCCGGCCACGCAAAGGGGGTGCGATAGACCCTCCCGAGCAGGGCGTTGGCCTCTTCATTGCCTGGGAAGCGTTCGGCCACCGGGTCGAAGCGCAGCATGGGCCCCAGGTGGATTTGTGCGGATGTGGCGTCGATCTCATTGGCATCCAGGTGAGCGGCCATGCGGTCAAAAGCGGCGGCGTTCGGGGCATCGGCCTTGCGCATTTCCCGGGCTTCCGCTATCGAAGTTTTGTTCCCGAGGCGGTGTGAGATGTTGCCCTGGTGACAGAGCCCGCAGGAGAGGTGGCCGACCGCGATCTCGGCGTTCAGGTCTGCTCGCTTGCGACTGCGCACGGCGGCGATAAAATTGGCCTGGTGCGTGCGTCCACCGTCCCCGACGATTTGCCGGATCTTCTTTCCGTTCTTGTCGTAGAGGTGCCCGCCGTCCATGCCGGCGAAATAGCGTTCCTCGCACTCGACCACGATGCCGGTGCGGATGCCCTTGTAATGATCGGCCGTGCGCATGCCCTTCTTCACCGGAAGGTTACGGACCTCCATGATGATCGGTGCGGGCTGGTAATCGTAGTAGACCAGGTGGGTGTTGGGGGTTTCGCCATCGTCGTTCCAGCCGAAGCGTCCGCCCACGCTGACCACGCCGGGCGCAAGCGTCTCGTAGCCTCCGACCCAGCGGGCGAGATCGAGCTCGTGCGGGCCATTGTTTCCCAGTTCCCCGTTGCCGGTTTCCCAGACCCAGTGCCAGTCGTAATGCAGGTTCTTGCGCATGAGGGGCCCCTTGGCCGCAGGCCCGCACCAGAGCTCGTAGTCAATATGTTTCGGCACGGCCTGGGCGCCCTTGACCTTGCCGATGCTCCCGCGGACGCTGTAGTGGCACACGCGGATTTGCTTGATCTTGCCCAGTTCCCCCTTCCGGAGTGCCGCGAAGGTTTCCGCCAGGGCCGGGTCCGAACGACGCTGGGTGCCCGATTGGACGATGCGGTCGTATTGCCGGGCTGCGGCAATCATGTGCCGGCTCTCCTCGATCGTGTAGGAGACCGGCTTCTCCACGTAGACGTCCTTTCCGGCCTGGCAGGCCCAGATCGTCGCCAGGGCGTGCCAGTGATTGGGGGTTGCGATCACCACCGCATCCAGTTCCTTGTCGTCCATCACCCGCCGCAGGTCAGTATGGGTTTTCGCCTGCAGATCACCCAGTTCCTTTGCCCGCTCGGCGAGGATGTTCCGGTCGGGATCACAGATCGCTGCGACACGTACCCCGTCCATCGCCTTGAACATCTGCATATGCTGTTTGCCCTTGCCGCGCAGCCCGATGATCGCGACCTGAACCGTGTCGTTGGGGGAATCGGTGGATGCGCGGATGACGGAGGGGATGGATGCGGTGGCGGCCACTGCCGCAGTGGACTTGAGCATGGCTCGTCGGGTTGTCTTCATATGGGGATCCTAGGCGATTCCCGTTGCGGGATCAAGTCGTAGCTGCCGATTGGGATCCCTGCGAGGATGTTCAGCGTCGATTGTGCCCCTTGGGTCGCGCTAATGGGTGGCCACAGCCCCTATTTCTCTCACGGTTTCTTCTGCTCATACACCCGCTTGCGCTGCCTGTAAGCCTCGACGGCACGATGGAAGCTCGCCATGGCCTCGTCATCGTTCTTGTCCAGGTCCTTATATTGTTCCTGGAGGCTTTCCTTCATCTTCGCCAGGCGCCTTTTTTCGGCGTCGCGCGAGGTCATGTTGCCGACTTCGGTGTCCGGATGGAGAAACGCCTCGAGGGCTTCCTGGGCATAGGCCACCGGGGCCTGACCCGACAGTGCGCCGCTGATGGTGGGAACCAACAAGATGCCGAAGCCGGTGAGCATAGCACCGACCATGCCCCTTGCATCGGTCCAGTGCTTAATCGCATACGCCATCCAGGCAAAAGGGGGCATGATCAAGGCCGCCAGGCCCCAGGCCCAATGGGTCCCGAAGGCCTTGAGGACCAGGCCAATGGCGCCGAGGAGGAGAAAGCCGAAGCCGGTGAAGATGGCGATCGCCATCACGGAGTTACCGTCGATCATGTGTTTTCCTCGGGCTGTTGACCACGGGAACAGGTAGGTAGGGTCTCATTTTCAGGATTTCCCTGTAGCTCTATCAGGATTAAGCCCGGGTTGGAAAACTAAATTGGACGGTTCGTATGGTGCGTGGTGGAACGAATGGTGGAGAAATAGCCGATACGGTGGTGGAACCTGTCGCTTAAGTATGGTTTATTAACCTATGGGTGCGATAATATCAGCTGTGCTGCTCATCTTTATTTTCGGGATGGTGATTTATATCACCCGCGACCTGTAATACATCCCGGTCATGATTGAGGAAGAAATACCTGTAGAAGTTAAAGGCCTCGTACCAACGCCCTCGGGCTCCGGGGTATTTCTCAGCAGTGGACAAAAGGTGATCGCGATTTTTGTAGACCCCAGTGTCGCCGCAGCCATCACCATGTTTCTACAGGACATCAAGAAGCCCCGTCCGCTTACCCATGACCTCATTGGAAACATCCTCACCGGTCTCAGCGTGACCGTGCAGAAGGTGGTGATCAACGACTTGAAGGAGGATACCTTCTTTGCCCGGTTGCACATGTACCAGCAGAACGAACTCGGTACCAGCCTGGTCGAGATCGACGCCCGCCCCAGCGATTCAATTGCCCTCGCCATCCAGCAGAAATGCCCCATTTTCGTGCACGAAAAAGTCTGGCACCAGGCCGAGGATATGAGTTGGGCGCTGCAGGAGGCCGCCAACGATGTGGACGATGACGAGGACGACGAGGGGCCATTCTAGGCCCCTCCATTCCCCATACGCTCCCCGCCATGACGACTGCTGAAATCATTACCACCGGCGCGGAACTCCTCAATGGCAGCGTGACCAATGGGCATGCCCGGTCCCTGGGTTCCATGCTCGGGCGACTCGGCATCCCCCTGGTGCGGGACACGACCGTGATCGATGACCCGGCTCTCATCGCCTCTGCGATAAAACAGGCGATCGCGAAGAGCGACCTGGTTTTTATCACCGGTGGCCTGGGTCCGACCCAGGATGACATCACGCGCGAAGCATTGTGTGAAGCACTCGATCTCAAGATGTCTTTGAATTCAGACGTGTTGGATCATATCAATCAGCGGTATGCGCAGTCGGGTAGCCGGGCGATGGAAGGGCGGGAGCGCCAGGCCATGATCATCGATGGTGCCGATGCGCTGTTGAACCCCGTTGGTGCTGCACCGGGTCAGCGCATCGACTACGAGGGCAGGACTATTTTCGTGCTGCCGGGACCGCCGTCGGAGTTTATCAGCATGATGCAGCACCATGTCCTGGAATGGATCGCCCAGCACCTCCTCGTCGGGGCGGCGCCGGTTGAAAAGGTATTTATGCTGACGGGGATCGGCGAGTCCGAGATCGTCAATCGCCTGCGTGACCACGCGCCCGTCGCTTCGGACATCGAGGTGGCTTTTTGCGCGATGCCGGGCCGGGTGGAGCTTCGATTGACTTCACATAACGTGGTTGCGCTTGAACAGGCTGCCCGGCAGGTGGCCGGCCATTTTGGCGAACATGTTTATTCGGATCGCCGGATGGCCATGGAACAGGTCATTGGCGAGCAGTTGCTTGCATCCGGGCAGACCCTGGGTGTCGCCGAGTCCTGTACCGGTGGCCTGCTCGGCGGGCGTCTCACCTGTGTGCCGGGGAGTTCTTCCTGGTTCAAGGGTGGCATCATTTCCTACGCGGACGAGGTCAAGGTGGCCCTCCTCGGGGTGCGTGAAAGCGATTTGAAGGAACACGGTGCGGTGAGCCGCCCTGTCGCAGAACAGATGGCCCGGGGGGTGTGTGAAAAGCTCGGGACCGATTTTGGTATCGGCATTACCGGCGTCGCCGGTCCGGAGGGGGGAACCCCGGATAAACCCGTCGGCCGGGTGTACATAGCCCTGGCGATGCCGGACGGCATCGAGGTGCAGGAGAATACCTTCCGCGGCGACCGGGAAATGATCCGGGAGTCCAGTGTGCAATGGGCCATGAGCCAGTTGTGGCGCGCCCTGGCCTGAAACGCAACCTGTTCTCGATGATCGAAAGATCGGGGCGAGCCCTTCTGAACCCGGCTCGAAAAAAGCTTTCACCGTCTCGAATTGCTTGCTTTACTCCGGGTTGAACTCGGAACCGGACCCCATGAAAGCAATCGTATCTTATACTCTTTTCCTCGGCCTGTGTACCCTCGTGCAGGCTGACACCAAGGCGGTAAAGGCCGGTGACCTCTCGCTGAAGATTCCGTCAACCTGGACCCAGGAACAGCCGTCGAGCAGCATGCGTCTCGCGCAGTTTGTCGTTCCCGGGTCCAAGGAAGGGGATCACGCGGACCTCGTCATTTATTACTTCGGTGCGGCGAGTGGCGGCGGCGTGCGCGCCAATATCGATCGCTGGGTGGGGCAGTTCGCGGAAAAGGGCCGGACCGCCAAGGAGAGCAAGGGCACGTCCGCGAACGGAGCCTACGATCTCGTCTCGGTCACCGGCACCTACAACAAGCCGGTGGGACCCCCGATCATGCGCAAGAGCCAGCCTACGCCGAACCAGCGGATGCTTGCGGCGATGGTACAGACCGCGAAAGGGAACTACTTTATCAAGTTAACCGGGCCGGAGAAAACGCTGAATGCCTCGGAGAAGGCATTCATGGACAGCTTCGGCGCAAAATAGGGCTTCCTGCCATGGGAAGGCCTTTTCGCCAACGTTCCGATTATGGGAAAACCCTTATTCTGCTGTCGTGCCCCTTTTTTCTTTTGCGGTTCTACCGTACCTTTAGGTATAATCCGGGAACGATTCCTGACATGGCTGACA
This sequence comes from Verrucomicrobiota bacterium, assembly GCA_046581765.1. Taxonomy (GTDB): domain Bacteria; phylum Verrucomicrobiota; class Kiritimatiellia; order SS1-B-03-39; family UBA6053; genus JAPYUI01. Next base: position 8,018 of record JAYGFS010000140.1, read on the forward strand.
CGAAAAAACGATCCAGCATTTTACCCTATTTCATCCTCCTGGGGATGGCTATATCCGTTTTCGCCGCGGATGAAATTGAACTGCCCGACGGAACGAAATTCGAGGCGGATGTCATGCTGTACAAGACGGGCCGCCTGATGATGATCAAGAAGGATGGCAGCAGGGTGGTCATGGCGGTTACGGAAATCAAGCGCGCCACCTTTGAACCGCCTGCGGGATCCTTTATGCCCATAATATTTACGGGCGGTCAGCGCGGCCAGGCTATGGTGCAGGATTATGACGAGGGGTCCTTTAACCTCCTGACGATGGAGGGCGCGGACAAGTCTCTCAGGCCCAACGAGATTGCGGCAATTCAGTTTCGCACCAAGTCTACCATCGCCTCGGATGCCGCGGAGACCGAGGCCAGGAAGTCCGAGGACCCCAAGGTGAAGGAGACGGCGAACAAGCGGATCAGCGATGAGGACCTGGCGGAGGTGCCGGCAACGCTCTCCGTGGAGCTTCCGAAAAAAATCATCGAGGGCATCATTGACCAGCTGGAGTTGCGTGCGGAACTGGAGGCGTTAAATAACGACTTTGAAGGGGGTAAGAAAACGGATAGTCGTATCAAGAAGGTCAACGAGGAAATCAAGAAAATGAAATCGGAGGTCAGCCTCGCAGTCAGAAGCATGACCGAGAAGAACTCGAAGGAGCTGGAGCGCTGCAAAAAGGATTTCGAGAAGCTCGAGGAGAAACAGCTCGAGTACGCCAAGCGCGATAAGGATATTGAGCCGATCCTGGCGGAGAAGGCGAAGGTCGAGGCGCTCCTTAAGCAGCATACGGACATCAAGGATGCCCTGTACAGGAATTGCACCGGGCTGGATAACCCGCATCACGAGTCGGCCTGGACACTGGTTGGGCGACCTGCGCCGACCACGGAACTGTATGTATTTGGGAAAGGCCGGGCCAAGCTGGACAAAACGTCGCGGGAAGGCGTGACGGTGTACACGTTCTGGTCCACAAAAAACCGGGACTCGCAGAAGATGCTTCCGGCACTTGCCAATCTCAGCCGGGCGTACGCGAGGGATCCCCTTCATATATACACGATTAACCTGGGTGATAACATGGAGACCTTGAAAAAGGTCATGCCGAAACTCCCACGCCAGCCCAGGCTGCACCACGCGATCGCCGTGAAAGATGCCAAGGGTAAGTCGGCCAATGAACTCTACCGGGCGATGTTAATTCCATCGACCTATATTATCGACCAGGAAGGCAAGGTGTATGCCCTGCATATTGCCGGGACGAGCAAGGTCCTGGGACTGATCAATGAAGACCTGGAAGCCTTGTTGAAGAAGCCTGCAGAAGTGGCCGCGCCGCGTAGGCGGTAAAAGCAGGGATAGCTACGACCAAGGTGGTCCGGGCGGGCTCGTGCGCGAACGTATTGTACAATAATAATGCTTAATTAATGAGATCTTGGTATTTCGTTCGTAAACATAAGCATGACTCCAGTGATGCATATTTCAAATTTCGTTTATATCCTTGGTGGATGGGTGTTTGCCACCCAAGTCGCGGTGGGTGCAGGACCAGGGGACCTTGATTTTTTCGAGAGCAAGATTCGTCCTTTACTTGCGGAGGCCTGCTACGAGTGCCATTCCCAAAAGGCAAAGAAGCTGAAGGGCGATCTGTATCTCGACCATATCGACCTGATGAAGCGCGGGGGGGATACAGGGCCGGCCGTGGTACCGGGGCATCCCGATAAAAGCCTGCTGATTGAAGCTGTTCGCTACGGGAACCCCGACCTCCAGATGCCGCCGAAGAGGCGGCTCAGCCCCGAGCAGTCCGCCTTGCTGGAAGACTGGGTGAAGCGGGGAGCACCCTGGCCGGAGGAACCGGAGCCGACCGGGAGCCATAAACTCGGCCCCAAGCATTTCGACCTGGCCCGGCGCAAGGCCGAGCATTGGTCCTGGCAGCCCGTTCGCAATCCCAAGCCCCCGAAGGCCGGCTTGTCGAATTGGGCGCGCAGGGACCTGGATTATTTTGTCCAGCAGAAGCGCGTGGAAAAGAAGCTGGACCACGCACCCGACGCCGATCGCCGCACCCTGATTCGCCGTGCGTATTTTGCGGTGACCGGTCTTCCGCCAAGCCCGGAGCAGGTGCAGGCCTTCGTAAGCGATACATCGGAAAAGGCCTTCGAAAAAGTCATCGACGGCCTGCTCGCCTCGCCGCATTTCGGTGAACGCTGGGCACGCCACTGGATGGACCTGGTGCGGTATGCGGAAAGTCGCGGTCACGAGTTTGACTATTCGGCTCCCAATGCCTGGCGGTATCGGGATTACCTGATCCGTGCGTTTAATGCCGACCTGCCCTATAACCAGTTTGTCACCGAGCACCTGGCGGGCGACTTGCTCCCGCGTCCGCGGTTGAACCCGGAAACGGGCTTTAACGAATCGATCCTGGCCACGGGCTACTGGTTCCTCGGGGAATGGATCCATTCCCCCGTGGATATTCGCCAGGACGAAGCGGACCGCTTTGATAACATGATCGACGTAACCGCGAAGTCATTCCTTGGCTTGACCCTTGCCTGTGCGCGTTGTCATGATCACATGTTTGATGCGATCAGTTCCAAGGACTACTACTCCTTCGCCGCCTTTCTGCAGAGCAGTGGTTATCGCCAGGTGCGCTACGAGACCATGGTACAGAACGGCTATGTTGCCCGTGAACTGCGTGATCTCCGGGCAAAGCACCGGTCGGCCATCGTGGCGGAAACCGGTCGCGTGTTCTCCGCAGCCCCGGTGGAGGCCTACCTGCTGTGTGCTGCCGAGGTCCTTCAGCAAGCGGCGGGGGCGGCCGTTCCGGTACCCGTCAAGGCTTCGGGGTCGGGCGAGTTGTTCGAGGACTTTGAAATGGGTACCTACGATAACTGGAAGGTCGAGGGCACGGCCTTTGGCGATGGGCCGGTCACCTTGAAAACCATCGCGGACTACCAGAAGGATGTGCGCCCCCAGGGGACGTATTTCGTGAATTCGCACAACGTGCGCAAAGGCAAGGGGATGGGGGCCGGCGACCAGGATACCGGGAAGTTGATCAGTCCCGAGTTTGAGATCCGGCACGCATACATGACCTTCCTCGTGGGAGGCGGATCGCACAAGGACCAGACCTGCATCAACCTGTACGTTGGGGGCAAGCGGGTGTATTCGACCACGGGAAAAAGTTCAAACACGATGCATCCGGATAGTTGGGACCTGCGCAAGTTTGCCGGGCGGCGGGCGCGGATTGAAATCGTGGACAATCATCGAGGCGGTTGGGGGAACATAGGGGCGGACGCCTTCCGCTTTACCAATGTGCTGAAAAACCCCGGGCAGGCGCGTGAACCCGCGAAGGGATCGGCCACGCGGCTCCGCCCGGACCAGCGGGCCGCCATTGAAAGAATTGCCGGGGCGGAAGGCTGGGACGCGGCGGTGCTCCAGGCCTGGGCCGTGGCCCTGATGGCATCAGGGAAGGATGCCTCCAGTCCCCTGCATGCCGTGCACATGGCGATGCAGGGCAAGCGGGTATCCCCCCGGGCACCCGCCGACCGCGGTCTCCTGAAGCAGGCGGAAATCATGGTCGATTACGGCGATATCCCGCCGGAAGCCTTCATTCAGGATGGCTATGCCTGGGGTCCCTCGGCCGTGAAGGCCGGCCAGGTGAGTCTCGGAAGGCCCGGGCAGCCGATTCGTCGAATCGCCCCGTATGGAGCGGCCGTCCGCGATCCGGCTTGGAACGGGCTGAAGATCATTGACTCTGAAAAAGATGCCGGTGGCGGACTCGGGAAATACAGCCGCTCCGGGCAGACCTTGCGTACGCCGACCTTCGAGGTGAAAAACAAGGAGATTTTCTATCTCGTGAAGGGGAATGGGAGCTGCCTGGTGGTGGTGGATTCTCACCGCATGGTCCAGGGACCGCTCCACCGCTCGGTGGTAAAGCATAAAATGAATGCGGACGGCAAGATGCGTTGGATCAGTCATGGCCAACTGGACAAGTATGTCGGGCATCGGGTGCACCTGGAATTTACGCCGGAAGGAGACCAGCCCTTCGAGGTCCTGGTGGTGGCCCAGCCCGGTCCCGATAATAATCGTGATTTTCTGAAATACCTTCCGGGGCCTGCTTACCCGGGCCTGGATGCCGATACCCTGGCGCTTGCAGCAAGGGCGTTTGCGGGACATTGCGGGACGGCGGCGCGGCTGGATGCGTCCCGCGATGCATCGTTCCTTTCCCTTGCCACCTGGATGGGGGATCATCCGGACCTGTTTGGCCTGGGCCAACACACGTGGAGCGCAGGTGCCCAGGCCTTCTGGAAAAAGCAGGACGATTTGATCGGGTCGATCGTGAAGGAATCCCGGGTCGCGATGGCCATGCTCGATGGCTCCGCCGAGGGCGAGTACGTGTTCCTGCGCGGCAGCTACAAGAAGAAGGGGGATCGGGTCGACCGCCGTTTCCTGGAGGCCTTGAAGGGACGTGAGAACCCGGTGCCGACTACCGGGAGTGGCCGCCTGGAACTGGCCCGGCAGATGACGGATCCGGCGAACCCCTATATCTCGCGGGTGATCGTGAATCGACTCTGGCATCACCTCATGGGGCGCGGGATCGTGCCGACGACCGATGACTTTGGGGTACTGGGCCAGCAGCCGAGTCATCCCGAGTTGCTGGACCACCTGGCCTCTCGTTTCTTGCAGAACGGCTGGTCGATTAAGGGGATGCTGAAGGAGATCATGCTCAGCCGGACCTACCAGATGGCGAGTCGAGCCGAGGGCCCGGAAGAGTCCCTGGATCCTCAGAACGTGTACCTGCACCGCATGTCGGTGAAGCGGCTCGAAGGGGAGGTGCTCCGGGATAGCATCCTCGCGGTTTCCGGCAGCTTGAATCTGAAATTATATGGCAAATCGGTAGGGGTCCACCTCACGTCTTTCATGACCGGCCGTGGCCGCCCGGGCTCCGGCCCCCTGGATGGTTCGGGTCGCCGGAGCGTATATGTCTCGGTGCGGCGGAATTTTCTCTCGCCGATGATGCTGGCCTTCGACACGCCTTCCCCCTTCAGCAGCGTGGGCCGGCGTACGGTTTCCAACGTGCCGAGCCAGGCCTTGATCCTCATGAACGATCCCTTTGTGCTGGAACAGGCCCGGAAATGGGCTGACCGCGTGGTGAAGACCCCGGGTTCACTCGAAGACCGGGTGCGCGGGATGTATGAAAGGGCCCTGGCGCGGGAGCCCTCGGCGCTCGAGCTGGCAAAGGCGGTAGCCTTCCTGGAGGCGCAGGGAAAGCCCGAGAATGATGTAGCGATGTGGCAGGATTTTGCCCACGTGCTGTTTAATGTGAAAGAGTTTATTTATATCAACTAGGTTGACCGGGAGGTCGATCCATCGTCAATTGTATCAGGATTGGAATTATGGGTCAGCACTGTAGAAAATTTCGCCCGGTTGCGATGACGCGCCGGGACATGCTGGGGCAGGCAGGCCTGGGCTTCGGTGCATCCGCCTTGGTCGCGTTGATGAACGACCGGTCCTTTGCCGGGGTGGATAGTACGGGGCGGGATCGCTCCACCTCGCTGAATCCGCTCCAGCCGCGCCAGCCGGATTTTCAACCGCAAGCGAAGAATATCATCTTCCTGTATATGGATGGTGGCGTCTCCCACGTGGATTCCTTCGATCCGAAGGCGGCCCTGGAGAAATACAACGGTCGGAGCCCCCATGAGCTGATGGATGTGCAGCCCACCCAGTTCGACAATATCGGCAAGGTACTCAAGAGTCCCTGGGGTTTCCGGCCGTATGGCCAGTGTGGCACCCAGGTCAGCGATCTCTTCCCTAAGGTCGCGACCTGTGTGGACGATCTTGCCGTGATTCGTTCCATGACCTCCAAGTTCAGTGAGCACACCAACGCCAACTATTTTCTCCACACCGGCAGTGGCTTGCAGGGGCGTCCGAGCATGGGTGCCTGGACCGTGTATGGCCTGGGAAGCACATGCCAGAACCTGCCCGGCTTCGTGGTGATCAATGGGGGCCTCACCCCGCCGGGTGGCCTGGATAATTTCAACAGCGGGTTTTTGCCCGCGAGTTTCCAGGGAAGCGTGTTCAACCCAAAGGACCCCGCCGTGTCTAACATCAAGGCCTCCACGGGCCCGGATAAGCAGCGGAGCAAGCTGAACCTGATGGCGGAGCTGGATGGGGCCTCTCGCAAGCGCACCGGCATGCACGACAAGCTGGAAAGCGCGATCAAGAATTATGAACTGGCGTTCAAGATGCAGACCGCGGTCCCGGAATTGATGGACCTGGGCAAGGAGACCGAGGCGACGAAAAAGATGTATGGTTTCGATCATTCCTTCGACAAGACCCGGATCTTCGCCCAGGAATGCCTGCTCGCCCGTCGCCTGGTCGAGCGCGGCGTGCGCTTTGTTGAGCTCACCTGCCCCAATTGCGGGAACGATCGCTGGGATGCGCATAACAATCTCAAGAAGAACCATGAGAACAATGCCCGGGCGGTGGATCAGCCGATCGCCGGCCTGTTAAAGGATCTAAAGAAACGCGGTCTGCTGGATGAAACCCTGGTGGTCTGGGCCGGCGAATTCGGCCGGACACCCTTTGCGCAGGGGAGTAACGGTCGGGATCACCACCCCTATGCGTATTCCATCTGGATGGCCGGCGGGGGTATCCAGGGCGGAATCACCTACGGGGAGACGGATGAGTTTGGTTTTCACGTGATTGATGGGCGTATGGAAATGCACGACCTGCACGCAACCATGCTGCACGCACTCGGCCTGGACCACACGAAGAGCACCTTCCGGTTCAGCGGCCGGGACATGCGCCTGACCGATGTGCACGGGCATGTGGTTCACGCGCTTTTCGCCTAGGCCTTTGCCCGTCTCGAAAAGCCAGGGTGGCCGGCGTCCAGCGATGACGGATCATCGCGCACTCACTTGCGCCGAAGTTTCACCTTGAACATGCCCTTGCTGGAGCTGCGGGTGCTGAAATGCATCTTGCCCACGCGGATATTGGACCAGAGAAAGCTTCGATTGGGTTTGGCGTAGGCGAGGGTGCCCGAGACGTCGACCTGGTCCGCGGGTGTTTCTCGCCCCTCGAGATGGTATCGAAAGTTGATGTGGATCTCACTGTCCGTTTCCGTCCACTCATAAGGCTTACCCGCGACCCGGAGGATGTCTCTCATGGTCGGAAGCAATTTGCTGTTGGCCATGCTCCACTCGGCACTGGTCTGTTTCTTCTCGATGTCCGCGGTATCGGCCTGCTTGAACACGTGGTCAATCATCGCCTCGTTGATGATGTGGTTGAAACTCGTGGGCAGGATGATGGTTTTGATCTTCTTCTTTTCGGATTGGAGGAGGATGAAAATATCGCGGTTATCCTTGTCCCGGTTGTCCGCCTTCTCGTTCAGGTAGAGCTTGGTGAGGTTCCAGGTGGCGATGCGCTGCTTCTTGCCGCCATCCTCCACACTGGGGGGGAGACCGCTCAGCCAGGTGAGGTCCGAGGCGTGCAGCACGGGCTTCCTGCAGGTTATCACCGGTTGTTCGTCGACCAGGGCGATGGTGAAGTATGCCGGGAACTTGGCCAGTTGTTTGCGGAAGCTGTTCAGCCGGAAAAACACGCAGCCGCTGAGTCCGGTGATCAGCAGGAGGATCAGGCCGATCTTGAGCGACTTGGGCATCAGTTCCCTTGCTGGTTCGTCTCCGGGGACTCTGTGTCGGCAGGCACTCCGTCTCCGGCGACTTCCAAGGCATCGTATTGGTGTGGAATGCCTTCATCCCGTGCCCGGTTACGCTTGATGAACTCCTCGACCACTTTTTCGTAGGCATACGTGCCGGTGGAGTTCTTCGCGTAGTAGAGGACCGGTTCGCCGTAGCCGGGCGACTCGCTTATTTTCACGCTGCGCGGGATCGCGTATTCGTAGGTATACTCACCGAAGGCTTTCCATACTTCGCCGACCACTTCGTTCGCGAGGTTCGTTCGCTTATCGTACATCGTCATTACGATGCCCTCGAGTTCCAGTCCGGGATTGAGATCATTGTCAATGATCCGGTTGATCAGGTCGGTGATCAGGCCCAGTCCTTCGAGTGCGAAATACTCGGTCTGGAGGGGGATCAAAACAGAGTCCGCCGCGACGAGTGCGTTGGTGACGATGATGCCCAGCGAAGGTGGACAGTCGATGAAAATAAAGTCGTAGGTACCGGATTCCCGCAGGGAGGCCAAGCCATCGCGCAGGCGATATTGGATATTGCCCGAGGTGGCGATTTCGATTTCCGCACCTGCGAGATCCGGCTCCGAGGGCAGGAGGTCCAGATTTTCGTACTGGGTGGCCTTGATATAGTTGGTGGCGGCTCCATCACCAAGGAGCACGTCGTATACGCTGCCGTCGCCCGCATTTTTATCAACCCCAAGCCCGCTGGTGGCATTGGCCTGGGAGTCGATGTCGAGAAGGAGCACGCGGTAGCCTTCCCGGGCCACGCCTGCGGCGAGATTGATGGTCGTGGTGGTCTTTCCCACCCCGCCTTTCTGATTGGCGATGGCTACGATGCGCGTCATGTTGATTGTGATGTATGCGAATTTACCCGCTTGTCACTCATTTTCATGTTCGGTTGAAATACGCATCGTGGATTCAATGGGGTCGAGCGGCCCGGTAAAGGCTTCCCGGGCGACATCGACTTCCCGGAATCGATCGCCGCATTATCCGGGTGCTGGCCGCCGAGGCGAAAAAGGGGGGGGTGAATCGGTCGATTTCGCGGCGAAGTCGTGCAATCCGGGCAATTATTTCCCGGGTATTACGTGCTGTTTCAGCTAAAATTATCGGTAATAATGGCAGAATATTCACCGCTTGGCACATAGTATCCAGTAGCATGAGGCCCTTTCGCGATAATGGTACAGCCCTGGTAGCGTGTCCGCCCATTGGACGGGCATTGTCTTTGCTGGTGCTTGCGTCCTTTCTCGGCGGTTGCGGAAACAAGGTCGATCAACTGGTCGAAGGGATGGCCGGAAAAGTCAGCGGTCCGCGCGCGCTCGTTTACGAAAAGGCGGCGGAGCCCTTGCTCGTTCAGTTTTGCTATGATTGCCACGGGGACGATAGTGACAAGGGGGGCATAAGCCTCGATACCTATACTGACCGGTCGTCCCTCCTCGCAGACCATGCGACCTGGAAGCAGGTTCGGGAGAACCTGGTAAACCGCAAAATGCCGCCTTCGGACAAGGCCCAGCCAAGCGCCGCGGAGCGCAAACAGCTGATCGCCTGGATCGATCAAGGTGTATTCAAGATCGATCCGCGCAGGCCCGATCCCGGGCGGGTCACCATCCGCCGCCTGAATCGGCAGGAATACAACAACACGATCCGGGACCTGGTCGGGGTGGATTTCAAGCCGTCGAAGGATTTTCCGGAGGACGACAGCGGTTATGGCTTTGATAATATTGGTGATGTATTGACCCTGTCCCCGCTGCTGCTGGAAAAATATCTCCGCGCGGCGGAGCGGATTATGGGCAAGGCACTCGTGACCGATATGCCCCATACCGGGCTGGTCAAGGTGCCGGTGGATCGAATGAGCGGAGGGTTGAAGGAAGAGGGTCTGCGGATCCTGGCGAGTGAAGGTGAAATCAGTTTCAAGCACGATTTCAAGAAGCCGGGCGAATACCGTGTCATCATCAAAGCATTTGCCAGCCAGGCGGGACCCGAGACGGCAAAAATGCGTCTTGAACTCGATGGAAAGAGTCGACAGGAATTTTTTGTCCGGGCGACCAGGGAAAAGCGGGAAGTCTACGAAAAGAAGCTGCAGGTTGCGCAGGGCTCCCGCAAAATTGGCGTGGAATTCCTCAACGATTACTACGATGAGAAGAAGGGTGATCGAAATCTCTATGTCGAATACATTGCCATCGAGGGGCCTCTTGGCGAACGCCTTGATCTCACACTTCCAGCGTCCCACACCCGGATTATATTCAGGGAGCCGCAACCGGGTGCCGAACGGGAAACCGGCCGTGAGGTCATCGAGCGTTTTGTAACGCGCGCGTATCGCCGCCCGGTGACCGAGGTCGAGTTGACCAAACTGGAAGGTTTCGTTAAGATGGTTCAGGCGGAAGGCGGGTCCTGGCACGCCGGAATCCAGCTGGCGCTGCAGGCGGTGCTGGTTTCCCCGCAATTTCTCTTTCGGGGAGAGCTCCAGCCCGCTCCGGGGAATCCCGAAGCGGTCGCATTGATCAGCGAATTCGATCTCGCTTCACGGTTGTCGTATTTTATCTGGAGCAGCATGCCGGATGAAACGCTCTTCCGTCTCGCTGAACAGGGCCAGTTGCGT
>JAYGFS010000221.1:0-3483 GCA_046581765.1 Verrucomicrobiota bacterium
TCGTGCGTTTGAATGGTCTTCCAGCCCTCGGGTGGTGTCCAGGGTTCGATGTGCGTGCCTCCCCAGGAGGAATTCAGCAGTCCAATCGGCACATCCAGCTCCTCATGCAGCCGCTTGCCAAAGAAATAACCAACAGCCGTAAAGCGTGAAACAGTTTGAGGACTGCACACCTGCCAGGTGCCGTTGAAGTTATCCTTGGCGACCGGGGCGGACACCTTGGGCACCTTGATGTGGCGGATCATCGGGAAGTTTGCGGCAGCGCGCACCTTGTCCGCTTCCTTGACCCTGCTGGCCTCCCACTCCATGTTGGACTGTCCGCTGCAAACCCAGACCTCGCCAACCACCACATCCTTGAAAACTTTATCGTTTACCTTGAGCTCGCGCCCCTCCTTGCTCGCGCTGAGCGCATCCAGCTTGACGCTCCATTGTCCATCCGCATCAGCAACGGCCATCTTTTGTTGGCCAGCAAAGCTGACTGCGACCTTCTCCCGGGCCTCGGCCCAACCCCAGACCATTACCGGGCGTCCCTGCTGGAGCACCATGTGGTCGCCGAAGATCTTAGGCAAGGTCGGTGCGGCGGATAGCTGGAAGGCGAGAAGCGGGGACAGCAACAGGATGATTTTTTTCATATGGATTTCCGGGGATAAGCGGTTCGATTTATAGCGAGATGAATATATACAGGCGGGATGGAGCTTGTCGAGAGGGGGATGCCGGATAAACACCGCCCGGGCCTAGGCCGGGCTGATGGCCTCGATTAGGCGCGCCAGGAAAGGTGCGCCGAACAGGTTCTGGATCAGCTCCTCAATGCCCTCGTCCAGTCGTCCATTCCGCTCTGTGCGCAAGGTGTTACAGGGAAAATCCAGTACGCCCGGCATCACGGAAAGGGTCTTGGGTCGGCCCTCCGCAAACGCCAGGGGCCAGAGTGCACAGCTCTCAGGCTTTATGCGAAAAGGGTTCTTGCCCGCTTCCATGGCTGCCGTGTGAATGGAGCACCGGGTCTCCTGGTTCTCGTCCTTGTAGGCGAATTTGCAGCATCCCTCTTCATCGGTGTCGATGCTCCATCGATGCCGCTCGACCTGTTCAAAGGGGTCGACGTAGACGCCCGCTTCCTTCAGGCCGGCTGCGTATTTCCCGGCCAGGGGGATGTAGTCGATGATGCGATCGACCTCGCGCTTGCCCAGGGTGACCTCGTAGGTCGAGCAGCAGCAGTTGATCGCCTTGCAGTGCTCAGGGTCGTAGCGATGCTGGATGCCCTGAAGCGCATCGAGATCAACCAACATGCCGTCGACTTCTTGGTAAGGCATTTCCATATGATGCATCTAGCAGATTGGCCTGATTCGTATACCCAATTTATGTGCGTAGAATATCAGGTTTCTTGTCGTAACCTTTCGCCTTCCCCGTATACCTAATACAATCAAATCCTGAAATCAGAGGACATCCTATGAAACAGCTTACTTTATCACTTCTGGCGGCCTTCCTCGCGGCGGGCGTTTCCCTTGCCGCTCCCAACCAGCAGATCGCGAAGAACCTGGTTGCGCAATCGGGTGTCAGCGGGGGCATCATTGTCCATGTTGGCTGCGACCGCGGCCAACTGAGCATTGCGCTCCACCTGCACGAGGCCTTCCAGGTCCAGGGACTTGATACGGATCCCGAAGAAATTGCCGCCGCCCGTGCCGATGCCCGGGACCAGGGCGTTTATGGCCCGGTTTCCTTCAGCACCTTTCGCGGCGACCGCTTGCCGTACATCGATAATTTCGTCAACCTCCTGCTCATCGAGGAGGGCGAATTCAGCCCGGAGGAAATCAATCGCGTCCTCGCCCCACTGGGCACGGCCATGGTCAAGCAGGGCGTCAATTGGGAAACCACAAAGAAGGCCTGGCCGGACAGCATTGATGAGTGGACCCATTACCTGCATGACGCGGGTGGGAATGCCGTCGCCCAGGATACGGAAGTGAGCCCGCCGAAACACATGCAGTGGCTGGGCTCCCCCCGCTGGTCGCGCCATCACGACCGCATGGCCAGCATGAGCGCGATGGTCTCCGCGGGTGGGCGTATATTCTATATCATGGATGAGGGTTCCCGGATTTCCATCCAGATGCCCTCACGCTGGAAACTGGTCGCGCGGGATGCCTTTAACGGAACGATTCTCTGGAAAAAGGATATCCAGGACTGGATGCACCACCTCTGGCCGCTGAAAAGCGGGCCGACCATGCTGGCCCGCCGCCTCGTGGCCTCGGGCGACCGGGTCTATGTAACCCTGGGGATCAATGCCCCGGTGAAGGTCATGGACGCCGCCACGGGTGAAGAGCTCCATGACCTGGAGGACAGCGGCGGGGCCGATGAGGTTCTCCTCTCGGGTGAACATGTATATTCGGTGGTCAACCCCGGCCAGGGATTGGCCGAGTTGGCCAAGTTTGCACCCCTGTTGAACACCGGCGACCAGGGCCGGGTGGGCAAGGAGTTCAAATGGGACGAAAAACCACGGAAGGTCATGGCCTTTGTTGCCGACACGGGCAGCCAGCTCTGGTCAACGGAAAGTGTCGTAGCGCCCATGACCCTGGCCTCCGATGCAAACGGGGTGTACTTCCATGATGGCGACAAGGTCATTTGTGTGGATCCGGATACCGGCGAGCAGAAGTGGGCGACGGAGGCGATCAGCCGAAAATCAGCCGTCACCTTTAACTTTGGACCCAAGCTGGTGGTACATGACGATATCCTGATCGCCGCGGGCGGAAACCGTTCCATGACCGCGATCGACCTCAAGACCGGCAAGACGCTCTGGAAGGCACCGCATGAACGCGGGGGTTACCAGTCCCCGGAAGACCTGCTCATTGTCAACGGCCTGGTCTGGTCGGCTCCTACGACCAGCGGTCGGGATTCCGGCGAATTTTTTGGCCGGGACCTGCTGACGGGAGAAGTCAAGGTGTCCTTTCCCCCGGATGTAAGTACCTACTGGTTCCACCATCGGTGCTACATCGCCAAGGCCACCACGAACTTCCTGATGCCCAGTCGTACCGGGATCGAGTTCGTGGATTACAAGAACAAGGACTGGACGATCAACCACTGGGTGCGTGGCGGCTGCCTCTACGGGGTGTTGCCGTGCAACGGCTTGACTTACGCACCCCCGCATAACTGCGCCTGCTATCCGGAGGCCAAGTTGTACGGTTTGATCGCGCTGGCCGGGGCCGCGCCCACGCGCCCATTGCCGGGGGTGATACCTGACGAGGGACGCCTGGAGAAGGGCCCGGTCTACGGGCAAGGTGCGAAACCCGTGAAGGATGATGCCGGGAACTGGCCGACCTATCGCCATGACAACGGGCGCAGCGGATCGACCGCCCTGGCCTTGTCGGCAAACCCGGAAACCGACTGGACGGTTAAACTGGGAGGGCGCCTCACCGCCCTTACGATTGCGGAGCAGATGGTTTACCTGGCCCAGGTGGATCAGCACACCGTGCATGCCCTGGATGGAATGACGGGGAAGAA
>JAYGFS010000232.1:0-24784 GCA_046581765.1 Verrucomicrobiota bacterium
CGCGATTGAGAACGCGAGTGCGGTGAGCGAGCAACTGCAGCAGGCGGATGAGTCATTGAACCCGCAAGGCGAACAAGCCTCGTCTGAAGCGCCCCAGGGGCAGGAAAATCCCCCGGGCGAGCAGCCATCTTCCGAATCACCACAGGGCCAGCAGAGTCCGCCATCCGAATCACCCACGAGTCCAGAGGCCCAACAGTTGTCCGAGGAAATACAGGGCCTGATGGCTGAGCAGGCGGCGGTACAGGATGCCTTGGAAGCGCTGGAAGAAGGAAACCTGGGTGAGGCGCTATCGGCCTTGCAGGAAGCGGTTGAAAACCAGGTCGAGGATCTGGCGGAATCCGCCGAGGCCTTTGCGGCACAACAGGAGGCCTTGGATAATCAGGGAGCCGAAGCCCTGGCTGAAGAGGGCGCCGAACAGGCGTCCGCAGCTTCTGAAGCCCTGGCTGAAGCCGGCGAACCCTCCGCAGGCGAACCCTCCGCAGGCGAACCCGCTGCCGGCGAACCCTCCGCGGGCGAACCCTCCGCAGGCGAACCCTCCGCGGGCCAGCCTTCATCCGGACCGCCCAGCTCCGAGGCTGCCGCCGCGGCATCGGAGTCCCTGGCCCAGGCCGCAGCCGCTTTTGAGCAGTTGGAAGATCTCCTGGCAGGCCAGGCGGAACAGCTCGCCGCTTCGGCCCAGCCCTCGGACGCCCTCGCCGACGGGAGCCAGTTGGGTGAATCGCTTGCCCAGGCGGCTGCGGCTGCCAGTGCCTCATCCGAGGCCGCCGCCGCCCAGGCGGCTCAAGCCGCTGCCCAATCCATGGCCGAGATGGCCAATGCCGCCGCGCAAAGTCTCGGCATGCAAGGTGCGCCCGGGTTGCCATCGAATACGCCGGGTCAGCCCGCTCCGGGTCAACCGGGCCAATTGGCCCAGCAACCCGGTGGCATGGAGCCTTCCGAACTGGGCAGCAGCCCGGATATTGCGTCGGTTCAGGTCCCGGAATTTCTGGCCAGGATGGGCTTGAGCACGGCCGATTGGATCAGGATGCGGGCCCTCGGTGCAAATGATGTCGAATCGTCGGCGATGGCTGATATTCCAGAAGAGTATCGTGAACTGGTGAGCAAGTATTTCCGGGAAGTGGCAAGGCAGAGCGTGAAGAGGTAGGTATTCCTTTCGTCGATATAAAGAGCTGAAATGATGATACAGAAAAGATACGCATCGCTTGTCCTGGCCCTATTGATTCCCGCCGCCCAGGCGGATCTCGCGGTCAATGTTTTCACCAAGTATCAGGCCGAGGTCGACCAATGTGTGGAACGCGCCCTTGAATTCGTGGCGGGTTTGCAATCGGAAGATGGTTCTTTCATCGGTGAAAAAGGGGAAACAACCGGCGTGATCAGTCTCTGCGGGATGGCCTTTCTCTCCGTGGGTCACACGCCGGGCTACGGGCCATACGGCGAGCATATCAATCGTTGCGTGGACTATATTGTCAGTCACCAGGATGGACAGGGCGTACTCTTCGCAGGGCATTCGGGCCACGGGCCGATGTACTCCCACAACATCAGTACCCTGTTTCTTTCCGAGGTGTCCGGCATGGTCAATCCAAAGCGTCAGAAACGCGTGGAGAAAACCCTCGGCCGCGCCTTGCAGGTTTTGTTGCGTGCGCAACAGGTTCCGAAGCCGGAAATGCATCGCGGCGGGTGGCGCTACAAGCCGAATTCCAACGACAGTGATTTATCCTGTAGCGGTTGGGCACTCATGGCGCTCAAGTCGGCCAAGCTGAACGGGGCCACCGTTCCGGATAGCGCGATCGAAGAGGCCGTGAAGTATATCTACCGCAATCACGATCCGCGTCGAGGTACATTTGGATATCAGAATCACGATGCGCACGCGAAAACCCTGACTGGTGCCGCGGTGCTATGCCTGGAACTCTGTGGTGAGCACGGTAAACCTTCGACCATAAAAGCGGGGGACTATATCCTCAACAACTACCAGAGTCTGCATCACGAGTCGCACGGCAATTACGGAAACTATTACAATGCTCAGGGGATGTTCCAGCTCGGCGGAAAATACTGGGAAAAGTATGCCGAGTACCTCTATAAACAATATCCCAAGAGCCAGAACGAAGACGGTTCTTTTCCCGGTCATCGTGATGGGACCATTTACAACACCGCGATTACCGTGCTTGCCTTGACCGTGCCCTATCGCCAGTTGCCGATTTACCAGCGTGACGAGACGGTCGACGAGGAGTAGGTCACGGGGGGCGTGCCTGGCGACCGGGTTCCGGGGGTCTCTATTCCGGCCTGGTCCCTCGTATCGGCTACGGCGAGCGGCATCACCATTTAGGCCTCATCCATGACCGATCGGCTTGACCCTTGGCCTTCAACGGATTATTACATCCCCATGGAGTACCTTCGATGGGTGAGATCATGGTCCTGCCCGCTTTTGGCGGGCCTGCTGTGCTGCCTGCTCACCGGGGCTTGTCAGAAAGATGCGGCCCGCCTGGACCGAAGCGACGAGGATCATCCCCTGATGCGCAAGGCGGCTGCGAAAAAAGCCAGCGGCGAGTTCGACGAGGCCATCCGCTTGTTTCGAGAAGCGCTGGAGGCGGATACTCGCCTGGCTCGGGCTCACCTGGAACTGGGCGTGCTCTACGAATCCAAGAAGGAGGACTATATCCGGGCGATCTATCATTACAAATACTACCTTGAAGCCCGCCCGACGACAGATAAGCGTCGACTCCTTGAGGATTCTATCCGGCATGCCGAGCAGAAGTACCTGACCACCTTTCCCCTTCGGCCCTTTGTGGAAACGGAGATCAAGCAGTTGCGGGAGGAGAATAAACAGCTTCGAAAACGCAATATTGAGTTAAATCAAGAGTTGCGTGACCTTAAAATGTCTGTTAATAACCTGAGGATAAGTTCCGGATTGACCGAGAAATCGACTGGAAATACAGGCGAAAGTGGCGGAGCAGCCCGTGGCGTGACGACCTATAGGGTCCAAGCGGGTGACACGCTGATGAAGATCGCCGAGAGGGTTTATGGGGACCAGGCCGGGTGGGTGAAGATACAGGCGGCAAACAGGCAAAAGCTGCCGGACACGAATAAGATGAAGGTGGGCATGGATTTAGTCATTCCCCGCTGATTGAGGCATCCTTCTCCCTTGCTTGTGTATAAATCTTTAACAACCTGTGAGCAAAGAAGGAAAGCTGGACATGTCGACTACCGACTTTTTTGACGATGATCTCGTCAAACCCCGTGCCAATGGCCATGGATCCGCTGAAGTGTCGAGTGTCACCCTGGAGGAAGCTGCGGAAGCCGGCCCTGGGCCGCCCCAATACTCCGACAAAAACCTGACCCGTATGGCCCGACATCGGGACCAACTCGAGAGCCAGGTGGCCAATGCCCTCACCGAGATCGAACGTTTGCGTTTGCGTCAGGACGACCTGGAGATTGAAAAGCGTCAACTCGAGTTGCTGCGCAAGAAGCAGGATGGCTACGTCAGTTCGAAGCGCGATATGGTGCAACGGTTACACCAGAGCATGATTGCCTTGGAAAAGGAGGAAATCAAGGCCTCACAGCTTACCGAGCTTTACAGCAATACCCGCCAGAGCTTCCGGAGCATGATGGAAGAAATCGAAGGCATCGATGAGACGTCCTGGCCGGAGGATTATGTGCAGGAGGAACTGCATAAGGCCCAGGACCTGATCGACAATATCCGGGTGGAATGCAGTAAAGCGCTGGTAAAATTGGACACCTTCAGCAATGCCGGGCAGGCCCGTTTCGGTGAAGGCCAGGCAAATGCAGACGAAAACAAGGTTCCGGCCAAAGGTTTTGCCTACTGGCTGAAGGTCGGGCTCGCCATCAGTTTGCCCTTCGCTTTCATTATGGGCGGCGTTTCTGTGCTGCTTTACTTTGCAATTACCCGCTGGTTTGCGTAAACTAATAGCAGCAGATGATCAGGCAGAGCAAAGAATACGACCGCAAAGGGAAGGTGCTGGTTAGTCACGGCGACCGGATGAACCAGAAACCTGCACGCATGGATGGGAATTTGGTGGTCGAAAATGACCGGCCCCGCCTGCGCCTTCCCGGTGAGCATGTGCGGAATCGGAATCGCGTGGAGGAGTTTACGGAAACCTTCAGGTGGACTGGGGATCTGTTTGAGTGGAACGACCCCACGGTGGATGTGCGCCCGCGTCGGCGGCGCTTCAAGATCGCTCGACATGCTTTTGACGATCCCATTCACCTGGACAAGAGTCCTTTACGCCTGCGTGGACATTTTGCCCAGTTGTTTGTGCTCGGCGGTCTTCCCAAGGCGAAGCGTTATGATCGTGAAATGGATGTCCATCGCAACCGGATGTTCTTCCTTGCCTTTGTGGCCTCCCTGGCGCTTTACATCCTGTTTGCCCTGCTCGCTACTCCTTGAATCCGTGGTGTGCGGCAGTTTATGTGCTTCACACCCTCGTGCACTTGGCCATGTTTAACGGCTGTTGCTCGTTCCTTTTCCGTTTGCTGAAGGTTAATTCGACTTCCCCGCTTCGGATTAGTGCATGGTTATTTGTATTTCATATCGGCTCATCCCCTGACCAATTTCCTCTTTTCGTGTAGGTTTATCGTATGTATGTCCTGCGGCGAAACCTGACCCTGCTGATTGCGGTGTCTGCCGTTTCTTTATCGGCCGACTTGGACTGGACCGAACAGGCGATCAGTCCGGAGATGATTTTTTCCACTTCGCCGGTGACCTGCAAAGTCTTCCGCATTCAGGAAGTGGCTGATTATCAAGACGGCCGTGTTCTTACCGTTCCTTTTCCGGACGGATCGATGCATCAATTTCAGGTGGTTGAATCGTCACTTATGCATCCGGAACTCGCGGCCGCGTTCCCGGAAATCCGGACGTGGGAAGGCTGGGAGATAGGTCAACCTGCATGCGCCTTGCGCATGGATCGAACGCCTAAGGGTTATCACCTGCAAATCCTTACACCCGACGACACGATTTACATCGACCCCTGTCTACCGGGTGACCCTACGATGCACGTGGTGCATTACCGGAGTGATGCACGTGCGAAGAAAGCCTGGGCCTGTAATGTACCGGTACATAACCTGCGCGCCAGGCTGCAACGAATACGCGCTAATTTCAGCCATGGTGATGTGAAACGAATTTATCGGCTCGCGATCGCGGCGACGGCTGAGTACACCCAATTCCATGGCGGCACTGTTTCCAACGGTATGGCGGCTATCGTTACGACCATTAACCGGGTCTCCGGCATCTATGAACGGGAATTGTCCATCTGTTTTCAACTCGTTGCGAACAATCACCTGCTCGTCTACACCAACAGCGTCACCGACCCCTATTCCAACAATAACGGTACGGCCCTTGCGTCCGAAAACCAATCGAACATCGACAGTGTAGTCGGCGACGCGAATTACGATATCGGCCACGTATTGGGTACCGGTGGTGGGGGGCTTGCGGACACCGGCCTGTGTGTAAGTGGATTCAAGGCCCGCGCACAGACCGGGAGCAGTTCTCCGGTGGGTGACGCCTTCGACATCGACTTTGTCGCGCACGAAATGGCTCATCAATTGAACGCCAACCATATCTTTAACGGGTCGGTCAGCGAGTGCGGGCTCAACCGGCATGCACTTACGGCCTATGCGCCGGGGAGCGGATCGACCATCCTGAGCTATGTGGGTTTGTGCGGTAGTGACAATCTTCAGAGTAACTCCGATGACTACTTCCATTCGGCCAGCTTGGAGGAAATCATCCATTACTTGGCGACGGTGCCGGCTTGTGCTGTCACCAATGCGACGGGGAATCAGATCCCCATTGTGGACGCGGGACTGGATGTCGTCATTCCCGCGAGCACGCCCTTTGTCCTGACGGCTTCCGGGTCGGATCCGGATGGCCAAGCCGTTTACTACTCCTGGGAACAGATGGACCTGGGGCCGCCCGCCAGTTTGAGCGCGGCCGATGACGGCGCGATTCCGCTCTTTCGTTCCTGGTCGCCCAGTTTGGATCCCTCGCGGACCTTTCCCCGTATCGCCGAGTTGTTGAATAACACCACGCCGACAGGGGAAAAGCTTCCCACGACCAGTCGGTCGCTGAATTTTCGGGTTAGCGCACGTGATTGGAGCCCGGGCGGTGGGGCCGTGAACACCGACGAGATGATCGTGACGGTGGACGCCACGGCCGGGCCCTTCCAGGTCACCCAGCCAAACAGCGCCGTGACCTGGTCGAACCAGCAGACCGTGACCTGGGACGTGGCGAATACCGATGGAGGCCTGGTGTCGGAAGCCACCGTGGATATCCTGCTTTCGCTCGACGGCGGCCTGACCTTTCCGCAGGTCTTGGCCACCGGAACGGCGAATGATGGATCGGAACTGGTACAACTTCCGAGTACGGACAGCAGCACGGCCCGGATCAAGGTCGCTGCCGCAAACGGGATCTTCTTCGACCTGAGTGATTCCGAATTCACCTTGCTTTCCTTCGAAGTGCTGATCGTACAGCCGTTGGGAGCCCAGGTGTTCACCGGGCCTGCGGGAGGGCCCTTCAGCCCGGACTGTTTCACCTTTTCTGTCAGCAATGTGACCTCGGATGCATTCGACTGGCAGGTTGGGGTCAACCCGATGGTGGTTGATGTCCAGCCATCTTCGGGGACCCTGGCCGGCTCCCAGGGCTTGAGCGTCCAGGTGTGCACGAACGCCGCTGCGGCGGCATTGGGAACCGGAACGCACACGACCTTCCTGACCTTCACCAACCTCACGAACGGGGAGACGGTTCAACGTCAACTGACAATCGATGCCAACGCGCCGGGCGGCACGATCGCCATGGAAAGCAGCCTGCTCACGGTTGGAGAAGCCGTCGGTAACGCCTCGGTCAACGTGATCCGGAGTGGCTATTCAAATCGGGCGGTCAATGTGACGTATCAGACCGTTCCGAATAGCGCTACGGCGGGGGATTACGTGGCCGTCACGGGCAGCGTCAACTGGGCTGTCGGGGAGACCGGGGTCAAGACCTTCAGCCTCGGGATCGTGGACGATGCGGTCGTTGAGGGCAGCGAAAGTTTTCATGTGGACCTGGCCAATCCCGGGAACGGCGCAGAACTGGGCGTGCCGAACCGGAGCACGATCGCCATTACAGATAATGATGCGCCCGGAGCCAACGACCGCTGTGCGGATGCCGTTGTCGTGAACAGCATGCCCTATTCCGCCACCCAGAGCACGATCGGTTTCACCAGTACCGGGGATCCCCTGCCGCTCTGCTCGGGTGAACCCGCGCGGGCAGCCTGGTATCGATATACCCCGCCGACGGTCGGTCGCCTGTGGCTCAGCACCAGCGGAAGCAGCTTTGATACGGTCCTGGTCCTTTACCAGGGAACCTGCACCTCGCTCACCGAATGGGTATGTGGCGATGATGTCGGGGCGTCCCAGAATGCTACGGTCGCTTCGGTCGTTTACCCGGGGCAGACCTATTATATCATGGCCGGCGGGCACCAGGAAGCCGCGGGAGACCTGGCGATCAGTATGTCCTTCGACCCGGAAACGAATACCTGCATCAACCTCGTGCAGGATGGTGATTTTGAAGAGGGGAACCCGTATCCCTATTGGCCCGTGAATAGCTCGGATAATTTTAACCTGGTTATTTGCGATGGGTCCTGTGGCCCCACGGGTGCCACGGCCGGTCCGCGTTCCGGCGCAAATTGGGCTTGGTACAGTGCTAAAAATGGTTCGGTTGAAACCGGGAATGTCGGGCAGGTCGTATTCATTCCGGACGGGAATGCGATGCTCTCGTTTTATTTATGGATGGGTTTTGTCGAGGCACCCTTCAACGATGTTTTCAGCGTGCTGATCGACGAGACGCCGGTGTTCACGATTGCGGAGCCGAGTACCGCGGATCCAGGTTACCAGGCGTACACGATCGACGTTTCCGCTTTTGCGGACGGTGAACCACACGCCCTGGTGTTTCGTTTGGTCGGAGACGGCGGAGGGAATGGGAACTACAGCCTGGATGATATTTCCCTGCAGGTTTGTATTCCTGATCTGGACGCGGACGGGATGCCCAATGCCTGGGAGCGCGGCTTCGGTTTAAACCCGACGAACGCTTCTGATGCGAGCGTAGACAGCGACCTGGACGGCCTGACTAACCAGGAGGAATACATTGCGAATACCGACCCCTTGGATCCCGATGATTTTCTGAAACTGCTGCTCGACGAGGTTCGTGCATCGGTGGCAGACGTGTCCTTTGGTACAGCCACCGGGCGCCTCTATGCCCTCGATTACCGGGATGCATGGAGTACCGGGGCCTGGAAAAACCTGCGCACGAATGTACCCGGAACGGGCAACTCCATGACCCTGCAGGATACGAACAGCGCCGGGTACAGGTTGTATCGCCTGGGTGTAGGGTTGGACCCGTAGGCGTGCGCGAGAAATGGCGTCCCGGATTACAGGGGTACCGGAGGTGGGACTCGAACCCACACGTCCTTGCGGACACCGGATTTTGAATCCGGCGCGTCTACCAGTTCCGCCACTCCGGCACCGGAGTCTGGGGCGTGTGTCGTAACGGATAAAGGTTCCCCTGTAAACCCATATTTCAGGCGGAAGCTTAGGCGACCCGGAGATTGGCAGGCGGGGCAGGCTTATGCTACATTCCCGCGGAAGTAGTGATTTAGCATCAACCAAGGAAACCACGGATGACCGTTGCGGAAGTATACGAGAACATGAAGTCCCGCCTGGATGGGATCGTTCCTGATTTTGAGCTGAAATATAAAGCGGAGATCGTGGAGAAAATTCTCGTGGCCAAGGTGGAGCGCAACGCGGTGATTCTGGCCCACAATTACATGGAGCCTGCGCTGTTTCATTCCGGGATTGCGGATTTCACCGGTGATTCCCTCCAGCTCAGCCGGGATGCGGCGGAAACCGAGGCCGATGTGATTGTGTTTTGCGGGGTTCGCTTCATGGCGGAGACCGCGAAGATTCTCAGCCCGGATAAGACGGTTCTTCTGCCGGCCAGGGTTGCCGGTTGTTCCCTCGCGGCGAGCATTACCGGCGAAGATGTTCGCAACCTGAAGAAAAAGTACCCCGGGGTACCGGTGGTGACCTACATAAACTGCTACGCGGAGGTGAAAGCCGAAACAGACATTTGTTGTACATCATCCAATGCCCGGGCGGTGATCGAGTCGTTGGATTCGGATCAGATCATTTTCCTTCCGGACGAATACCTGGCCAGGAACGTAGCCCGGGAAACCGGGAAACACATCATTTTCCCGTCCCTAAAGCCTGTGCCGGGTGAAAAGAAGGACGATGCGCTGGCGTACGACATAATCGGCTGGACGGGCAAGTGCGAGGTACACGAACGCTTTACGGTTGAGGACATTGCCTTGGCACGCAAGCAGTTTCCAGACGTGGTCGTCGTTGCTCACCCTGAATGCTCGCCGGAGGTGGTGGAGGCTTCTGATCATTCGGGTAGCACAACCGCAATCATTGACTTCATCAGGCAATCGCCAGCCAGCCAGTACCTGGTACTCACCGAGTGCTCGATGGCGGATAATATCCAGGCGGAATCGAAAGACAAAGAGATGCTGCGTATGTGCTCCGTCCGTTGCCCGCACATGAACGAGATTACGCTCGAAGATACCCTGGCATCCCTGGAGAAGAATCAGTACCTGATCGAGGTGCCTGAAGATATCCGGGTGAAGGCATTGGCGTCGGTTGAACGTATGTTGGCGATCGGTCCGAACCGGGACTGAGCCCAGCTGTGTCCGGCAAGGCGTGTTTAAGATGTGCCATAAGGTACTCGTGGTAATATATTTACGTAAATGATACCACGGGTGGAAAAATGAGCCCAGGCATTTGGCTGAAGATATCTCGCCCGGGGCTTTGGTTCCAGACGGTCTGGCTTTATCTCCTGCCGACCGCCGCAATGCGGGTCTGGGATTCCTGGGAGTTCTGGGTGGGTCTGGTCTATGTAACCTTTCCCCTCAATTTCCTCGTCTTTGGATGGAACGATATCGTCGATTACTCCATCGACAAGGCCAATCCGCGCAAGGATTCATGGCTCTTCGGCGCACGTGCAACACCGGAGCAGTTGCTGCGTCTTCCCGTAGCAATGGTGCTGGTTCAGGTACCCTTCTGGGTTGTCCTGGTGTGGCTGGATTACCTGGCTGGCGGCTTGACGGTCGCCGGTATCTTATTGATTAACTTTCTCTACAACGACCAGCGCATCGCGCTGCGCGGTCGGCCGCCCTTTGATCTGTTGAACCCCATGGGTTACCTGATCATCCTTTACCTTGGGTACTGGTTGAACGCGGGTCATCCCGTGCCCTGGCAGACGATACTCTACCTGTGTCTTTTTTGCCTGCACGCCCATGTCATCGGCGAGGTGATGGACTTCTACCCGGATAAACTGGCCGGCCGGGTCACCTCGGCGGGTTACATGGGAATCGGGCTTTCCAAGCTGCTGATTATTCTATGTCTCCTGGGTGAAGCGGCTCTCGTGTATTTCACCTTCCACGAATGGGTCCTCACCGCCTTCCTCCTGCTCTGTATCGCCTGGCTGGTTGTCGACCTAAGCTGGCTGTTTAAAGAAAAGCAATACGGCTTGTCCCAGCTTAAGCTCATGGGAGTCGCCATGAACCTCGCTGGCTACGTCAGTATTTCCTATCTCTGGTGGACCGGCGGCCTGCTACTCGATTGACATCCCCCGGCAGCCTGTTTTGATGGGCGGATGAACACCCGAACCTTTGGTCAAACAAGCCGTCCCGTCTCCGAAGTGGGCCTGGGTTGCTGGCAACTCGGTTCTGATTGCTGGGGCGATCTTACTGAAACCGCCGCCGAAGATATCCTGCGGGCTGCCGTCGATCAGGGCATTACCTTCATCGATACCGCTGACGTGTACGGCGCCGGACGCAGCGAGGAGCTTATCGGCCGGTTTATCCGGGATTGTCCGGAGGAGCTTTTCGTTGCGACCAAGCTCGGTCGTGGGCCGGGTACCTGGCCGGATGGCTATACCCGGGAAAGCCTCACCGCGGCGACCGAAGCTTCCTTGAAGCGCCTCGGTGTAGACTGCCTTGATCTCATCCAGTTGCACTGCATTCCCCTGGAAGAGCTACACAAGGGGGAGGTTTTCGCACATATGAATGCCCTCCAGGCCGAAGGCAAGATCCGCAACTGGGGCGCCAGCGTGGAGGATATCGACCAGGCCCGGGCCTGTCTGGATGCCGATGGCCTCAGCTCCTTCCAGATCATCTTTAACATTTTCCGCCAGAAGCCGGCGGGTGAACTTTTTGATGAAGCCAAGGCCCGGAATATCGCGATCATCGTTCGTCTGCCCATGGCCAGCGGTGTACTCACCGGAAAATTCACCGGTTCGGAAAGTTTTGCCGAGAACGATCACCGGAACTTCAACGCCGATGGCCAGCTATTCAACGTTGGCGAAACCTTCGCGGGAATCCCATTCCCGAAGGCTGTCGAGCTTGCCCAAAGGCTGGAAGCCTTCCTTCCCGAAGGCCTGGCCATGTCCCAGCTCGCCCTGCGGTGGATTCTTGACCATGATGCCATCACCACCGTGATACCCGGTGCCACGCGCGTTGCCCAAGTCGAATCGAACGCCCGCGCGAATGCCATCCCCGCCTTGTCCGCCGAGTTGCATGCCCAACTCGCCGCCTTTTACCGGGACTACGTCCACAACCACATTCGCGGTGTATACTAGGGCCTCATTCACTCCCCAGAATCCCGGGGTCTGATAAATCGAAGGTACTATACCGGGAACAGGAAAATTCACCTGAAGGCTGGAAGCTGATCGTTCGATGCGTATAGTCCCCGGCATGAGTACGCCCATGTCCTGTTTAGACGATATTCCGGATACCAGTTCGGCGACGAAGAGTCCGATGCTGCTTACGCTCGGAGCCGGCCTGGTGGTCAGCGGATTTTTTTATGTGCTATTAATTCCCGTTATGCAAACCGGCTTCGGTCAGTTGTTTTACGCCCGGGGCTGGGTACCGCCGGTGTTGGTCATCCTTATGTCCTGGTCCTACGCCATCCTGATGCTCAAGTATTTTAAGTTCGGCAAGCAGCAGGCCGTGTTCAATCATGACCCGTTGCCGATGGCGCTTTCGGAGGATATTCCCGATGGGGCGGTACCTTTTTTCCGTGAGCATATCGCCAAGCTTCCAGTGAAAGTGCATGGCAATTTTCTACTCACCCGGATCCTGCGGGGTCTCTCGCATTTTCAGGCGCGGAACAGCACCGCGGAAACGGCAACCATGCTGGCCTCGCAGTCGGAGATCGATGCGACGCATGTGGAGTCGAGCTACGTTGTTGTAAAGGTCTTTATCTGGGCCATTCCGATCCTGGGTTTTATCGGAACGGTCATGGGAATCAGTGAAGCGGTCAGTGGGTTTTCCGGCGATCTGCAGAATGCGCAGGACATCTCGGTTATCAAAGACAAGCTGGGCCTGGTGTCCTCGGGACTGGGCGTAGCCTTCGACACGACCCTGATCGCCTTGATTATGAGCCTGTTGGTGATGTTCCCGGCGACCGTAATGCAGATGATGGAGGAGAACCTGCTCAACCGGATCGACGATTTTTGCAACGAGAAACTGGTCAAGCGCCTGGATGAGGGTTCCCGCAGCCGCATGGGCGACGGGGAGCTGCACCAGGATATTGCGACCGCGGTTCAGTGCTCGATTGCGGGTAATGATGCGGCGTTGATTCACCGCCTGGAGGATTTGCAGAAGGCCATGGTCCAGCTGCAGGAGAACCAGGCGGAGTTGATTGAAGGCGTGTCCAACACGATGCTCGGCGCGGCGGAATCGCTGTCGGGCAGCTTTGCCACGATTGAGGAAGGGGTCCAGTCGCTCGGAGAGGTGGTGCGGCATCTCCAGTCCGATAAGATCGTCGTCGAAGCCCATTACCACGAAAAGGCCGGCCTGTTTAAACGCCGCAAAAAAGCAAAAAGGCGCGACGTCTCCTGAGATCAGACCATGAAGCGCCGCCGCAGTACGATTGTCGTTTCGCTTTTCCCCTTCCTGAGCATTCTCGCCTGCGTAATTGGGGTGATCACCTTCATGATTTCCTACTCGGTACTCTCGCAAATCGATCCGGAGGCGGTCCAGGAAGCGGAGGCGCGTGCCGAGGAAGACGCCCGGCTCGGCCGGGAGTACCTGGTGTTGCAGAAAAAACTGGAGACGGCGGAGGCCGTGCTGAGCGAGTTCCAGAAATTGAAAGGATCGCTGCAGGAGAATCGGGACAACGCGGCCACCAGGAATGCATCGCTGGAAAAGTTACAGGCGGATTTGAGCCGGATGATCGGGAACCATCCTTCGAAGGCGAAATTGCTGGCGCAAACCACTCAATTCGAGCAGCGAATCAACGAGCTTCAACCGCAGTTGAAGGAGCGTTTGGATAAGATCGCCGAATTACAGGCGGCGGTGAAAAAGCAGCAGAATGTACCCCGGAAGACCCAGCACGGCAAGGTGATCGTTCGCCCGAGTGGTTCGGGAACCAAGGAGAAGATTCGACCGATCTTTGTCGACTGTCTCGATACTGGATTGATGGTGCATCATGGGCCGGAACCCTGGCTCGTAAAGCGTTCAGATCTCGCAAAGAACGCCAAGTGGCTGAGCTTGCTCAAGGAGATTTCCGCCGGGGGAAAAAAGACCGTGGTGTTCCTCGTACGCCCCAATGGGATCGGGACCTACAACACCGTGCGCAATGTCGCGCTCCGGCATGAGGTCAACAACGGCAAGATTCCCGTGGATGGATTGGGCGAACTGGATTTGAGTTTCTTTAGATGAAGAAGCGGGCAAAAAGCGAGTTGGGCAGCCTGGATTCGTTGCTCGATACGATGACCACGGTGGTGGGGATTCTCATTATCCTCCTGATCGTGGTGCAACTTGATGTGGGCGAGACAGTGAAGCGGATTATCAGCAGTGAAATCGGAGATGTGCCCAAGGTGACCGTGCAGGAGATGACGGAATTGCGCGGGCGCTTTGATCAATCGGTTGCCGCGAGTGCCCAGGTCGTGGATAAAATTCCAGAGCTGAAAGGCCTCCTGGCCAGCAGTGAATTTGAGCTTCAGCGCCTGAATACCCGACTGATCGCTACCCAGGCCCGATTGAAGCGGTCGACCGATACCGAGCAGGCTCTCGGTGAATTGAGCAAGCTGATCACCCAACAGCAGGCGACCGTCGAGGAGATGGAGAAGGGCATTGGGGCGAAGCAGACCGTGTTGCAGCGCTTGTACGCTCGCCTGGAAAAGGAACCGCCGAAGGTGAAAAGTCCGGCACCGAAGGTCGTGCGCCTGCCGGACCCGCGAGATCCGCCGGAAAAATCCCAGCCGGTTAACATCATCTGTCGCGGTGGTCGCTTATACCCTCTCTACTGGAGCGCCTTGAAAGCGGAGGTCGACAAGGCGATCACGCATTCGCGTGCGCGAAAGAATGAAAAAGGTGAGTTGGACGGTGCCACAGTGACCAGTTTCTTTCGCCGGGTACCGGTGGGCGATCGCTGGTGGAGGGTGGAGGCGGTGGTTGAGAACTATCGCTTGAAGTTTATCCTGCACCGCCGCAAGCCGGGGGAGGCAATCCGCGGGCTTCGCCATCCCCTGTCGAATTATATGAAGCTCCTGGGTGGAATTAACCCGGCGAAAGCATATCTGCGGTTTTACGTCTGGCCGGACAGCTTTGCCATCTACCAGGAGGCCCGGGGCATCGCGACCGAGAAAAACATGCTCGCGGGCTGGGTGCCCACGGAACGGAAGGATGATTGGGCCTCCCATTTTGCCGAGTACTGGACGGTGGGTGCGGCGGCGCATAAGCCGAAGCCAAAACCGAAACCCCCGCCAAAGACGCCGGCCAAAGCACCTCCCAAGGTTCGGGATGTAATCGATTGACGGGGAATCACTGGACACTCGTGGAACAGGTCAGCAGCTGGCCGAAACATACCGGGTGAGGGGGGGCTGCTCTCCCCGGGACCGCCCGATTAAGGGAACCCCTATTTCCCGAACATGAAGCCCTGCCGGATCAGCTCTTTCGACAACAGCTTCCGCAGTTTCCGCGCCCACTCCATGCCCTGGACCATTCGGTTTTGATCGATGGTCTGGAAGCGGGCGATATACTGCCGGCCGACGGGTGTCTTGAAGAATTGTACGAGCTCCTCCAGTTCCTCCCCGGTGAATTCTTCGAGTACAGTATCGATATAGGCCTCCTGGATTTCCTTGACATCGATCTTGGGCATGAATTCTTCCTCCCACCAGATCTTCGGGACTTTTTTCAACTGGTCGCGGTACGGGGTGACGATGTCCTTGACCACCTGGGACATGGTCAGATCAGTGCCCGTGAGCACGAGGTATTGCCGGGCGAGCTCGCGCAATTTTCGATCGTCTGCGGGCAGCTCCTTCCAGTCCTTTTCCAACTGGACCTTGTTCAAGTCCTGTTCCATGGCACTGTCGGAAAGACCGACGGGTTTGTCGGCGGGTTTGAGACTTCGTGAGGGTTTGGTCTCCGGTGTGGAACAGGCAAGTAAACCAAGGGCGAGCAGGAGACCTGTCAGCAATTGTATGAACT
Source organism: Verrucomicrobiota bacterium (assembly GCA_046581765.1). Classification (GTDB taxonomy): domain Bacteria; phylum Verrucomicrobiota; class Kiritimatiellia; order SS1-B-03-39; family UBA6053; genus JAPYUI01. The sequence goes on from JAYGFS010000232.1 coordinate 15,537, forward strand.
TCATGTTTTCGCTCCTAGTGCTTATTTCCCTGTATTTCAACACGCGATTCCGATTGAGTTCAGTGTCGACAGGCGTATTAGAGGTAAACGTATGGGTCTTTACAGAAAAGGTAAAGGGTTGGGGCGGAATTGGACTATTGCGGGGGCCGGTTTTTTCCTGTTGCCGTGTCTGCTGCTTGCGGACGATGTGCCAGTGGCACCGATCCTTGCGCAGGTTTATGGGGACCTGGCCGATGTCTATGTCCTGAAGAATGAGCGCGTGGAGGTCGTGATCGATCCTTCCGTTGGCCGGGTGGTTTCGCTCAAGCACATCGGAAAAAATAATCTGCTCACGATGCGGCGCCCACAGCAGCCGCCCCGGGCTTGGTTTAATTATGGTGGCAGCTGGTTTTTTCCGGTGGCCCAGGAGCATTGGATCCGGCTGCAGGATGACAAGTGGCCTCCGCCCCCCGGCGTGGATGGCATCGCCTGGGAGGCTCGCGGTTGGAAGAATGCCGATGGCACCTTGAATTGCCTGCTCGAAACCACGCTTGGAGATCGGCTCCAGTTAAAATGCTCCCGGCAGTTTCGCCTGATGCCCGGTAAGTCGGAGATCCTCGTCAGGCAGCGATTGCAGCGCCTGGACGCTTCGGTGGTACCCGCTGTTCTCTGGAGCGGTTGCCAGGTGAATCGTCCGGATCGCCTCGTGCTTCCGTTGAATCGCAAGAGCCTGTTCCCGAAAGGCTATCAACTCATCGCCGGGGAGCTGCTGCAGCCCTTGATCGTCTGTTCCAATATCGCGGTCTGCGTGACGGATTCCCTGGTCGAGGGGAAGATCGGGACCGATGCGCCGGACCAGTGGATCGGGGCGGTGTCCGGAAACGAGCTGCTCTTGCAGCAAGTGTTGACCCTCCAGCCTCCGCACGGCTATCCGCACGGTGGCTGTGGTATCCAGGCGTATATCAACCAGCCCCTGGCTTATGCGGATATCGAAGTGTTAAGCCCCGTGAGCGAGTTGGCCGTCGGACAAGTCATCGAGAACGAGATCAAGCTCAGCCTGCATTACATCGATCCCGAATGGAATGACTGCCGCCTGGCCGCAGAGGTCAAAAAACGCCTCGGCGGCGAGCCCGTCCCGTAGCACCCTTCCCAAGCAGGTGGATTCAATAAGCCGACCTGGCTTCCACCGTCTTGGGAGCAAGCGTTATTTCGTCTGACGCGCGATCTCTTCGAAGATCATGAGATCCATCAAGCGTTCCACGGGGGCCTGGTCGTCGGTCATCACCAAGCCCTTGCCTTCGTAACGCTCGATATGCTGCTTGCCCAGGTAATGGATCAGTACGGAAACGGCATGGGCCTCGGCTGCATTGAAATTCTTGTACACCTCGTCGAGGGTGATGGCGTGCCGGGTTCCGATCAGGATGGCCCCTGCACTGGGCTTGGGGATACGGATGATATAGACCTGCTCCATCACGGCATCCATGGTGGCGGCAAGGGCGTTGACCAAGCGGTCGTCGCGGGATGGATTGGCGACATTGATGCTGATAACACCCGTGGGATTCAAATGGTCGCGGAGGGCGGTAAAAAATTCCACCGTTGAGAGCTCAAAGGGGATGTAGGGCTGCTTGTATGCATCGACCATGATCACGTCGTACCGGTTGGTGTTCAGGGCGATCCAGGCTCGTCCGTCAGCAATGTCGATCTGGGCGTCTTCTCGCTTGAAATCGAAAAAGCGTTCGGCGACTTCGTGCACCAGGGGATCCAGTTCGACTCCGTGGATACGCAGTTCGTTCCCGTAAAGCCGGCGGAGCAGTTTGATCGTCGTGCCGGCACCGGCACCGATGATCGCCCAGTCGCGTGTGCCTTTAATCACGTCGTGGGGAGCCGGGTTAAAAAAGGGGCCGAAGGTGAGATAGTCCCAGGTGCCGAAGGTGAACCAGAAATCAGGATGATAGCGGCTGTGATGAACGTAGCCTTCGTTGAGTGAGAGGGTGCGCCAGCCGTCCTTGCGCTCTTCTACCCGCACGTATTGATAGGGGGATTCCCCCTCGAAGAGCGTCTGGGTTCCGGGCTTGATGGCCTTTTTCTGGATGCCGAAGGACAAGCCGAGAATAACCAGGCTGATCACGCAGAAAACGATGCCGCGCATTTTGTCGCGCAGGAGGAAGTAGCCCCCGGCACTGAGCAGGGTGAGGCCCATGGCAAATAGCAGGTAGGTCGCCCGGGTGCCGATCCAGGGAATGAGCACCAGGGTTGGCAGCAGGGTTCCCAGAAAACTACCGAGGGTCGACAGGGCGTACAAGCGACCGGCAACCCGGCCTGTCTCGTCGACGAGCTCGATGCTGAGGCGGATGGCAAAGGGGGCGACACAGCCGAGGAGGATCATCGGCAGTCCCAGGATCAGGGTCACCCCGACAAAAGACCCCGCGAGGATTCCGGCTTCCAGTTGGGCGAAGCCCTTGAGCGACCAGCCGAGCACGGGCTGGGCAATGATTGGCGTGAGGGACAGGAGGATGCCGGAAATGCCCAGGATGTTGAACAGGGTCGCTGGACGGGGCGAGCGGTCGGCCCATTGCCCGCCTATCCAGTACCCCAGCGAGAGGGCGAGCAGGATGAGGCCGATAAGGGCAGACCAGACCGGCAGCGAGGTGCCGAAGTAGGGGGCCATCAATCGGGAGGCGGAGAGTTCGGCCCCGAGGATGATCAGCCCGACCATGAAGACCACGATGCCGATATATTTTTTCATCCGAGCTTCAGGTTGGAGGTAATGCTCGCGACCGCGGTCTTGACATGATCTCGATGTCCGAAGGCACTGAGGCGGAAGTAGCCTTCGCCACCCGGGCCGAAGCCTGCGCCCGGGGTACCCACCACGTGACATTCGCCGAGGAGTTTATCGAAGAAGGTCCAGGAGTCCAGGTCGTCGGGCGTTTTCATCCAGACATAGGGGGCGTTTTTGCCGCCGAAGGTGGTGATGCCCACCCGGTCCAGGCCACCCTGGATAATGGCGGCGTTCTCCAGGTAGTACGTGATGAGCATGCGGCAGGCCGCGAGGCCTTCGTCACTGAGCGCGGCGAGTCCACCACCCTGGACCACGTTGGAAGCGCCGTTAAAAAAGGTGTTCTGGCGGCGGGTCCACAGGGCTTTGACTTCACCTGGAGAGGTCTCCTCGGCCACCAGTTCCTCGGGTACGATGGTCCAGCCGAGACGGACCCCGGTAAAGCCGGCGTACTTGGAGAAACTGCTGATCTCGATCGCACATGTGCGGGCACCCTCAATCGCATAGATGCTCCTGGGGAGGGCGTCGTCCTGGATAAAGGCCGCATAGGCGGAGTCGAAGAGAATAATCGCCCGGTTCTCGATCGCGTAGTCGACGAACATCTTGAGCTGCTCGTGCGTGGCCACCGCGCCGGTCGGGTTGTTCGGGCTGCAGATGTAGATGAGATCGACCTTGCGGTCCGGGAGCTCGGGGAAGAAGCCGTTGTCTTCCGTGCACGGCATGTACACCAGGCCCTCGTAGCAACCGTTTACGGCGGGGCCGGTGCGGCCGCTCATCACCTGGCTATCCACATAAACGGGGTAGGCGGGGTCTTGCACGGCGACGACGTTGTCGGTGGCAAAAATCGACTGGATGTTCGCGGAGTCGGACTTGGCGCCATCGCTGATCCAGATATCCCCTGCGGGGACATCCACACCGAAGCTGTGGTAATAGTCGGACAGGGCCTCGCGCAGGGGCATTTGGCCTTCGCTGTCGCCATAGCCGCTGTAGGTCCTGGGGCTGCCGAGCTTGTCCGTTGCTTCACGGATCCCTTCGAGGATTAGCCCGGGGATGGCCTCGGTGGTATCACCGATCCCCAGTCGCATGACGGTCGCATCGGGATGCTCCGAGAGAAAACTGCGGGTGCGCCGGGCAATTTCCGGGAAAAGATAGCCTGCGCCGAGTTTCGAATAGTGCGGATTGATTTTTGCCATGCGAGTACTCCTGGAACTGAATTTGCGAGTGTCTAACGCTCGAGTCCGTGGCTTGCAAGGGTTTAAAGGATTTCGTTCCGCCCGCCTCGTTGCCTGTTTTGGTTGTTGTGGATCAGGGCGCATACGGGGCATGAGGCCCGCTGTACAAGGCGCGTACAACATTCCTTTTGACTTTTTGCCGCCTGCGCCATTGAATTCCACCTTATGTCCGATGTACAACTTGAGCACGTATGCAAGATCTATCCCGGCGGGGTGGAGGCGGTTAAAGATATCTGCCTCCAGATCCGCGACCGGGAATTTATCGTGCTGGTGGGGCCCTCCGGCTGTGGGAAATCGACGACCCTGCGCATGATCGCCGGCTTGGAGGAGTTGTCCAGTGGATCGATTTCGATCGATGGCAAAAGGGTCAACGATGTTCCTCCCAAGGATCGCGATATTGCAATGGTTTTCCAGAATTACGCCCTCTATCCCCACATGACCGTCTACAAGAACATGGCCTTCGGCCTCAAGTTACGCGGGTTTCCCCGGGCGGAGACCGTAGAGCGGGTGCAGGAGGCGGCGGAGATCCTGGGAATCCAGGACCTGCTCCATCGCAAGCCGAAAGCGCTTTCAGGGGGCCAGCGCCAACGGGTGGCCGTCGGTCGGGCCATCGTCCGCAAGCCGAAGGCCTTCCTGTTTGACGAACCCTTGTCGAACCTGGATGCCAAACTCCGGGTGCAGATGCGGACCGAAATCAGCCGACTACATCACCGCCTGGAATCAACGATGATTTATGTGACCCATGACCAGGTCGAAGCCATGACCATGGGAGATCGCATCGTGGTCATGAAAGATGGCGAGATTCAGCAAGTGGCTTCGCCCCTGGTTTTGTACAATGACCCGGCGAACCAGTTTGTCGCCGGGTTCATCGGAAGCCCGCCCATGAATTTTTTCCGGGGCCGGGTCGCGCGCAAGGCGTCGGGGTTGGTGTTTGAAGAGGGGCGCTTCGATGTGCCGATTCCGCCGGGCAGTGAAAACCTGGTCGCTCCGGTGGAAGGCAAAGAACTGGTCCTGGGGGTACGACCGGAAGATATCCGTCATCAGGAAGACGCCCGGGCCTCCACGGCATCCGCGACCGTAGAAGTGGTCGAGCAAATGGGTGCGGAAGTGATTGTGTATTTGAATAGCGGCTTACACGCTTTTATCGCCCGGATGCCTGCGGCGTCCACCGCGCAGGTCGGTCAGGCCATGAACGTTGATTTGGATATGGACAAGGCCTGCTATTTTGATGCGGCTACGGGCGACCGGGTACGCCCGGCATGAGCGCCTGGGTCCCTATACTCGCCTCGGGTTTATTCTCGATCCTGTGGCAGACGGTTGCGGTGGCCGCCGTCTGTTTTGCAGCGGCTATCTTGCTGGTCAGTCACCTGCGTTATCAGCGCATGTCGCTTGAAGCCCACGATGAGGATGGTTCGAGCATGAAGACCGACGAGGCCTTTCGCATTCGGATCGCGCGTTACCTGGGATCGATGCATCGTGAGCCGGCACCTTTCAGCACGATCATCTTCACCCTGCATGACATCGAGTCCCTCCATGAGGAGTTCGGCGATGACTCGGTTGACGATATGATGAATTACCTCCTCGATGAGTTGAAAGCGGTCCTTCGCGCCAGTGACTCGGTATTGCGCTATGATCGCCATCGAATTGGCCTGGTTGCCGCGGTTGGCCTGGATGGCGTAGAATCGTTCCTTTCACGTCTGCATCGTTCGTCCGAACTGGAGGCCTTCCGGACCAGGTCCGGTGTGCTGAAAAAGCTGCGGGTGCGCATCGGGGTATCCACCTGCCCGGAGAACGGTGACACCGTATATCAGTTGATGGGGGCCGCGGAGAAGGCCTTACAGCTTGCCCTGGCGGAACTCGATTCATCCTGGCAGATCGCGCAGGGGATGGTCGAACGCGAGGTGGAGCGCGACGTGGGGTACCACGGCGATGCGCCGCCGGAGCGAGCAGTGGGGTCGGAAGCCGATGCCGGGGAGGAGGACGCGGAAGCGGGCGACAAGGAGGCTGAGGAGTCCCCGCGTGATGGGGGTCTTCTCGGCCTGCTGGGCCGGAAATCCGCGCCGGCCCGGCCACCGGCCCCGGAAGCCGATGCCGGGGAGGAGGACACGGAAGCGGGCGACACGGAAGTTGAGGAGCCCCCGCGTGTTGGGGGTCTTCTCGGCCTGCTGGGCCGGAAATCCGCGCCTGCCCGGTCACCGGCCCCGGAAGCCGATGCCGGGGAGGAGGACGCGAAAGCGGGCGACGAGGAAGTTGAGGAGTCCCCGCGTGATGGGGGTCTTTTCGGCCTGCTGGGCAGGAAATCCGCGCCGGCCCGGTCACCGGCCCCGGAAACCGAGGATGAGGAAGAAGGCGATGAGGCGGAAGACGAGGACGACGAAGACGCGCTCGCAAAGAATATCGATCCCCTGACGGGCCTCTTGCGATCGGAACGCGTGGGTGGCGCCTTGCAGAAATACGTCGCTCGATACCGGAAAGACGAAGAGCCGGTCACCCTGCTTTACATGGATATCGACTCCCTGGAGCAGTACAATGAGCATTACGGCGAGGCAGCTGGGGATGCCATCTTGACAAAATTAGGGGAAATCCTGGACCATGGGGTGCGCCAGGAGGATCTGCTCGGTCGCGTGGGCGGTGAAGAATTTATTATTGGCATGAATGTCGAGGCGGCCAGTGCCCTGGTCGCGGCGAAGCGCCTCTGCGCGTTGATCAAGGCTTCGGCCGTGTATTTTGGTGGGAATAAATTGCGTTTCACCGTCTGCATTGGCGTGGCGGGCTTTCCAGATCATGGTGGCGTTGCCAAGACGCTGTTCGACCGCTCCCTGATCGCCATGCGTGCGGCGAAGTATCGCGGGCGGAGTAAATGTATGATGTACGATCCACAATTGCGTTCTTCGCGGGTTGCCGATCCGGAAGAGCCGGTTACCGAAGATGCTTTTTGAGCGATGCGATGAAGGGGCCATTGAAACTGGGTGTGAATGTCGATCATGTCGCCACGCTGCGACAGGCCCGCGGGACGGCGTATCCGGACCCCCGTGAAGCGTCCAGCATCTGCATGGCCGCAGGAGCGTCCAGCATTACCCTCCACCTGCGCGAAGACCGGCGTCACGTGCAGGATGCCGACGTGTTTGCGGTGGGCGAAGATCCGCGCATTCCCCTGAATCTGGAAATGGCAAATGTACCCGAGATTATCGAGATCGCTCTACGCGTATCGCCGGAAGAGGTTTGTCTCGTGCCCGAACGCCGCGAAGAGCTCACCACGGAGGGAGGGCTGGATATCGCGGGGCGACGGAAAGTCATCGGGGAGACCGTGCAACGCCTGGCCGATACGGGTGCGCGGGTGAGCCTGTTTATCGAGCCGGACGAGGCCCAAATTGCCGCGTCCGTAGCCGTGGCCGTACCCGTGGTAGAGTTGCATACCGGCACCTATTGCGAAGCGGCAGGGGGTGCACGGGAGCTCGAGCTGGCGCGGTTGATCCGCGGGGCAGAGCTGGCCCATGCCGCCGGCCTGCAGGTCAACGCGGGGCACGGCATCAACCTGGAAAATATTGAAGATTTATTGCAGGTTCCTCATATGGATACCCTGAACATTGGCCACAGCATCGTTTCGCGGGCGGTGCTGGTTGGCCTGGAGACCGCGGTGAAAGAAATGTTGGGGGCCCTCGCGGTATACGCATGAAATTTATTACAGCCGAACAGATGCAGGACTTGGAGCGCAAGACCATCCACGACCACCAGGTTCCCGGGGACGTACTGATGATGCGGGCTGGCCGTGGTATCGCCCGCCAGGTCTTGCAGATCATCCGTGCCACGGGAAAGACACACCCGCAGGTCTGGTTGGCTGCGGGTAAGGGCAACAATGGCGGAGATGCCTTTGTCGTCGCACGCCTCCTGCATATCGCCGGTATCCAGGCTGAGCTCTGGCTGGTGGATGCGGACGTGAAGGGCGATGCCCTGCCCCATTTCGATTTGATGAAATCCGCGGGCGTCCCCTGGCGGGCCAAGCCGAATGAAGCGGACTGGTCCCCGGACGCACTGGACCTGCCCCTGGCCGACGTGATCATCGACGGTTTGCTCGGCACCGGAACTTCCGGAAGCCCACGGGGGGTGGTTGGCGCGGCCGTGAAGTGCCTGCGTGCGCGGAGTCGCGAGGCCCTGATCATCTCTATCGATGTGCCATCCGGCTTGCATGCCGATACCGGGGAGGCCTATGAGCCTTGTATCCGTGCCGACTGGACCATCACCCTGGGCTTGCCCAAGATGGGGTTTATCACGCCGGGCAGCTGGGATTTTACCGGCTCTATCGAAGCGGTGGATATCGGGATCCCGGAGCACTTGACCGAGCAGGTGGAAAGCGGGGCCTTTGCAGAACTCATTCACGAAGCATTCGTGCGCACCGTATTGCCCGCGCGGCCCCGTGAGACCCACAAGGGGACCTATGGCCGAGCCCTGTTGATTGGCGGTTCCCGCGGGCTCACGGGCGCGATCAGCATGTCCGCGCAGGCCGCGGTGGTCTCCGGTGCCGGCCTGGTGACGGTTTATACGCCCGAGTCGCTCGCTTCCGCCGTGGCGGCCAATTGTCCCGAGGCCATGGTTCATGCCGCCGCGGAATGCGATGATGGCACGCTGAAGGCGGAATTGATCGAAGAATTGAAAAACGATTTGGGCAAATACGAGGCAATCCTGATCGGACCCGGCCTCGGATCAAATGCGGAGATGCAGCGGCTGGTGCGTAGCCTCTTGCGGGCGACCGGTGTGCCCGTTGTGCTGGATGCCGATGCGCTCAATGTTTTCGAGGGACGCCCGCATTGGGTGGACAGCGGTGGCGGCCAGACTGTACTGACGCCCCATCCGGGTGAACTCGCGCGGCTGCTGGGCGTGGATCTGGACACGGTACTGGCCGACCGGGAAGAGGTCGTGGCCAATACCGCCGACATAACGGGTGCTGTCGTGGCCTTGAAAGGGGCGGGGACGATTATCTCGGATACGTCACGCAAGCAGATGATTAACCTCACGGGCAATCCGGGCATGGCGACGGGTGGGACGGGCGATGTGCTGGCCGGCATGATTGTCGGTTTACTCGCGCAGGGGCTCAACGCCTATGATGCGACCGCGGTGGCCGTCTACCTGCACGGAAAGACAGGTGATCTCGTCGCCGCACGGACCGGGCATCTCGGCTTGAAGGCGACGGATTTGATCGACGCCCTTCCGGATACCATTCGTTTCGTGTTATAGTCCTTTTCGAAGAAGGGTTCACTTAACGT
>JAYGFS010000365.1:0-21220 GCA_046581765.1 Verrucomicrobiota bacterium
CGAACGCGGGGGAAGTCGGCAAAAAAGGCCGCTTCCTGCGCGTGACCCATCTTACCAATGGAGGTTACTTACACTTGGCCGAGGTACAGGTCTTCGCAGGCAAGGAAAACCTCGCCCTCAAGGGAAAGGCCAAGCAGATCAGCACGGGATACGACGGCCCCGCCAAGTACGGCAACGACGGCAACGTCAACGGAAATTACCAAAAGAAAAGCGTCTTTCACACGGCGAAGGCAAACAACCCATGGTGGGAAGTGGATCTAGGTAAGGATAGTCAGGTGGACAAGGTGGTTATCTGGAACCGAACGGATGGCGCCACCGCGGACCGGCTCAAGAAATTCCGGGTCGAGCTGCTGGACTCCAAACGGCACCCAATCTGGAGCCAAGAAGTTGCCAAGACACCGAAACCGTCGCATGCCATGGCCCTCGACGGGGCGGAAACCCTGACCGTCGTACCCCTGCCCCATCCTAGTGAAAAAGGCATCTTTCGGTTCGTCACTGACCTCAAGCAAAAAGCTGGCATGACCCTCCGTGTGACAAGTCCTTCCCTTGCCCGGAAGACACTCAAGGAAATCCATTGGCTGAAGGAACCTCTGCCAAAATTGGAAGCACCCTTGCCGAAGGATGTTTTCGCCGTCCTTTCGCTTCCGGAGAAAGATCGTTCGCCCGCTCATCGCGAAAAGCTCCGCTCCTTTCACTCAAGCGAGTCTCCCGAGGTGAAAAAGGCGGAAAAGGAACTAGCGGATTTTTCCGCCTCCGCACGCCAGGTAAAGCCGCAGACCACGGTGCCGATCATGCGTGAAATGGCCAAGCCGCGCGAGACGCACATCCAGATCCGGGGTGATTTTCTGGCCAAGGACAAGGAAGTCACGGCTGGATTGCCCGCAGTATTTCCTTCCCTGCCGGAAGGAGAATATCCAAATCGACTCGGGATGGCTCGATGGCTGGTTTCAGAGGAAAATCCGCTGACTGCCCGGGTAGTGGCAAACCGCTACTGGGAATCTCTTTTCGGTCAAGGCATCGTCCGCACAAGTGAGGAATTCGGTTCCCAGGGCGAGCCGCCCTCACATCCCGAATTGCTCGATTGGCTCGCCACCGAACTGGTGCGACTGGACTGGGACTTGAAAGCCCTGCTCAAGGCCATCGTCATGTCGGCTACCTACCGACAATCCTCCAAAGTGGATGCTAACCGAGCCGAAAAAGATCCCTTCAACGAGCTACTCAGTCGAGGACCCAGGCAACGACTGTCCGCTGAAATGGTACGAGACCAAGCCCTGGCCGCCTCCGGCCTCCTGAGCCGCAAAATGTACGGGCCTCCGGTCAAGCCGCCGCAACCCAACCTGGGACTCAAGGCTGCCTTCGGCCCCAGTTTGGACTGGAAGACCAGCGCCGGCGAAGACAAGTTCCGACGCGGCATCTACGTCAATTGGAGACGATCCAACCCTTACCCTTCCATGGCAATCTTCGACGCCCCCAATCGCTTTGTTTGCAACGTGAGACGCACCCCGACCAACACGCCTCTACAGGCCCTCGTCACCATGAATGACCCCGTCTACGTGGAGGCAGCACAAGCCTTGGCCAGACGAATGGTCAAGGCAGGCGAGTCGCCCAGGGAGAAAATTGCCCGCGGCTTTCGTCTTTGCCTCACCCGCCGTCCCAAGCCGACCGAGACCCAACGTCTCCTCGCCCTCTACGAACATGCCCGCACAAGGTACGCCGCGGATGCCAACGCCGCCAAGGCCATGGCCACGGATCCCATCGGCCCGCTGCCCGCGGGTTCGGATGCGGTCGAGCTCGCCTCCTGGACGGTTGTCGGCAACGTGTTACTGAACCTGGACGAAGTGTTCCTTAAGCGCTAACATTAAGGTTATATACGTTTAAATGAAAACCGATCCTGAGCTAGAAAACCTTCTCCTGAGAACCCGGCGAGAATTCCTTGGTTCTTCCGGCATCGGCCTTGGGGGCATCGCCATGGCCAGTTTCCTTGGCGAGGGGCGAGCGAAGGCCGCAGTAACGTACGATCCCACGACGCCCCAGTCGCCACGCGACACCCATTTTCCTGCCAAGGCCAAGCGCGTCATCTACCTCCACATGACCGGGTCTCCTCCTGGCCTCGACCTTTTTGACTACAAGCCTTTGCTCAACAAACTGAACGACAAGAACTGCCCCGACGAATACCTCAAGGGCAAGCGATTCGCCTTCACTTCCGGGGTTCCAAAACTGATGGGAACCCCCCATGAGTTCAAGCGCCACGGCTCCAACGGGCTTTGGTTCTCGGATGCCGTGCCCGAGTTGGCCAAACTGGCGGATGAGTTGACGTTCATCAAGTCGATGACCACGGACCAGTTCAACCATGCCCCGGCCGAACTTTTGCTCTTCACGGGAAGCGCTCGGGCGGGTCGACCCAGCATGGGGTCATGGGTAACCTACGGTCTCGGTTCCGAAAACCAGGACCTGCCTGGCTTCGTCGCCTTGATCTCCAGCGGTGTACAGCCCAACGGGGGCAAAAACTCCTTTGGCAGCGGTTTCCTTCCCAGCGTCTTCCAGGGGGTTCAATGCCGCTCCCAGGGAGATCCCGTTCTCTACGTCACCAACCCCAAAGGCATGAGCCGCGACCTGCGGCGCGCGGGGCTGGATGCCCTCAACGACCTCAATCGGATTCAGTCGGAGGAGCTTGGCAATGCCGAGACCATCACGCGCATGGCCCAATATGAAATGGCTTTCCGCATGCAGATGTCCGTGCCGGAAGTGATGGACATCGCAAAGGAACCCAAACACATCCTCGAGGCCTACGGGGCCCAACCGGGAGCAACCAGCTTGGCCAACAATTGCCTGCTCGCCCGGCGCCTGGTCGAAAAAGGCGTCCGCTTCGTACACCTCTTTGACTGGGGATGGGATTTTCATGGTACCAATCCCGGCGAAGCTCTCGGGGACGGTCTCCGCAAGAAATGCGCCACCATGGACAAACCGGTCGCCGCCCTTATCCGCGACCTCAAGGCGCGCGGGTTATTGGAGGACACCCTGATCGTCTGGGGTGGCGAGTTCGGGCGGACGCCCTTCAGGGAAGGACGCACCGCCAAGAGCAAGAACCTGGGCCGCGACCACTATCCAGACGTCTACACCATGATGTTGGCCGGGGGCGGAACAAAGGGTGGGTTCGTTCATGGAGCCAGTGACGAACTGGGTTTTCGTGTGGCCAGGGACAAGGTACACGTCCACGACCTTCAAGCCACCATACTCCACCTCCTCGGCATCGACCATGAACGCCTCACCTTTAAGTTTCAGGGCCGCCAATATCGCCTCACCGACGTGCACGGCAAGGTGGTCCACGACCTGATCGCCTAGGATGCGATTTTGCTGCCCGCAACCGCTTCCTTGCCGTTATCACCGCCGATTAAAATAGGGCTTTTGCCCTAATTCTCCCTGGGCTGACCGGGAGGCACTTGGGCTAGAGCAATCAGGGCCGGGTTTCGAAGGGCCGCGGGCGAAATCATCCTGAGTTCGGCATTGCCCGCGATTCCCGGTCTGCTATAAAGCACACCCATGAAGATCAAGCCCTTTGCCGCGTTGCGCCCCCCGAAAGCCCTGGCCGAGCAGGTCGCCAGTGTACCCTACGATGTCGTCGACTCGGCCCAGGCCGGTGCACTGGCCCGGGGGAACGAGAAGTCTTTCCTGCACGTGATCAAGCCGGAGATCGACCTGCCGGAGGGCACGGACCTCTACGCGGATGGAATCTATGAAAAAGCGGCGGAAAATTTCCAGGCCTTCCAGGCTTCGGGCTGGCTGCTTCGCGAGGACAGGCCCTGCCTGTACGTTTACCGGCAGGCCTTCAAGGAGCACAGCCAGTCCGGGCTCGTCGTCGCTTGCCACACCGGTGATTACGAAAACGAAATCATCAGGAAGCACGAACGGACCTTTAAGAAGAAGGAAGACGACCGCACGCGGCACATGAAGACCCTGGGTGCAAATCCGGGGCCGGTTTCCCTGACCTATCGCGGGGTCGATGCCGTCAACGCCATGGTGGCGGATGTCCAGTCCGGCGAACCAGAATACGACTTCACCGCGCCGGATGGCGTGCGGCACACGGTCTGGATCGTCGAGGACCCGGAACCCCTGGTCGAGGCTTTCGACGCGATTCCCTGCGCCTACGTTGCGGATGGGCATCATCGTTCGGCCAGCGCATTCCGGGTAGGCAAGGAATTGGCGGCGGAGAATCCGGGCCATAGCGGCGAGGAAAACTACAACTGGTTTCTCACCGTGTTGTTCCCGGCGGAGGAACTACAGGTGCTTGCGTACAATCGCCTGGTGACGAACCTGAACGGCCTGGGTGCGGAGGAAGTGCTGGCGCGGGTGGGGGAGTCCTTCACCCTTTGCGAGACCGGCGACCCGCTGCCGGAATCCCGGGGAAAGATATGCATGTACCTTGCCGGGAAGTGGTACGTGTTGACCTGGGAGCCTGATCCCTCGCTTGACCCGCTGGCCCGCCTCGATGTCAGCATCCTGCAGCACCGCCTGCTCCAGCCGATCCTGGGCGTGGATGATATCCGCACCGATCCGCGCATGATCTTCAAGGGCGGGTTTGGCGTAACGGACCTGATGCAGGAGCTGGTGGACACGGGGGCTGCAGCTATCGCGTTCTCGCTGTATCCCGTCGCGGTTGAACAGGTCATGGACGTGGCCGATGCCGGAGAAATCATGCCGCCCAAGAGTACCTGGTTCGAGCCCAAGTTGCGTTCCGGCCTGTTCGTGCATACGCTTGACTGAGGGCTGGCAGCGGTATACCTGCGGTTGAACTCCAGCTTGCTTTGGTCAGAAGACGACCTTGCCGTTCGGCAGGGCCTGCTTGAGCATGGCCTTCTGGTCATCCGGGATGGGCTTCCCATTCGGCCCATTCCTCGACAAGCGAAGCCTTTTCGGCATCAGCGGCAATGGATGTGTCCTCCTCGCCGTCCTTGTAGATTGTGCGGGATTTTTCCGCCCCGGCCTCGTAGTAATAAACCACGACCCATCGCCTCCCTCGATGTTTGTCGCGGGACAGGTATCGCCGCGGGGCTTCCAGGAAACGGCGCTCGTCAGCTTGTCGTCCTGGTGGGTCAGTTCCTGGGCCTTCTGCCCGTTCTCGTACCACTGGGTCCGCAGGCCGGTCCACGCCCCGTCTCTGTAGTTTTCTTCAAGCTGTTTCTTCCCGTTCGGGCTCCACACGACCGCGCTGAAAAAGGGTCTCCGCAGACCTGCGCAACCATCCGATACCCACCTCTTTTTTTGCGTCCTAAACCTTCACGGTTTGGACATATTCCAGTTATAAGACGGAAAGGCGGGAATCGGGTCCATATTGGGCACATTTTTCTTCCTGAAGTGGTTATTTTCCGTCAAATTGACCGGTAAATATGCGAACTTTAATCAATCCTCCCGTAGCCTGCTGCGTTAGCGTTTAGCATGAGAAAAAATTTAGAGCCCGTATGAATCGATTCAGCCTCCTCCTTGCCGGATTACTCGCCGCCGCCGCCGTCTCCCTGCATGCCATCCCGGTTGATTTTCACAAGGACGTGAAACCGATCCTTGAGCTCTCCTGCATCAAGTGTCATGGCCCGGACAAGCAAAGTGGCGAACTGCAATTGCACACGAGGGCCGCCCTGGAGAAGGGTGGGGAGAACGGTGCGGTCCTCGTGCCGGGTAAGCCTGAGGAGAGTAAACTGTTCAAGTTGATTTCCCTTCCGCACGAGGACGGCGACATCATGCCCTCCAAGGGTAAGCCCTTGACCCCGCGCCAGCTTCTCCTGATGAGGCAGTGGATTTCAGACGGGGCGGTGTTCCCCAAAAACGAAGGCCTCATCGCCCGTGAAAGCCAGAAGCCCAAGCTCTCGGCTGCTGACGTGAAAGCCCTGGTCGCCCTCATGAACAACGATGGATCCTCCACCGTGAACGAAGTGGCGGCCAAGGTCGATGCCCTGATCGACCTGGAAAACAAGAACCGAAATCTTCCCGTCGCTAAGGAGGTCAATGACCTCGCCTATCTTCGCCGGGTTTATGTCGACCTCATCGGGCGCATCCCGCGCATGGAAGAAATCCAGGCCTATATCCAGGCCCCCAGGGAGGAGCGCCGGGTCAAGCTGGTCGACCGCTTGCTGGAAGACGAGCGCTTCTCCGATCGCTGGACGGTTTTCTTCGCCGACATGATCCGTATCCGAAGCAACGCCCAGGGTGGCAACCAGTTGTTGGCTTTCGTGCGCAACGCCCTCCTGGAAGGCAAACCCTACGACCAGATGGTCCGCGAGATGGTCGCGTCGAACGGACATTCCGGGAACGCGCCGGAAGTCGGCTATATCCTCGCCGAGAACGCGGACCCGATGGCCCTCGCCGCGCAGACCGCCCAGACCTTCCTCGGGGTTCGGCTGCAATGTGCCCAATGCCACGACCACCCCTTTGATCACTGGAAGCAGAAGCAGTTCTACGAGTTTGCCGGGTTCTTCGGAAAAACCAAGCGCGTTGCAAGCCGCTTCAGCAAGGTTACCTATACGACGGAGGTCAAGGAGATGGCCGTCAAGTGGCCACCGGAGGGCAAGGGCGAGGATTCCGCCCGCAAGGCGGTCAACCCAAATTTCCCCCTGGAATTTGTCAGCCTGCGCCATGGCAAGCAGTATGTCGATCGCCTGGCGGAGAAGCGCCTGGAGGAACAGGCGAGCGAGCAGGTGAGTGCCTCGATCGATGACCTGCTCGATGGCGCGGATGCGACGGTCGAAAATTCTGGTCGCGGCGTAGAGATACTCGACGTTGCATCGGACCTCAAGAAGGATAAGAAAAAGCTCGATATCGAGGGCGACCTCTACGCTACCAGCGAGCTGCGAAAGGAGCTGGCCGCCCGGATTACCGATCCGAAAAACCCGTATTTCTCCCGCGCTTTCGTCAATCGCGTGGTCAACGAGCTACTCGGCACCGGTTTTTTTATCCCGATCGATGATTACTCGGAGAATGCCGAGATTTACACGCCGGAGACCATGGAGTTCCTTTCCCGTGAATTTGTCGCGAGCGGCTTTGACCTGCGCAGCCTGGTGCGCATCATCGTGCATACCAAGGCGTATCGCCGGGGCCACTTGCCCGTGGATACGGATCCCAAGATCGTATCGAAGGCCGAGCGTTGCTACACCGCCTCCCCGGTTCGCCGCATGCTCAGTGAAGTGCTCTACGACAGTATTGTCGAAGCCGGGCACCTCACCGATTACAAGTGGCCGGCCGGTGCCAATATCCGGACGGTTGAACGGACCGAGCGCGTGCCGGTTGACGAGGAAGGCAAGGTCGTCCAGGGGCCCGCTGCCGAAATGGGCATGAAGATGACCGCCATGCAGGGTGAGGGGATGAAGTCGCGGGGCGGATACAGCCTTGAGGAGGGCATTGCACTCGATTTCACCGCGCTGTTGACCAAGACCGAGGTTAAAGACGAGCTGGCGATGATGAAGGCGCAGAGCGATGCCGAGCTCAAGCGCAAGCAGATGATGGCGGAGATGGCCGGGCGGAATAGACGCCCGCGCAAGTACACCTACCGGACCATCACGGAGACCACCGACGACAATCCAAAGTTCGCCAGCACGATGTACATGGCCACGCCGGCACCGCCTGCGCACTTCCTGCGGGTATTCGGCCAGCCCGCCCGTGAGGCCCTGGGGGAATTCCGGGAGGATGCCCCGTCCATGCGGCAGGCCTTGATGATGTTGAATGGCAAGGCCACGCACGAGGCCGCCCGGGTAGGTCCGATGGAACCGATTTACAAGTACCTGGCTGGAGACGAGGTCGATTTCCGGAAGGCGGTGCTGCGTGCATATCTCGAGGTGTACACCCGTTTGCCGACGAGCGATGAACTGCAGGAAGGCGTGATGCTGGTGCAGGGTGGAACGGATCCCCTGGAAGGCATGGCGGATTTGCGCTGGGCCATGTTGAATTCACACGAGTTTAAATATTTACCTTGATGCGAGAAGGTTCGTGGATCTTTGCACGCCGGAATATTTGGGATAATGAGTAAAAAGTCAGAATGGAGAAATTAATGAAAGACGTATCCTGCCTCGATTACCGTATCACCCGCCGGCGGATGATGCAGAGCTCCGGCGCCGCCATGCTCGGCATGTCGGTCAACAGCCTGGTTCACGCGGCGACCCCGGAAGGTCGGGCCAAGCACGTCGTCCTTTTCTGGAATGGGGGCGGCATGAGTCACCTCGATACCTGGGATCCCAAGCCGGGCCGACCGACCCAGGGTGAATTCAACCCGATTCGCACCTCGGCCGATGGTGTCCAGATATCCGAGATTTTTCCCGGGCTGGCCAAGCAGATGCACCACGCGGCGCTTATTCGCTCCATCGCCGGAACCAATGGTGATCACGGCCGGGCCTCTTACGAATTACAGACCAGCTACGGGCAAACCCCAACCTCTTGCATCCGGGTATCGGGTCGGTGGTCGTGCACGAACGCGAACCACTTGGCGATCTGCCCGCCTTTATCAGCATCAACGGCAATTCGCGCCGTGCGGGTTATCTCGGCCAGCGTTGCGAGGCTTATTATATCGGCAAGCCCGGGGAGAAGGATCCCTACCTGGCCTTTCCGGCCGGCATCCATCACCTGCGTGGTCACAAGCGCCTGGATGTGCTCGCAAAGATGAACCAGCGGTACAGTGCGAAACGGGGAAGCAAGGAAATGAAGGCCACGGAAACCGCAGTCAACGACGCGGTCAACCTGATGAAGTCCCCGGCACTTAAGGCCATGGAACTCAAGAACGACGACCCGGATCTCGATCGCTACGGCGACACGGACTTTGGTCGCGGGGCCCTCCTGGCTCGCCGCCTCGTGGAGGAGGGTGTACGTTTTGTCCAGGTCAATCGGGGGGGCTTTGATACCCACTCGAACAACTTTGAAGCCATGCGTACGCACGGCGAGGTCATGGATCCCGCCCTCGCATCACTGATCGGCGACCTCAAGGCGAGTGGTAAACTGGAGGAGACGGTGGTGCTCGTGCTAAGTGAGTTCGGGCGCACCCCGCGGATCAATGACAACGCCGGTCGCGATCACCACGCCAAGTGCTTCAGCTGTTTTATCGCCGGTGGCGGTATCAAGGGGGGGCAGGTCATCGGCGCCTCGGACGAAGACGGCGTCATGCCTGCCGCGGATCCGGTCAAGCCTTGTGACATTCACGCGAGCGTGGTTACGGCCCTGGGCATCGACCCGCTGAAGGAAGTGATGACCCCGCTGGATCGCCCGATGACCCTGATCAAGAAAGATGCGGTTCCGATCAAGCAGTTGTTTGCCTAGGATGCGATCAGATAGCGGTGGTCATCGTCCGGGAGATCCCGTATAGGTCCAATAGGCTTGTTGCGACCTGTGTGGAGTTTACTACACGGAGGCCTTCCAGGTTCCGGCAATTCCGGCGGCTTTTCGAGGTGGGAGCGCCATGGTTAAAAAATGGAGTGCGTATAATGTGGTTGGAGTTGAAAAGAGGCTTTTGCATGGCGGTGGTCCTGTCGGTTTGTACCGTCAACGGCCAGGCACCTGTACGCGGCTCCATTATCGAAGACCGTGCCGCGAGCAAGCTGTTGAAAGCGGGTGATACCCGGTATGATGCGGACGAGGTCGAAAAGGCTGTCGAGGTCTGGCAGTCGGTGATCGAGCGCTATCCGCGCAGCAAGGTTCGGTATGAAGCGCACTTGAAGCTCGGGGACTATTTCCTCGACAAGAAGAGCGAGTACGACCGCGCGCGCGGGCATTTCGAGACGGTTTCCTCCGAGGAAAATCCCGATGATACGCAGCGCGCCCTCGCTACGCTTAAAACGGGGATCTGCTTTTACGAGGCCCGCAACTATGCACGCTGTTTTAAAGTCATGCGCCTGGTGATCGAAGAGTACCCGGTGTCCGAGCAGGTGAACGAGGCCTACTACTACATTGGCATGGGTCACTTCAAGCTGGGCCACTATAGTCGGGCCATTGATGCGCTGGAGAAGGTGGGAACCGCCTTGAGCGCAAAAGATAAGGGCATGAAGAAAGTCGAGGCCGGTAAGCGGCTCTTTGTGAGGATCGAGGATCTCGACCTGGCGGTGCTCGGCCAGGATGAAAGGGTCAAAGCCCTGTGCAAGACAACATCCGGCGACGAGGAGACGGTCGAATGCATCCCGGTTGGCCGCAATGTTCGCCTGGTACTTGGTTCAGTGGCTACGCGGCTGGGTCGACCGGAGAAAAACAATGGCGTGCTCGATGTCCAGGGTGGGGACATGGTCGATGTATATTACGTCGACGGGCACACGGCCGATCACAAATTTGACGTTGAACGGATCCAAAAGGTGCAGGTGGTTGGCGTGGCCAGCGTGGAGATTATGGACGGGGCCTACCAGGACAACCTTTCCGGGGTGGTGCTCGGCAAGTACGTCAACATCCAGATTCGCGATGCCGATTTCGACACCTCAGCAGAGGCGGATGAGCTCAAGGCTTTGGTCGAGGTTTATCGTGAGAAGACACCGGATGAGATCGATGCCGAGTTGGCTGCCCTGGCGGCCAAGGGGGAGGCTGTCACCGAGGATGGCGAAGGCAGTGAGCAGGTGAAGATTATTCGTTACAAGTCGATCGACCGGGTGACGATCGGCTTGAAGGAGGTCGATTTGCGCGGTGAGCAGGAGAAGACGGTGGCTGCGGTTGCACTTCCTGTTCCGGATGCCATCGACGGGCCATTGGAGAAGATTGGCAAAGTGGAGGAAGCCGAGGCCGGTGATCTTGCGGCGCAGCTGGCTGCGACCGCGGTCGACAACACAATCCACAGTGGCGTTTTTCGTGGCACGGTCGCCCTCGACCAGGTGGAGGTACCGAAGCACGGGGACAATCGCCTGCAGGCCTTGCCTTCGGACCTGGTCCGCGTGACCTTCACGGATACCTTGAACCTCACCCCGGACCCGGTCGTGGTAAAAAACCAAGCCAAGTGTATCGAGGGGAACCTGGGGGGTGTACGCGTGACGCGGTCCGAAATATCGGATGAGGGACTCCGCTTGAAAACCACCTTGAAAACCGCCGGTGCGCTCACCCATATTGGCAACCACTACAAGGAATTCGGCTTGGACGCAAAGGCCCTGGTCAAGTATGACGAGGCCTTGGCGGTCTGTGAGACGATCGTAAAACAGGCCCAGCAACTGGGTGGCTCGGTGCTTGAAGAGACCTATGTACAGCTCTGGCGCGTGTATTTTGCCTCTGGAAAGCTCGGTCTCGCCATGGCGACGAGCCAACGCCTGCAGCGGGAGTTTCCGAACAGTGAATTCGTGGACGAGGCCATTCTTCAACAAGCGCAGGTGGAACGCGAGCAGGGTAACCTGGGTAACGCCATTACCTTCTTCGGCAACCTGGTGAAGATGAAGCAGAGTGATCTGCGCGGCGAGGGCCAATTCGGCATCGCGGAATGTTATGAAGAGCTGGCCAAGAAGGCACCCGGTGACAAGAGTGAGGTACTCTTCGAGCGCGCCTTCCAGGAATACAAGAAGGTGTACGAGGAGTTTCCCGAGAGCGGGCGAGTGGGGGGTGCGGTCGCGAAAATGGCTAGTTTCTACTACCAGAAACAGGATTACGCACGCGCGATCGACGTGTTCGAGAACGTCTTGTCCGAATACCCGGATGCCAACTTCCTCGACGTCATCCTGTTCAACTACGGGCGCTGCCTGTATCGCCTGGATCGCAAGCCCCTGGCCCGGCGCCAGTCTGACCAGTTGCTGAATGATTTCCCCGATAGCCGCCTGGCGGAAGAAGCCAAGAAGATCAGCACCGCGCTGGTGACCGGTGGGTTCTAGCAGCGAAACCCGTGGGTGCGGCGTCGTATCCCGTGCGGCTGCACGGCCGAAAGTGCAGGCGCATGTGAAATATAAGGAGAAGAGTGGACCTATGAAGATACCTGGATTTATTTTTGCCCTGTTGTTCGTTTTCGGGTCCTTGACCCATGGCCAGGATGTCGACGCGGTCAGCGATAAAGCCGCGGACCTCGAGGCCCGGCTCAGCAAGGCGCTGGACAGTTCTCCTGAAGCGGCCCAGGCCATGTTGGAGTTGATTGATCTGTATCACGCGAACGGCCGGGTATACGGACTCGTCCGCACCGCCAAGAAATTCATCAATGCCCATCCCCAGCATCCCAAGCACAAGGATGTCATGCTCAAGCTTATCGACGGTGAAGTCGTCAACTCGTTGAACGATGACCTCGTATCCAGCTGTCGCCAGTTCGTGCAACGCTACCCCAAGGTGAGGGAATCCCTTGAGGTCCAGGTTCGGCTTGGACGCACCTTGGAGCGCCAGAATAAACGCAAGGAAGCTGCAAATACCTTCCGGGATGCAGCGCGTCGCGGTGGTCCGCTCGGCAACAAGGCCGGTTTTGATGCCCTGCGCCTGTACGGGGACCTGAACAATAAGTCATCGTTCAGCGAGGGCGCGAAACTGGCCGATTGGCTGGTCGATCGCGTGCGAGGGATGGCCGCGCTGGATGCCGGCCTTCGCGGCGTCTATTACGCGCGTCGATACAACGACTGGGCCTTCAGCAACCAGGTTGGGAACAAGGTTTTAAAAAAGAATCTGCCGATGACCCTGCAGGAAAAGGCGCGCCTGCACCATGACATGGGGGAAAACTACCGTTACCTGAAACAGTACAACAACGCGGTGAAGAGCTACCAGGCGGCCCGGGCACTCCAGGACAACGACGATGTACATCGGAAGATTATCCAGGCCATGTTCGACGCGGGAATGAAAGCTTCGGCCATTCAGCCCCTGGTCTCGGATTATGGGAACAAGTATAAGGACCGCGAGGATCGTTGGTGGGCGATAACCGTCCTGTGCAACGCGTTTCACCGTGATGGGGACCTGCAGAAGGCTACCGATTTTGCCGCCCGCGTGCTTCCCTTCGAGGCCTACCATGCGAATATCGGCTCCAATTACCTGCGGTGGATGGCGGAAGATGAAAAACGCCTGCCGCAGGCGGAGCAGGTGCTGCGGGCCGCGCTTGCCAAGAATAAGGATGATGCCTTTCGCCTGCGGTATATCCTTGCCTTCGACCTTTATCGCGACCGGATGAAGGACGAGAACAAAGCGAAAGGGATGGCCCGTGAATTGATTCACCAATCCGCTTCCAATGACAGCCTGGTGCAATCCGCCATGCATTGGTTGCTCAACACAGAGAAAGATGAAAACGCTTTCAAGAATGATGTCAGGCAGATTGTCAACACCATGAAGAAAAGCGGGCACTTGAAGGATTTCCAGCGGTACCTGGGCGAGTGGGCCAAGGGGGCCGCGCGTAACAAGGATTTGAAAGGTCGTGCGAACTTCGTGCAGGGCGAACTGAAGAACCTCCGCAATGATGCAGGGATGAAACGCTGGGTCGATTCCAGCCATGAATCCAGGGGGCGGGAGGATCGCAAGAAGCTCCTCACGCAAAATTTAACCGACGACCAGTACTGGCACGTGGCCTATCACCAGGGCTACTCCTATCGCCATCGGGGCCGGGGTGATGACCCGAAAACCTCGGTTGATATCTACCGGGGCCTTGCAAAGCGTTTCCCGAAGAAATTCGATACGGCAACGTGGTGGCTGGAAGCTGCCGCGGGATTCGGCACGCCGGGGCAGAAAAAAGAAGCGGCGCAACACATGCTGACGCTCTCGCCGCCGAGTAACGACTATAACACCTGGGTGCGCCTGCTCGATGCAGCGGAGAACAATGACGACCAAGGCCTCGCGCGGAAAGCGTTGCAATGGATCAATGCTTCGCAGGCGAAATACGGCATTAACCAGCGATATGCCTACCAGGTGGGTGATAAGCTCGAGGTGCTCAAGTTGAAAGCCGAGGCCGTGCAATACTGGAAAGATCACATCGGGCCGGATGTGAATTATGGCGAGGTGGGACACTGCGTGGATCGCGTGCTCAAGCGGACCGAAGATCCCAACCAGAAAAAAGGGTTCCTCGCCCAGCTCCTGAAGGTTGATTCGGACCATCACGGCACCTATGCCGCGTGGTTGGCCGACCTGCATTTCCAGGCGAAGGAATGGGATGCCTTTGAGCGAGTGCTCCGCGATCGTCGCAAGGTGCAGGACCAGCGAGGTGGCCGCGGTTGGCGCATGGGCGACCAGCCGATGTATAATTGGGTGGCTGCAATCCGCGGCGACAAGGAGATGGAGCCGGTCCTGAAGGCCCGCTTGCTGCGCGTTTGCCGCGACATGCGTTCCGGGCGTTCCGGTGCCCTGGCCCAGTTGGCTCTCCTGGAGCAGGAAGACGTGAAGAAACAGGGTTCGATTATGAAGCGCCTGCTCGCGCACCAGGAGGCGACGATGATGTGCTGGACCTCGACGACCGACTGGGATTGGCTGATGCCCTATGCGCAGGCAAGTATCGGGCGCAAGGAATATGCGGAGGCTTCAACCATCCTCACCGGCATGTTGAACAACATTCGCAGCGTGGATGAAAGGCGCCGGAAGACAGCCCGCAGCATGGTTGGCCAGGCATTTTCCCGCATGGGCGCGGTCGGCCTTGAGATCGACGCGGACAGCCCGATTGCTCCACTCATGCAGATCAGCCTCTACCTGCGGCTCGGTGACAAGGAACTGGCCCTCTCGAGTTACACCCGATACCGTGACTTGTTTGATGAGCACCAGAACGAACTGCCCATCGAGTTGGTGGCCTTTGCCGTGAACACCCACATCGTCGCCGGGGGGGAAAATAACGCGAATCGGGCAGAGGATATCCTGCGCAAGTGGCTTATCAAGCATGGCGAGGCGGAGAGCGTTCCGGATGCGCATAAGGCGCGGATCCAGTTGCTACTCGGTCGAAATTACTATGCGTCAGGTCGTTACGAGGTAGCGCGCAGTGAATACAACTCGGTGATCAACAAGTATCCAGAAACGGATGAAGCCATGGAGGCGCAATTCGGGGTTGGTGAATCGTTCATGGCGCAAAAGGTACACGAGAAGGCCGAGGAGATCTTCGTGATGCTAACGAATCACCGGAGCAACCGGGTGGTGATTCGGGCTGAATTCCTGCGTGGTGTCCTCGCCAACCGCATGGGCGACCGCGATGCAGCCCGACATATTTTCCGGAAGGTGCTCGAGCGCATGCCCGACGTGGAACTTGCGAACAGGACCCTGTTTAACCTGGCGGAAGTGTACGGCATTGAACAGCGCTACATGGACCAGCTGGAGTTGCTTCGGACGGTCGGTCGACTCGGCCGGGAATCCAAGCGCTGGCATTCACCGGGTCGCGCCCTGTCGATCGTTGTCCAGGACAGTGACCTCGGCATCAGTCGCGGAGAAGCGCGGATCCCGGTGCGGATCTGGACCGAACCCGGCGGCGATGAAGAGAATACCTTCCTGGTCAGCGGTGGTGCGGGAAAAGGATTGTTCATGACCGAGATGGATACCGTTCTCGGCCATGCGGTAAAGGACGACAAGGTGCTCCAGGTGACCGGAAACGACACTATCTTTGTCGATTACCCCGACCAGTTCAAGAACGCATTCAAGTTTCACTTGCTTGCGAACAACGAGATCAAGATTGCCTCCGATGCGGAACTGGAAGCTGCAAGTAGCGCCATTGAAGACGTGGATGAGGAAAGCATTTCCGAGAAGCTGAAGAAGGAGTCGATGACGGCCTTGCCCGAGCTCTTGCTCCAGTCCGCCCGGCGCCCCGCGAACCAGATCAAGCCGGGCAATCCGGTGTACCTGCGGATCAAGGATGCGGATCGCGACCTTTCCGATGTGGCGGAAACCGTTCCGGTGAAACTGGTTGCGACCAGCGGGGACGAGGTTCGGGTGGACCTGGTCGAAACCGGTCCGCATTCCGGGGTATTCGAAGGGTCTGTGCGCACCGGAGAATTGCCCGCAGGTGCGCTCGCCAGTGACTCCTCGATCGACCACAGCCCCTTGATGGCGATCGATCACGACCGTGCATCCACGTGGTTGAGCGAACCCGATGGCGTGACCCCGAAATGGATGACGATCGATCTGAAAGACCTGCGGCCGGTTTCGCAGTTGACCCTGTTCACCCCCGACCCGGAATACCAGGCCCCGCTGCGGTTGGAAGTCGAGGGGAGCCATGATGGGCGTTTCTGGTATCACCTGGCCGAGTTCCCGGTTCCGTCGGAAGTGGCGCCGATCTCCGAATCCCCCGGGCCCATGAGCATGAAAGCCTACCGGCTCAAGCAGTCCGTCAACTCCTGGGACGATGTGCGTGAGGTGTTCGGCAAGCACCAGGCCATCGCCGAAGCCAAGGATCTCATGGAGTTGAGCTGGGCTCTTGAGCAAGGCGACGAAAAGGTAAAACAGGGGACCTACGCGGTCATCTGGAACGGGAAATTTGTGCAGGAGCGGGATGGGGGCGTGCGCTTCCTGATCGGCGGCCAGCGCAATGCGGCGATGGTGAATGGAAAACTGGTGAAGAACTTGAGCGAGACGGATGACACGGTGGACGTTTACCTCAAGCGCGGCATCCATGACCTGACCTTCTATGCGCAGATGATCAATCCCTTGCAGGGCGTCCAGGTGAACCTTGCGCGGGAAAACCTGAACAGCGAACGGGTGCTCTCGGGCCCGTTTCGTCCCGGCGACCTGGACCTAAGTCTCCCCGAGGCCAAACGGATCGCGGCGGAGACGGAGAAGCCTGTTTCCCCGGCTTATATCGCCACCCACGTGGACGATCAATGGAATTTCCAGTTCGAGACCATGGACGTGCGTCACCTGAAAGTCACGGTGAAGGAATTCATCGGTGAAGCCTTGGCGATTAACCATATTGAGATCAAGGGTAGCGAGGAGACTTACATCCCCACCACATCGGATGTGCTCTCCCTTTCAACGAACCAGATCTTGGAATTGACGGCCGGGGATACCGCGACCGCGAGTTACATCGACGAGTTGACCGATGGTGGCCTGCAGCGAAATCGGCTCCTCACCCAGACGCTGACCGCAACCTACTATAACGGTTCGGTGCGCCCGATATCGTACGAGTTCCTGCGTGCAGGCGGGGGGTCGGTTGCCAGCATCACCAAGGACCTCATGCGCATCGAACCCGGGGAGCGCATCGGTATTGAGATCACCGATTACGACATGGACCAGACGGCCGACCTGGATAAGGTGGACCTGGAGGTGCAGAACGGCGACCGGGTGATGGCGCTGACCGCCACGGAGACGAGCCCGAATTCCGGGAGGTTCAAGACGGAGGTCGATACCAGCACCACGAATGTTACGGGCCGGCTGACCGTCAAGTCGGGTGACCGGGTGATCGTACGCTATATCGACCGCCAGAATACCTTCCCGGGCCACTCGGTTCCCCGGGAGCAGGTGGTCTTTGTGAACGAGCCGACGGATGCCCGGATTCGTGTGGTCGAAACGCGATTCATCAAGGCCCCGGAGGATGCCAAAAATCCCGGGCGTGCCGTTTACCTGCCCGCACCGGAGGGCCGTCCTGCGGATGCCGTGTCAGGCGTCTCCTACAAGGTGCCGTTGACGGTTGAAGTGTACGACCCGGATATGGCCAAGGATAGCTTGAGCCGGATCAAGGTCGTCCTGGACCTGGGTGGAACCAACGTTACGACCCTGACCTGCCTGGTATCGGAACGCTATGGCGAAGCGGCCACGGCGCCGGCCGATGTAAAGAACTGGGCCTTGTACGAAGGACGCTTTGTCGGCCAGGTGATCATGCAGCTCGGCGGGCCGGGCAGCCCGGACAAGGTGCCCGCCCTGGATGATGGAACCCGGGGACTGATTGGCTGGGTAAACGACGAACCGCTCGCCGGTAGCGGCGCGGACCTGATGGTTCCGGTACTCAACCTGACCGGAAAGGATATTGTCCATGGAACCTATACGGACGCGTGGACACCCGCCGCCACGACCAATAAGCTCACCGGTCGTGCACGCATGATCACCGACGGGACCCTCATGCTCACCAACCATGGCTACGAGGAGCCGGTGGAACTCCTGCACGTGGGCGAGAAGCTGTTTGTCGTGGTCAATGACCCGGACATGGATCTGTCCGACGAACGGGACCAGGTGCTGGTGAAGATCACTTCGGAGAAAGGGGAGGCCGAGACGGTGCCCCTGGAGGAAACGCTGACCCATAGCGGCGTGTTCACCGGTGCCTTCGGCTTGCGGGCGCAGGAGACGCCGACGGCCGGAAACTTCCAGGCAGTGAGTCCTGAAATCGAGTCCTTTTTCGGTGATTTGCTCACGGTGACCTACACCGATGCCGTTGCCGGAACGGAAAGCGGAACGGCTGAGCTGCTTGCGGAAATTCCGGTTGCGATCGGGACCGATGGCCAGGTATCCGCCTTCAGCAAGGTCTTCGGTGACGAGGAGTTGGCCGTCCAGACCCAGTTTCATATTGCGGAAAGCTATTTCGAGATGTTCAAGAGCCACCTGAAGCTGGAGCGGGAGACCGAAGCCCAGGAGGAACTGGCCGCGGGTCGACGCGTGTTGAGCGAGGTGGTTGAAGATTATCCGGACCCGAAATATCTGCCGCGCATCCTCTACCTGCTGGGGCAATTCAGCCAGGAGATGAAGGAATGGGATGGTGCCATCGACTCGTATGATCGCATTGTCCGTGAATTTCCAGAGCATAGCCTGGCTGCGGATTCCCAGTATAAGCTGGCCCAGTGTTACGAGGAGGCAGGCGAGTTTGACAATGCCCTGGAATCCTACGTGACCCTGGCGTCCACCTACCCGCAGAGTCCCTTGATCGCCAACGTGATGATCCGGATCAACGAGTATTTTTATCGCAACGAGGACTTCGTGGTGGCCGCCCAGGTGGGACGCAAGTTCATGGAACGCTTCGAGAGTCACGAGTGGACCTCGCGGATGGCCTTCCGGGTCGGCCAGTGCTTCTACAAGAGCGAGGCCTTCGAGGAGGCGGGCGAGTCCTTTGATATTTTTGCTAAACGCTTCCCGGATAATGAGATGTGTGCCGAGGCCCTGTTTTGGGGGGGCGAGAGCTATCGCATGGGCAACGATGTCCCACAGGCTTTCCGGCGCTATAATCGCTGTCGATGGGATTTCCCGGGAAGTGAAGCGGCGAAGTACGCCCGGGGGCGCTTGGCGCTTCCGGAAATGCTTGCGCAGTTTGAACGTGAAGCGAACCTGGAAGATGAGTAGCCTTGGCTGCGAGCTTGTCCGGACAAGGATCGTTAGGAGGATGAAACCTTAACATGACTGTTATACCTTTACTTGCGCAAGCGACGAACCAGGCTGCGGAGATCGTGGCGGACAAGGCAAAGGAATCCAGCGAGGTCATCGAGCAGGTCACCACGTCTGCCGAACCGGGCTTCTTCTCCGAGCTCATTCACTCGGGAGCCCTCGGATTTCTCCTGGAAGGCGGCCTGTTCATGTGGCCGATCCTGCTGCTGGGTATCCTCGCCCTCGGCGTGGTCATCGAGCGCTGGCGCAGCCTGAAAATGTTGAATGTGGATTCGTCCGAAATGCGGAACCAGGTTATCGACCTGCTGATCCGTGACAAGGTCGAGGAAGCCCTGGCGTATACCGATTCGAAGCGGGGTCCCGTGGCGGCGATCCTGGCCAATGGCTTGCGCAAATACGTCGTGCTTCGCCGGCTGAACTACGACCCGGCCCGGATCGAGGAGCAGGTCGTGAAGAGCATGGAAAACTACGGCGTGCATATTGTCGCGGCCCTCGAGCGTCACTTGCCGGTCCTGGCGATCACCTCGAGCGTCTCGCCTATGCTCGGCTTCCTCGGCACGGTCCAGGGAATGATCGTATCGTTTAAGAACATCGTTGAGACGATGGGCGAGGTGAATATTGTCGAGGCAGCGGCTTCCGGTATCCAGGTGGCCCTGTTGACGACCTGTTTTGGACTGATCATCGGGATTCCAGCCTTCATAGCCTTTAACTATTTCAGCAGCGTGATCAACGGTTTCGTGCTGGAGGTCGAAGAGACCGCCCAGGAATTAATGGAGGTCGTCACGCTCCAGGTCACCCTCGAGCAGCAGGCACATGAAGTTTAAACGCTCCAAGTTGCTTATTGAGCCCCCGCACAGCGCGATGAGTGACATCGCCTTTATCCTCATCGTGTTTTTTCTTGTCTGCGCCTCGGTACAACCGGACCGCGGCCGTTCGCAGCTTATTCCCAAGAGCGAGGAGAAAGAGGACAAGAAGGAGCAGAGCCAGAACGTGGAGGTCAAGCTGAGCCGGACTGCGGCCTTCGTGAACGGCGAACCGGTGACCGCGGAAAGATTCCTGTCGAAAATTCAAGCCTTGCTTTCCGAGAAGAAGAAAGATTCCGATCGCGTGGTCGTGGTGAAGTCCAAGGGGGATACCCCATACCATCACTGGATCTTCATCACCGGGATGATTGAAAAGGCGGGTGGAATAATCACGCTCCAGTTGGAGGAGGAGCGGGAGGTGTTGATCGATTGAAAATTGAACGAAAAAAATTCGATGCGACAATCCCCTCAATGGCGATGGGCGATATCGCGTTCTTGCTGCTGATCTTTTTCGTGATCCTCGCACGCGCCCAGGATGACAGTCACTTGCAGTGGAAACCGGCGGAGACCCCGGAGCTTGAGCAGGCCAGGCATTCCAAGGCGAGCGTCGTGATCGACACGGATAACAAGACCTACCTGAACGGGCAGCCGATTGGCCACTCGCAACTTGCGAGTGAGTTGACCGAATTGCTCGGTGACGCACCGGTAGGCAAGCGAACGGTTTTACTGAAGGTGCATAAAGAGGCCACCGCCGTATTCTTTGAACCGGTCATCGAGGCGGTGAGCGAAGCCGGTGGTGACCTGTATCACATCCTGGAACAGAAAAAAGATGAGTGACGAAGAAGAATTTGGACACGCGGTTAACCCGATGAGCAGTATTTCCCGTGACGTGAGAAATGCACGGGTGAATTCTGGTGCGGTGGCGGGCGAGGTGCGGGAATTTCTCGCCCAGATGCAGGGCAAGAGTCCGCAGGAAATGCTGGGCATGGTCGCCCAGAGCAGCCTTATCAAGTGCACGGTACAGGCCGTCGGCGTGATGCTTGTGCTCATGGTGGTATTCACGGCCATTCCGTTTGGCCTGGCAAAGATTAGCGGCGAAGGGGCGAGCAAGGCGAAAGCCGAAAAGGCGAAGGCTTCCCCGCCCCCTGCCGAGAAGGAAAAGCCGGAATCCGGCACCGAGGCGAGTCCCGGCACGGATCCCGGTGAGGATCCGCCCGGGGAGAAGGACGACCTGCTGGACAAGTTGGGTGTCGGTGAGACCAAGG
>JAYGFS010000378.1:0-5633 GCA_046581765.1 Verrucomicrobiota bacterium
TAATAAAGCGAGATCCCCCGGCGCCAGTGATAGGGAAATTGCCGGGGATTGTCTTTCAGGTACTCGTCATAATCCGCGACCGACTGCTTGAAGTTCCCGAGGAAAAAATGGAGGTCGCCGCGGTGGTCGCGCAACCTGCCACCCCGGCCGGAATTCTTGACCAGTACGTCGCAGTCGGCCAGGGCCTGTTCGAAGTTCCGCTGGGATTCGTGGAGCTTCATCCGCGCGGAACGCGCATCGATGTCGGCGGGATTTTTCTCCAGCCGTTTTGCCAGGTCCTTGAACCGCGACTGGAGCGGGCTTGCCGGGTCGGCCTGGACGGGGTGAACAGTCCCGGCCACGCCGACGGGTTCCACCGCCACCGCATGCGGCAACAGGCTGGTCAAAAGCAGGGGCAGAAGCGACCTCATCATCCGGCAAGGATCTCCTGCACCTTCGCCATGATTTCCCCTGCATCCACTGGTTTCACCAATACGGGACGGTTGAGCAGGATATCGTCCTCGATCGTATAGGTAATCCCCTCCATCCCGCTGTCCCAGGCCGCGTGATTGTCCATGGAAATCGCGGCGGTGAGGAAGAGGATCGGGATATCCTTTGTCTGGATATTGTCCTGGATTTCCTGCCCGACTTCGATCCCGCTTTTCTGGGGCATGATGACATCCAGGATAATAAGGTCGGGCTTGAATCGACAGGCAGTCTCAACCGAATGGGTGGGGTCGTTCAGGGTTTCGACCACGTACCCCTCGTCCTCGAGCAACATCTTGGAGAGCCGGGTGAAAGGCTCCTCGTCGTCAATTATCAACAGGCGTGTCGGGTGTCCCATGATTGCAGTATGGATGCATCCGGTGTGTCAGTCGAACGGAAAATATTTCTAAAATGCTTCCGTTGATCGAAAAATATGAAATGATTTTATCACTGCGAGACGGAGCGTTGCCGCTCCTCCCCGCTACAGGACAATCGCTTTTTTGGAAATACCCCGTGCGTAGAGGTGTTGAATATGAAAATTGATGCACACCACCATTTCTGGGCCTACAGCGAAGCCGAATACCCGTGGATGAAGGATCCCCTGGGGCCGCTTCGCCGCGACTACCTTCCCGCCGATCTGCACCGGGAGATGCAAGCCGCGGGCATAGACGGCGTGGTGAGTGTACAGGTGCGCCAGGACCTGAAGGAGAACGACTTCTTTCTCGATTTCGCGGATCAACACGACTGGATCCTCGGGGTGGTGGGCTGGGTGCCCCTCTGCGATGATCGTGTCAGGGATGTCATTGACCAGCTAAAGGATCGCAAGGGCTTTGTCGCGTGCCGGCACATCATCCAGGATGAACCGGACGATGACTATATCCTGCGCCCGGACTTCAACGCGGGGATCCAGGCCCTGACCCCGAGCGGCCTCGTCTATGATATCCTGATTTACGAACGCCAGTTGAGACAGGCGGTCGCCTTTGTCGATCGGCATCCCCAGCAGGTTTTCGTGTTGGACCATATGGCCAAGCCAAGGATCGGGGAGAATCTGCTGGAGCCCTGGAACACCTACATGAGCCAATTGGCCGAGCGGGAAAACGTCTATTGCAAGCTGTCGGGAATGACCACCGAGGCGGTTTGGGATGCCTGGACGGATGAACAGCTCGTCCCCTACCTGGACCATGCCCTGGCCTGCTTCGGCCCGCAACGCCTCATGTTCGGATCGGACTGGCCGGTGGCCCTTCTCGCGGTGGACTACGGCCGCTGGGTGAACATCGTCCAGGACTATACCCGTAAACTCTCGAGCGATGAACAGGAGCGGGTCTGGTCCGGCACCGCGGTTGAAGCATACAAGCTGGAGCCTTCGGGAAACGCGTGAAGCACCGGTGGCTTATCCTACTGCTCGGCACGGTATTTTGCCTGGAAGGATCCGGCGAGGATGGACTGGCGCTCAGCCCGGGTTCGTCGTCCCTGTTCAACCCGGCCCCCATCACGCCCGCACCTGAAGGCCTGGATGAAAGCCCAGGACCTGCACCGCAAGCAGCTGACCGGGCCGTATTCGACAGCTCCATGTGGAAAGCCTTCGTGATCGCCGAGGAAGCCGCCGCGATGGGCAACTGGCATCGATCTGACCGGGTGGTGATCAAGATGCAGCGCATGCTTCCACGCAATGTGCTGATGAGCGAGAAAGCGGGCATGGTGTACATGATGCACGGTGAGTGGGAGAAAGCCCTGGAGATCTGGTACGCATTGTTTTCAAGCAATCCCACCCGCTACGATATCCCCGCGAAAATTGGCCACTGCCTCCTGCGCCAACAGGACTATGCCGAAGCGGAAAAGGCATTGCGGGTTGCGCGGGAATTCAGCCCACAACCCCTGGAAGCCCGGCTTCTCCTCGCCTGCAGTTGTATTATGCAGGCGTCACCGGCAACGATTCCCGGGGCCCTGGAACAACTCAGTATTTTTGACATGAGCCAACTCGCCTACTGGATCTCCGCCGACTTCGAGCACTACAAAAGCCTCCTGGGGGAAGACGGATACCTCCAGTTGAGCAGCTATATCCTGGGGGGCGGCGAATCCGGTACCCTGGAGATCAAATCGATCAAGGAGGTCCGGGCACAGGTCTACGAGGCCTCCCGGCGACTTAACCGGCTCGATCGCCAACTCGCCCTGCGGCAATATCACGAGGTGCCCGACCTGGTGGACAAGTGTTTTGAACTGGGTGTCCGCGGCCTGAGTTTTGATCTGTACCGGGTGATCCGCCAGGGCTTAAGCGGCGAGGCGGAAACGGCCAAGAAAGAGATGGCCACCCTGGCTGCCAGGTATCCGGATCGCGCCCTCGTGCTCCATTTCCAGGGTGTACTGTTCATGCTGCTGGAGGAATACGAGGCGGCCACGATCTCCTTCACCAAGGCGAGCAACCTGGACGAGGATCCGCGCATCCTGGCGGACATGATCGAAGCCGCCGCAGCGGCCGGGCAAACCGATTACGCGTTCACCCATCTGAAGAGGGTTGCGTTCCGTCACCCGGTACTGGCCCGTGGCTTTCTCGGGCATGACTCGCCGGGCTGGAGAGCCCTGAAAGCACATCCCGATTTTCAATCCTGGTGGAACACGCAATGAAATTTCGGGCCCTCCGGGCTGCTTACGCCGCCGGGTATAGTGCATGAAGACCCCGCGCCCATGAATACGATCATCCACCTGGACATGGACGCGTTTTATGCCTCCATCGAGCAACGTGACCAGCCCAGGCTGCGCGGCCGGCCGGTCATCGTCGGGGGAAACAAGGAAAACCGCGGGGTGGTTGCCGCCTGCTCCTACGAGGCCCGTGCGTTTGGCGTCCACTCGGCCATGCCATCCGGGCGGGCGGAGCAACTCTGCCCGGCGGCCGTTTTCCTGCCGGTCCGCATGGAGCATTACCGGGATATATCCTGCGAGTTGATGGCGATCCTGGGGGACTACACCCCCATCATCGAGAAACTGTCCATCGACGAGGCCTTCCTGGACCTCAGCGGGACGCGCTATCTCTGGCCCGACACGGTGGGGCTTGCACGGCGCATCAAGCAGGTCATCCGGGAAAAGCTGTCCCTGACCGCTTCAATCGGGCTGGCCCGGAATAAATTTCTCGCGAAGGTGGCCAGCGATATGAACAAGCCGGACGGGCTCACGGTGGTGCCCGAAGCCCGGGGAGAAATGCTCCGGTTCCTCGCGCCCCTGCCCGTGAAGCGCATCTGGGGCGTGGGAAAAGTCCTTGATCAGCACCTGGACCGGGCGGGGATCCGGACCATCGCCGATATCCAGGCCATGACAAAATCCGCCCTGGTCAAGGTTCCCGGAAATGCCATGGGTGAACGGCTATGGGACCTGGCCCATGGGGTGGATGACCGGGACCTTGAGCTGGAGCGGATCGAAAAAAGTATTTCGAGCGAGACGACCTTTGCCCGTGATATCCGGGACCGGGAAACCCTGGGCCGGGTCCTGATTCAACAGGCCGAGGACGTGGGCTGGCGCCTCCGCCACGCGGAAAAATTCGCGGGGACCGTCCAGGTCAAGCTGCGTTTCACTGACTTCAAAACCATCACCCGCCAGGTCAGCATGCACCCGCGCATCCAAAGTGACCGGGACCTGATCCAGGCAGCCGGTGACCTGCTGGAAAAGGTGCCGCTCGGGCAGGGAATCCGCCTGCTCGGGGTCGGTGTTTCCAAGCTGTACGCGGAACGAATGGAAACCCAGGCCGAACAGCTGGATTTGTTCGGGGGCGACCCGGTCCGGGCGGCGGAAGAGCATGAAAAACTGGACCGTGCCATCGACTCGGTGCGGGAAAAGTACGGCAAGGGAGCCTTAAAAAGAGGCCTGTCCAGGGACTGAGCAGCCTACGATGCTTCAAAGATGTTCGCCAGGCCACCGACTACCGACCCCTCGCCTTTACCCCGCGAATACCCCGCCAGCATGCGACCGGCCAGGCGGCTGAAGGGCAAGGATTGAAGCCAGACCTGGCCCGGTCCGGTCAGGGTGGTGAGAAAGAGGCCTTCCCCTCCAAAAAGCGCGTTCTTCACGCCCTTCATCATCTCGACCTCGTACTTCACCGAGGGTTGAAAGGCCACCAGGCAACCGGTATCAAGGCGCAGGGTCTCCCCGACCGCTAGGTCCTTTTTCACGATGGTACCGCCCGCGTGGACGAAGGCAATGCCATCACCGCTCAGGCGCTGCAGGATAAATCCCTCGCCGCCGAACAAGCCGGTCATGATCTTCTTCTGGAAGGCGATGCCGACCTGGGTTCCCTTGGCGGCGGCCAGGAAGGCGTCTTTCTGGCAGAGTAATTCACCCCCCAGCTCGTCAATATGCATGGGGATAATGTGCCCGGGATACGGCGCGGCAAAAGAAACCTTTTCCTGCTGGTTGCTCGCCGCGGTAAAGGTGGTCAGGAAAAGCGACTCGCCCGTGACCACGCGTTTTCCCGCGTCCAGCAGCTTTTCAAACATTCCCTGATTCTTGCTCGGGTCCCCCATCACGGTTTCCATTTGAATGCCGTTGGTCATGAACATCATGGTCCCGGCTTCGGCGATGACCATCTCATTCGGGTCCAGGGTGACTTCGACGTACTGGATGTCATCGCCAAATATTTCGTAATCGATTTCGTGGGCGACCTGCCCCGGGGGTATGGGCGGAGGCGCAGCTCCCCCGCCACCCAGGCTGGCCACGGTGGCCGCCGGGACCCACTGGCCTCCGGTGGATGGCCCGTAGACGGTGGTGCCGGATCCCTGGTGCTGCGGCAACTGGGCGATGCAATCCTGCCGGCTCATGGGGCCGAGGCTTTGGCCCTTCGATGCGATGTACCAGCCCTCTTCTACGCTCATGGATATCTCCTGGTTAAGGTGTCGGCCATGCTAGGGGAAATATGATGCAAATCAACCCTCGACTGGCGAGCGGGCAAGGCCAGTTATAGCTTGGGCGGTACCGGTTGGGGCGGTGCAGCCGGGTTTTCGGACGGGTCTGCAGTGACACGTTTGAGCGCGCGCTTCTCCAGGTATCCTGCTTCCAGGCCAATCGCTTCGATGTGCAGGGCCAGGTTCTCCTTCTTAAGCGCAAGGGAGAATCGGATAGCTTCCTTCCCCACGTTTTCGTTCACCTCGGTCTCCCCAAGCCATTTCAGCAGGTGCGGAAAGGCC
>JAYGFS010000408.1:0-4042 GCA_046581765.1 Verrucomicrobiota bacterium
GGGCATGCCGGTGACGAAACCCTCCCTCGGCTCACTCATTCGAAGTGGATTCGATTATCTGCTCAGCGGGACCTGG
The DNA here is from genome assembly GCA_046581765.1 of Verrucomicrobiota bacterium. Taxonomy (GTDB): domain Bacteria; phylum Verrucomicrobiota; class Kiritimatiellia; order SS1-B-03-39; family UBA6053; genus JAPYUI01. Next base: position 77 of record JAYGFS010000408.1, read on the forward strand.
TGGATTACGGCGATCCCCGCGATCGTACTGATCGTGGTGATCCTGAACATCAACCTTCTGGGGGACTGGTTGCGGGATGTAATGGACCCAAGGGCCGTTGCGAGCCGGGCCAACGATCATGCAAGTCCGTGAACCTGGATTACCAGACCTGGATCGCATCCAGGGCCTCTTGGGCCAAGGCGCGTTCGTTCTTGTCGGGGGCCTTGAGGTGCCGCCGAACCAGGGGTGCCGCAGCCACAGCCCCCGGCCCGATTGCGGCCAGGGTTTTCAGCGCGCCGGTGCGAACACTCGTCTTCTCTTGCTGCAGCAGGTCCTGCAGGGCCGGCACCGCCGCCTTGGCCTGGGGCCCCATCAACTGGAGTCCCTTGAACCCGTAATGGCGACGGGACCCCTCAGCCGATCCAACCGCCTCCATGAAAATGCCGTAGACCGAATCGGGCTTGCCTTCGACCTTCCAAAGATACCCGGCGAAAATCGCCTTGTCTTTTCCCTCGGCCGCCGCGAGCAAGTCCCGCAGGCCCGGCAGGGCCTTCTCGGCAAGAGGTCCCGCGGCCGAAATGACCCCCACCCGAATACGCTGGTGTCTTTTCGTCTTCAGCAAGGGGAGCATTTGGTCGACCAGATCGCGCTGGGCCGCCTCGGGCAAAAGCGGCATCAGTCGGCCCAGGCTTATGATGGCCCAGAAATCGGCGCGATGTACCATTTGCTGCGTCTTGAACAGGACTTTCGCCAGGCGCATCGCGGTCGCGGGGGAAAGCATGGGAGCCAGGTAGCCCGCGGAGCGGGCGGCCTCGTACGATGCCGCATCGTTGCCTTCAAGCAGCTTGATCACCTGTGTGGCCGCCTCTTCATGGCGTTCAGGAACCCGGGCAAGGAACTGGGCCGCCTCACCCCGCACGCTTTCATCCTCATCTGAACACAGGTGAAATAAGCGGTCTATCCGGGAGCCTTCAAACCCCCCGCGCACGGCCATCAGATGAATGGCCGCCATGCGATACAACGGCTGCTCATGGCTAAACATCTTCTCCAGCCGGGGCTCTACGGGGTTGGGTGCCCGGCTTAACACCTCGATGGCCGCCTTGCGTGGCACGTTCCATCCCGATGAACGCGTGACCGTGGTCACCCGTTGGTCGGCTAACAGACCAAAAAGAAAATTGAGGGTTTCCGGGTCGAGATGCACGGTGTGATCGGTGCCCCGCCACCACTGTCGAATGGAATCCGTAAGGGCCTCGGGCGTATCATCCCGATGGTCGAAGGGAAGGGCTCCTGCCGGCTGGCAGGACAGGGCAAATATAAAAAGTACAAGTCCCCGGAACAAATAGACGTGTTCACGCATGACTACACGGTACGACGATTTGAGCAAAAATTGTCATGGCCATGTAAAAGCTGCTATTTAAGCGCATCCAGCTGCATCTTGACCATGCGCCGTATGAGGAGGACATCCTGCTTGCGTATACCCGCTTCTTTTATATCGAGGGAGATCGCAGTAAGCCAACGGTCTTTCCCCGGACGGTAACCCCGTTTGGCGATACGCTCCTCCAGGTCGTGCATGTGCGCCGCACCATAGAACACGGCGATGCTCCCGGGTGGTTCCGGCTTTCGCCATTCCTTGCCCAGGTCCTGCATGACGACCTTGTTCCGCTCATCGATGAGCAACTCCATGAGTTTCTGCATTTCCGGCGGCATGCGGGCAGCGCCCATGTCCCCTTTAATATTTCCCAGCATCTCGATGAACATCAGCTTCACCATGTTCTTGAGCTGGGGGGAACTTTTTAGCCAGACCATCAATCCATCCACCAGGTCACCCATCAGCCCACCCCCCTGCATGGTCGCGAGCAACCGGTTCAATTCCTCGCTGGCCTGCTCGCCGGCCTCCGATTCGCGGGCAGCCTTTTCCATCAGGTCCTTCAAGCCCTCCATGCTGGTGTCGCTGTTCCGGAAATGCTCAGGCGCATAGTCAATCGCACGGAGCTGGAAAACCAGGTCGAGCGCATCCGCAAGGTCCCCCTGCAGGCTGGCCGACGCGGGATCTTCGGCCTCCCGCATCTTCCTGGGCGAATCCCCGACACCTTCGTACAGCACCAGGTCGCATTTATTGAGAAACTTCTGGAGCTTCCTGTAATACGCGGGTTCCCCGATATGGGCGACACCGACCAGCCAGATGACCGGCTGGTCTTTTTTCTCCGGGGTCATTTTTCGGAGGGCTATCTGGAGCTCGGCCAGGCGGTCGTCGGTATAGCGCACCTGCATGTAGGGAGCGGGTGCGGAGACCGTGTCCGGGGCAACGGCCTGGGCAAAAGCCCCTCCTGCACCGAGAAGCAAAATCGCGAGGAATAGCTTCATGTCGTGAAGTATACCCCTTACGGGTGAGCGACCCTACAGACTTCCGCATTTACTTGCGCAAGGACTCTTAGGAAAAACGAAGAATCGCGTATTTCTTCTTGCCGGAACGAAGAACGATCATGGATTCCCCCGCCAGGTCGGATGGCATGAGGGTCGCTTCCAGCTGCTCAATGCGGCGGTTATTCACATACGCGCCGCCTTGGGTGATGGTCCGGCGGGCTTCGCCCTTACTTTTCGCCAGGCCAGCCTTAACCAGGGCGTCAATGAGCCCGATGCCTTCATCCAAGGATGCAAACGGCACCTCGGCGCTTGGTACATCGTCAAATATTTGACCCAACTCCGCATCACTCAGATTCTCGATCTCGGCCCCGAAAAAGATCGCGGTGGCCTGGTTGGCTTTCGACAAGCCGTCCTCGCCATGAATCATGCGTGTTATTTCCTCCGCGAGACACTGCTGACTTTCGCGTTCGTGGGGGCGTTCGGCGCGAGCCGTATCCAGGGCTTCGATCGCTTCCCGGTCCAGCTCGGTCAGGAAGCGCAGGCACATGCCGACATCCTCGTCCCCTGTATTGATCCAGTACTGGTAAAACGCATACGGGCTGGTCTTTTCTGCAGAAAGCCAGATCGCCCCCGACTCGGTCTTACCCATTTTCGACCCATCTGACTTGGTCAACAGCGGACAGGTCAGGCCGTAGAGTTGGGCTCCCAGCATGCGGCGGCCGAGGTCAATTCCGGCGGTGATATTGCCCCACTGGTCACTGCCCCCCACCTGGAGTTCGCAACCATAGTTTTCGTGAAGATGCACAAAATCGTAGGCCTGGAGCAGCATGTAGCTGAACTCGGTGTAACTCAATCCCGCTTCGCTTGCCAGGCGACTTTTCACCGACTCCTTCTGCATCATGACATTGACCGGAAAATTTTTCCCAACATCCCGCAGGAACTCAATGTAGTTGAAGGTCTTCATCCATTCATGATTGTCAACCAGCAGGGCAGCGGTGTCGCCACAGTCAAAATCCAGCAGTGCACGCATCTGGATCTCGATCCCCGCGAGGTTTTTTTGCAGGCCCTCGGGGGAAAGTAAATTTCGCTCGGCACTCTTTCCACTGGGATCGCCAATCAACCCGGTGGCCCCACCAGCCAATGCGAGGGGCCGATGCCCCGCTTTCTGGAAGCGGCGCAACATCATCAGCGGCATCAGGCTGCCGACATGAAGGCTATCCGCGGTCGGATCGAAACCCGCATAAACGGTACGGGGGCTTTCGTTCAACCAGCCCGGCAACACATCCTCTGCGGTGGACTGATGAATAAGCCCGCGCCAGGAAAGATCGGAGAAGATGTCGGTCATGGGGCCAAGGTTTGTCGTTTTTCAGCAGAGTTCAAGAATTCGCGCTTAAAAACTGAGCGGGGCACAAAGAAAACCGGAGCGCCCTACCGCGGTCCATTTAGAATATTTCTCAACCAAGAAGGTTCTTAAGCTTCATCGCCTTCGGGCTTCGGATCTTCCGCTGGCGATTCCTCAGCCGGGGCTTCCTCTGCCGGGGCTTCTTCTGCCGGGGCTTCTTCTGCCGGGGCTTCTTCTGCCGGGGCTTCTTCTGCCGGGGCTTCTTCTGCCGGGGCTTCCTC
>JAYGFS010000487.1:0-2587 GCA_046581765.1 Verrucomicrobiota bacterium
CTTCAGTCACTCGACCAGCAACAGCCCGGTCGTTATCGAGCAGGAAGGCCCGTACCTCTTCCTCGGCGCCTTCTTCTGTGATAACGACACCACGGCACGCCAGGTTTCCCTGCAGGAATGGACCATCGACGGCATCCCCAGCGGCTACGGCGGGGCCTCGCAGTACTCCCGTCACGCCGGGAATTTCAACAACGGAAACTGGTCCGGATTCATCGGCCAGCTCTCCGTCTCCAACCGCGTGGAAGTAAACGCCTCGCGACTCGCGGCCGGCGGGCTCCTCCCCGGCCACTCTCTTGGTTTACAGGGCGCCGGGATCGTATCTCTCTGCTCCAATGCGGTACTGGTGGTGAAGGAGGGGCTCGGCATCGCGGCGGGCACTATCGAGATCGTCGATCCCCAGCTGCTCCGGGCCGTAGATGCGAGTGCGCCGCCCTCGAACATCGTGTATACGGTCGAGACCGACCCGACCGGCGGCACCCTGCGCAACAACGGCGTCGCGCTCAGCGCGGGAGGCACCTTCACCCAGGATGATATCGACCAGGGGCTGCTGCGTTTTGAAGCGGGCACCGTCCTCGGTTCCGGATTCGGGTTCGGGTTCTCCCTTTCAAGCGGGGGGGGCAGTCATCCCGCCGGATTCTTCCTCATCACGGTGGCGGAGGCGATTGTCATGGTTGATGAAACGGGAACAAGCGATGAAGATAGCCCCATCACCACCCTGGACGGCGGCTTGGGCAACCTCTTCGCCAACGACAGCGGCGACGGCCTCACGCTGAGCACCTTCGACGCCACCAGCGCAAACGGGGCACGCGTGAGCGTGGGCGCGGACGGCACCTTCAGCTATGACCCAAGCCAAGCCATCGCCCTGCAGGCCCTGGGCAACGGGGACACCTTGATGGATCCCTTCACCTATACCCTGGTCGATGCCATCGGGAAATCCGCTACCGGCACGGCCACCATCGCGGTCGGCGGGGTGGAGGACCCCTTCGCCGCGGGGGATGTCGTGGTGGACGATTCGGCCAACCGCCTGCTGGAAAACGCCGGCCCGACGGCGATAAGCATCGCCCTCGCGGCAAATGACGGCATCGTGCGCACCGCCAACGCGACGACCAACGACATCCTCATCTGCAACTACGATGCCCGGGGCAGTATCGGGATCAACACCTGGCAAAACCTTGGCTCACTCGGCGGGGCGGACATGGACTGGATCCTTCGCCCGGGGGTCACGCACGATCGCGAGGTAAGCAGTGCCCGCGCCGGGATCACCGCCGCCTACCACTGGGACGGCTCCCCGGATGCCACCGCGATCCTTCGCGGGATCGCCAGCGTTAACGATATTCTCGGCCCAGGCGTTGACCAGGCCAACGCGTCGCTCGAGTTCTGGGTCAAGCTGGATACCGCGGACCTGGGCCAGGTATCCACCCTGTTTGAAACCGGCGGCGGAACAGGCTCGGGAATCGTCATCGACCACGGCGTGCTCAAGGCGGCCAACGGCATCCTCATCGCCGAGACACGCTACGACCTGCTGGTGGACAGCCTGGGACTGCTCGGCACCGGGCCCACCGGCGAATTCTTCCAGGTCCTGTGGACCATGGACCTCAGCAACGACGTGAGCAGCCTCTACGTCAACGGGGTCTTCGTCGACAGCAGCCCGAATACCACGACGGACTGGGACGGGGGGGACCCCTCCGGGCTGGGCCACTTCCAGGGCAACAACCACGGGGGCTTCCAGAATACCGCGGCGGGCACGGCCTACGATACCTACTACCACGGCTCCATGGCCATCTTCCGGATCTACCGCGAGGCGCTCTCACCCGCCGAGGTGTTCCAGAACTTCCAGGCCATCGACAGCGGCGCGACCGACATGGAGGGCGACACCCTGTCCCTGCTCGGCCTCTACGATGCCACCGGCACACTGGTACCCGGCACCGGCACCGCCATCACCCTGGCCTCCGGCGGCACCGTGACCCTTGACACCGCCAGCGGCGACTTTACCTACGATCCCAGTGGCATCCCCAACCTCGACGACATGAGCTTCGGCCAAAGCCTCGTCGACGCGTTCACCTACCGGGTCGGCGACGGCAATGGCCTAAGCGATGATGCCCAGGTATCGCTGGTCATATACGGATTAAACAATGCCGTGGATGACACCCTGGCCGCGACTGAAACCCTCGTGACCACCTTCATGCTGAATCAACTCGTCGGGAACGACCAGCACCCACAGGCAGCCGCGGACCCCTACCTCGCATTCGACGCCGCCCTCGTCAGCGCCGCTGAACAGGCCGCGGGAACCTGGGCCAATGCCGGCTCCAGCGGGGCGGCCTCCGACGCGACCATCTGGGCGGGGAACCTCCTTGCCCCCCCATCCGGGTTTGGTGCCCTGGCGCAGAGCTGGGACCACCTTGAGGCGAGCCTCGCTTCGCTGGATGCCATCTCCACCCAGGACACCACCTTCGAGCTCTGGTTCAAGCCGGTCCCCGGGTCCGGGAGCCAGGTCTTGTTTGAAAGCGGGGGCGCGGGCACCGGCATGTCCCTGGTCTACGATGCCGATCTTCACCAGGTCATCGCCACCCTCGACGGGGGTACCGAC
>JAYGFS010000521.1:0-6146 GCA_046581765.1 Verrucomicrobiota bacterium
CCGCAACCATCGTGACCGGCGGCAGAAGCTGCATATAAAAATCAAGATCAACCCCAAGCCCGCGGAGAACAACGGCACCTTCGACACGCTCAAGTCGGCCTTTGGCAAGGGGGGCACGGGCGGAAGGCAACTCGGATCCCCGGACATGAAGTTTGGCGGGAAGCGTTTTGGTGGCACGGTCAAGGGTTCGTCAAAAAACAAGTCCGGCGGACTCGGTTCCCGCACGCGCCAACGGGCGGTCGAAACCGGGCTGATTGAAGAGGGCGATGCGGCAGCGGGCCATGAAACCGGTTTCGAGCGCAAGCACCCGGACAAATAGGTCCTTAACCCACCGCAGAAGTCGCGTTGACACGAACCTGGATTGCTTTCCTGCTCCTGCTCTCCGCCCTGGCCCACGGCGCGGCGGAACCCAGGGCACCTGTTCACGTCTTCCTGCTCGTGGGCCAATCCAACATGGCCGGCCGGGCAAAACCTTCCCAGGAAGATTTAAAGCCGGTCGAGGGCATCCTGCTCTGGAACGACCAGGGTGCGTGGGAAGCCGCGGTCGCGCCCTACAACCGCTACGCCGTTCACAGGAAGAAAATATTCACCGGCCTGAATCCAGGGGTGACCTTTGCGAGGACCTACCAGGCGGCGCATCCAGGCGTACACATCGGCATCGTCTGCCAGGCCCGCGGCGGAACGTCCATTGAGCAGTGGTTGAACCGTGGGCCGGGCAACCGGATGAACCTGTACCAGGCCTCGATCGACGCGGCGAAAAAGGCGATGGAGAGCGGAAGCTTGAAGGGTATCCTCTGGCACCAGGGTGAGAGCAACAGTGAGCGGGTTGCCGCGTACCCGGCCCAGTTAAAGGAGTTGATCCGCCGTTTTCGCGAGGACCTGCACGCCCCGGACCTGCCGGTTGTGTTCTCCCAGGTCGGTGCCTGGCGGGAAGCGTATAAGCCGTTCAACGAGATGATTATCCGGCAGCCGGCGAACATTCCGCATACCGCCTGCGTGATGACCGAGGGGTTGGGGAACCGGGATAGCGCGCATTTTGATACCGCGGGCCAGCACCTGCTGGGCGAGCGTTTTGCGGCCGCACTGGAGCGCCTGAACAAGACGCGGCGCTAGGCATGCCGTCGGTACAAGGCGAACTGGTGGCGTCCTTCGGCCCGGGGTGCGGCGTGCAATGGATCGTTAAGGCCATTTGGTTGGATTAGGACCGGGATTGGGATACGGGTATGGATGATGCGAATCGCCGTCATGCTGTTGATCCTCCTCCCGTGTTTGCATGCACAGGAAGGCCCGGCGGTGGAGACCCGGGTACCGGTGGCCGAGCTTCGGGAAATCTGGCTGCACCACCTGGATCGCGGTATCGCCCAGACCAACCAGGCACCCGAGATGCGCGAATGGTTTTGCCGGGCCCGCCTGAGGCAAGAGCCGGATCATCTCGGCGCCATCGAGGGCCTGGCGGAGCTCTGGTATGGCGAAGGGGAGTTGACCATGGCCGCTGCGGCCATGCATTTTGCCCAGACCCTGGGCTCGACGAACCTGGATAGCCGGATCAGCACCGTGCTCACCAACCACCTCTCCTCGATCGGGAAGGTGGAAACCGAGGAGCCGTTTATCCAGACGCGGGTGGAGATGTTACGTGAAGAGATCCTCAAGAGCCGCGGGTACCTGAACCTGGCAGAGTACGCGGCCTTCGAGCAGCAGTTGCGAACCATAATCCGGCAGTCGAACGATCGCAAAGAAGCCCTTATCACCCTGGTTGAACTCTACGAGTTGCACCGGGAACCCTTGTTTCCGACGATGCTCAGCCACCTGCTCCTCGTGAATGATCCGAGGAATCTGCTCCTGGTCGAACGTTGCCTGCGGGGCCTGCAGGCCCTGGGCCGGGAAGACCTGGTGAGGGACTTCATCATGTTTTATGCAACGCAGCGCGCCCTCGACCCGGAATTGAATCGATTGATGGGGTCCATGTGCCTGGCCCGCGGCCAGGTGGATATCGCGCTCCTGTTTATCAACCGCTGGTCCATGCAGGTCCCCGACAATCCCATGGCCTGGCAACTCCTGGGCCAGAGTCAGCTCGAGAAACGCAAATATGAACAGGCGCTGCGCAGCTTGATGAAGGCGGCGAAATTACCGGGACATTCGCCCGACGTGTACATGCTGATCGCCCGGGTGGCCGAACGCAAGGGGGATACCAGCACGATGGGCCTGTGGCTCAGCCGCTGGCGGGAAAGCCGGGGAGACGATGCCCTGCTGGAGGCCCTGCAGAGCTCCCCGTTCAACCGCTACCCCCGGCTGCTGAAGGAGATCCAATGAGAGGCGCTTGGCGCAGGGTTTTCGCGATGGGCTTGCTCGGGTGTTCGCTTGGGGTTTCGCGCGCCGAAGCGCCGATCGCCTGGCAGGACTTTGCCGAAACCCTTCGCGGCCCGCTCGGCCCGCGTCAGCGCGAAGTTGCCCTGAACCGGCAGGCGGTTACCCTCGCGATGATCCGCAAAAGCCCGGGTGATCTTGAGGCTCGAATGGACGTGGCGGAAACCCTCTTTTACCTGCGCGAATACCCCCGGGCTGCCGATTGGTTTTTCAGCGTGATCAGCCTGGATGAGCGCCGCCCGGATGCGGCCTTGCGTTTTGCCGAGAGCCTGTATCTTTCCGGGCATGTGGACACCTCCCTGCAGGCGATCCGCCAGCTGGAGAAAGCGGGGCTCAGCAATTCGATCTTGCCGATCCTGGTTGCGGAAGTGGCTTTTAAGCAAAAGGCCTACGGAATCTGTATCGCGCGGCTGGAGCGGGCGAGGGCAAGCCTGGAGGGCTCGGCGACGCCGGACGAAAGGCTGGCGGAATACCTCGAGCATAACCTCCGGGTGGTGCGGGATCTCGTGGAGTAAAACCGCGGAGGGATGCCGCAATTCGACCTGGGCCCTCCCGGGGATAAAGGCGGTCTTCAGATGCTCCGCACCCGGATTTCCCAGGCATCTCCCTCGGCGGCCTCCGTGCTTTCAAATTTTACCGGGAGCATTTTTTCGATAACCTGCATGTTGGTCCTTGTATGATCGCTGGGCGCGACGGTTCGAAAGGTGCCGGAGCCCGCAAGGGCGAGGGGGATGAGGAGTTGATCGGCCAGGTAGGCCCCGACCGGGCCATCCTGCTTGAGATAGCTTTCAGCATGACCGCAAACCCGCCTGGCCATGACCTCGGCCCGGACATGTTGCAGGCCGAAGCCGGTGAAGACTTCGGTCAGCCCCTCGCTTTCCACCTCGAGCAAAAGGACGTTTCCAGGGTGCAGGCCGGCGCGATCCGCGACCACTTTCATTTTTCGAAAGGGCCAATCCAGCTGCTTGTGGACCACCTTGAACGCGCGATCCGCCACCGTGTGGGATCGCTTGGTCAGGTAGGCACGCGCGCGAGTTTCCACGATCCTTCCCCGTTCAATCAGCTCGAGCGGTTTTAGTTTTGCTGCCGGATGAATCTCCACCACCATCTTGCCCTGCCCCCTGGGGTAATATCCCGGGCGGATCAACTCCAGGCTCAACTGCGGGCCCATGCGCGCCAGCAGAGGCGCGAAGGCGCGCTCGATGAAATCGAAAGGAGGGGCCATCGGGTTGTGGGTGCCGCCCTTGAGCGTAATGCGGGATGCCCGCTTGCCGAGCATGAGCGCGGGAAGAATGGTTTGCAGGACCAGGGTACAGCTGCCGGCGGTCCCGAGGTCAAATTGGTATTCACCGGCCTCGACGGTTCCGGGTTCAAAGCGCAGCCACTCCGATCCGTGCTGATTGCCGTGCACCCGCGCGCTGCTGATCCTGGCAGCGGCATCCACGCAGGCCATATGCTGGCTCCGCAAACCCGGCCTGGATCTCGCGCCGCGAATACCGGTCAGCTTGATTACCTTGCCGGTAAGCAGCGACAGCCCCAGCGATGAGCGCAGAACCTGCCCGCCACCGTGGGTTCCGCTTAGCTCGATGTATTCCGTGCCCGATGCATGCATGTTGTTTTGAGGACTATCTTCTTTTCGGTTTAACAAAAGTTTTTTAGAAAGAATATTTATTCCGCTTCGGGTTCACGGTGAATGGAGCTTTCGGCCGGGGCCAAAACATGATTAACCTCTATCTTGTATGAAACGGGTTACCTGGATACGTCATGCCAAGTCCAGTTGGGCAAACGAGGGCCTGGAGGACCATGCCCGTCCCTTGAACGACCGGGGCTTGGGTAATGCGGCGGAGATGGGCCGCCGACTGGCCGCGCGAAAGGTTCATCCAGACCTGCTCCTCAGCAGCAGCGCCTTGCGCGCGATGAGCACGGCGCACATCATCGCCGAGGCCCTCGGCCGGGATCCCGACTCGGTGCAATGCGAAAAACGCCTCTACCTGGCGAGCGTCGCTGAGATGCTCGACGTACTCGCCGATGTCCCGGGCGAAGTCGATCACGTGATGCTTTTCTGGCACAATCCCGGGATTACGGAGGCGGTGGAGATCCTGCTCGACCTGCCGCTTTCAAACGTGCCCACCTGCGGGGTTATTTGTGCGGACTTCGACCTGGATGATTGGTCCCGCATCGGGAAGACGCAGGGAACGGAAGTCTTTTACGATTATCCCAAGAAGCCTGGAAGGTAATCCCCGGGCTGCAGGCCGCATCGCCCACTCTCGAGCGCTCGCCCGGTGAAGCGATCGAACCGCAATTGCCTGGCTGGCATTCGCTGAAAATGGGTGTAAAATTAAGGTTTTTGGTTCTGATGGATCCCGGGTGGGCTGAACCGCATACCCGTCCGTCATGTGCCGGGCCCATGGGGTCTTCAATCGGCCTGGATCAATTTGCTGGGTGAATAATTTCACTTTTTGCATTAAACGGTGTTTATTTATCTGTAAAGACTTACGATTAAGTAAGTAAGGAATAATATGTTCAAACGAATACCAACCGGTTTTTTTGCATTATGGGTCCTGGGCGGCCTGCTTTCCATCACGTCGGCGACCGAGGTCATCATCAGCGAGTTGATGTACAACCCCGCTGCGGGCCAGCCGGAGTACATCGAATTGCAGAATCTCACCGCGAGCCCGCTGGATATCGCGCGTTGGGAATGCACGGACGGCGTCGACTACACCTTCCCGGATTTCTCCGCCCTGAACCCGGAGGACACCTTCCTCGAGCCCTTTGAGCGGATCTTGCTTTCACCGGTCGATGAAACGACCCTCCGTGCCGCCTACCCCTCTATCCCGCCCGGCACACGGATTTTCGGCCCGTACAGCGGTTCGCTGGATGACGGTGGCGAACGGGTCACGGTGAAGGACAAGAACGGGGTGGGCGTGACCACGGTATCCTATGACGATACCGGCCGGTGGCCCGCGGGTCCCGACGGGACGGGGCACAGCCTGGTGGTCATTAACAGCGATCGTGTTGTCGACGACTATCGCAATTGGCGCACGAGTTACGTGCAGCAGGGTACGCCCGGGGCTGACCCGGCGAGCCCGGGTTTACTGCACGACAAGGTGCAATTCAGCGAGCTCGAATTCTCTACCTCCAATACGGTCCTGTGGGTGGAAGTGTATAATGCAAGCCAGGCCCCCCTCAGTGCCAGTGGCCTGTGGATCGCTTCCGGCACGAGCTTGTCGAACAAGGTCGCCCTGTCCGGTTCCGTGCCCGGCACGGGCTATGCGAGCTGGGATGTCAACCTCCCTCTCGACGGGGGGGATGCGGTCCTTTTCCTGATCGACGGCAGCGACGTGGTGATCGATGCGATTGACCTCGATGTGCATGCGACGCGCAACTTTGCCCAGACCCTTCCCGCCGGCTCCGATGAATGGTACAGCAGCTCCACCGGTACCCGCGATACGGTTAATGACCCGGACCGGACAACGGATATCGTCATCAACGAGCTCATGATCGACCCGGTGTCCCAGTCCCGGGACGGTGAATACATCGAGTTGGTCAACCGGGGTGGTGCCCCGCTTGATATCGGGGGATGGGAACTGGAAGGCGCCGTGGATTTCAGTTTCCCCCTCAACACGATAATTCCCGCGGGCGGCTACCTGGTCGTGGCGGCGAACCTGGACTATTTCACCACGGTGTACGGGGGCGGGATAAACGCGCTCGGCAACCTGGACGGCCAGTTGGAAAACGATGGCGAGTTGCTGCACCTCAAGGATAACGAAGGCAATCTCGCC
>JAYGFS010000525.1:0-3748 GCA_046581765.1 Verrucomicrobiota bacterium
CAATTACTCGCCGGATACCTATTACTCCCTGCAAAAACGTGACGGGTTCCTCTCCCTGCACGTGGAAGAGCACACCGCCCGTCCTTTTGTTTACCCGGCCCCGACGTACCCGGCGATCTTCCGGAACCTGTCCGCGACCAACGACTGGGTGATCCAGACCAAGCTCCAGATGGAGACCCGCCAGTTTGGTGACTACCTGAGCGGCCTGCTGGTGGAGGTCGTCGAGGGCGGGGCGAACAAGCGCTATGCGTTCGGCGTGAAAGATGGCACCACCCTCCAGGTTCTCGAGCAACTGCCCAGCGGGACCGAGACGGTCCTGGGGGCTGTGGCGGTCACCGAAAACCAACATACGATCCGAATCCACCGGACGGGCACCGCACTCGTGTTCGAATACCGCAACGGGGAAGGCACCTGGATCCCGGTGCATACCGAGTCCCTGCTGCCGGGAACCATGGGCGTACAGGCTGGAGTTTTCGCCTCAACCGAAAGCGCCCAATCCATCCGTGCCGCCTTTGATTACGTGATGACCATCGACATCACGACGAGCCCCTCGCTGTACGAGGGCCTGCGCATCAGCGAAATCATGTACGATCCGCCGGGCGGGTCGGAATACGAATACCTGGAACTGGTGAACCTGGGCCTCGGTGCCATTGACCTCGCGGGGGTAAAATTTGTCGCCACGGAGCCCTTCGATGAGCTGGTATTAAGCAACCGCACGCTCAACGTGGGTGAGCGGGTCGTCGTGGTTAACAATTCCGTGGCCATGCAGGCCCGCTATGGACCCTCGATTGTCCCCTTCATTGCCGGCGAATGGGCGGGCGGCAAGTTGAGTAACGAGGGCGAACGGATTACCCTGGTTGACCCGGGCGATCAACTCATCCTTTCTTTCGCCTACGATGTCGATGGACGCTGGCCGGCGCGTGCAGGCGATGAGGGGGGGAGCTCGCTCGAGGTGCTCGATGCCTTTGCCGATCTCGAGGACCCGGCGAACTGGCAGGCGAGCAGCGAATACCTGGGATCCCCGGGTGCGGCCGGCAGCGGGCCGGTAGCGGTTGTCGTGATCAACGAAATCCTGTCCCACACCGACCTTCCGGCCCTGGATACCATCGAGCTGTACAACACGTCCGGTTCACCGGTGACTATCGGCAATTGGTACCTCAGCGACACGCCGGGGAACTACCAGATGTTCAAGATACCGGCGAGCACGGTCATTCCCGGAAACGGGTATCTCACCTTCGATGAGTCCCAGTTCAACCCCAACGGCGAATGGAACCCGAGCCCCGGCGTACCCGCGGCCACGGAGTTCGGCTTGAGTTCCAAGGGGGATCAACTCTACCTGGTCGAGGCGGATGGCGGAACCAACCTGCTCTCCTTTGTCGACGAGGTGGAATTCGACGCCGCGGAAAATGGCGTGTCCTTTGGACGCTACCTCAACAGTATCGGCACGGAATACATGCCTGCACAGACCAATGTGAGCACGGGGTCGACCAATGCCGGGCCGCGTATCGGGCCTGTCGTCATCAGCGAAATCATGTATCACCCGGTCCCGGGCGGGAGCGAATATGTCGAGTTGCAGAACATCAGCGACGGCCCGGTCCCGCTTTACCATCCTGTGCTTAGCTCCAACACCTGGAAAATTGCGGGTATCGATTTCGATTTCCCGGGGGGTATTGTCCTGAACCCGAAAGAGGTGATCCTGGTGACGGCCGGGGACCCGCTGAGTTTTCGAAGCCAGCATGGCGTGGCCGCCGACGTCCGGATTTTCGGCCCGTACGGTGGCCTGCTCCAGGACAACGGTGAAAACATCCGCCTGCGCAAGCCCGACACCCCGGATCCCGGCGAGCCCTCCGCCCCGTACATCACGGTCGATGAAGTCCGCTACGAAGTCAGCCCCCCCTGGCCGGTCGGGGCAAGCGGAGCCGGTCCCTCGCTTGAGCGGCTGGACGTCCTCGCCTTCGCAAATGATCCGGCCAACTGGGGGGCTACCGGCGGGACGGGTACACCCGGGGAGACCACCCTGCCCGCGACCACGCCCCTGATCCGGCTGAGCGCCTTCCAGGTGGAGGTGTCCTCACCGGAGTTCAGCGATGCATCCGACGCCACGATCCAGCTATGGAATGGTGGCCTGGGCACGCTGGCCTTCAGCGTTTCGGATGACCAGCCCTGGCTCTCCATCGCCCCGGCGAGCAACACCTCGACCGGGACGAACGACCAGCAAACGACGACGCTCAGCTTTGATACCGACAGCCTGCTCGCGGGCCAGTACGTGGCCAACCTGACGGTATCCGATCCGGCAGCCCTGAACAGTCCGCTCACCATTCCCGTTATCCTGACCGTGCACGAGCCCTTGATCCAGGCCAACCCGTCCGCGATCAGCCACCGGGTTCACGTGGGTTTCGATGCCGCATCGCTCCCGCTCCAAGTATGGAATGGAGACGAAGCCGGGACCCTGTTGAGCTACACCCTCAGCGACAATACCTCGTGGTTTTCGGTCACGCCCGCGGGGGGCAGCTCATCCGGTCCCTTCGACGTGGTTGGGCACACGCTCCAATTCACTACCGCCGGACTCCCCGTCGGCTCATTGAGCGGATTGCTAAGCATCGACGACACCCTGAACAGCGCGCCCAATGACGGCTTGACCGTCCCGGTGAGCCTGGACATCGTGCAGATGGATGTCGAAACATTGGTTGCGACCAATTTCGGGGTCGGGCGCGCGACCCTGAACGGCGTTTTCAGCAATACGGTCGATGGCGCGGACGTGTGGGTGTTCTACGGGGTTGTAGACGGGGGGACGGACTCGAATGCCTGGGAGAACTCGGCCTACGTCGGCCTGCTGCCCGATGGCGAAATACACCATACCGCGAACGATATCTATTATGGCTTTGCGTACACCTATCGGTTTTTCATCCGCAATGCCTACGGTGAGGCCTGGTCCACCGCCGCGGACCCCTTCCTGAGCACGCCGCCTTCCGGGGCATTCAGCACCTCGCTCAACGTTAAAACCTACGATACAACCTGGGGCGACAGTTTTCTCAATCCCATCGTTAACCTGTTAAACGTGGCACCCAGTGGAACGGGACTCTTTACCGGTGAAGCCCTCAACTATCCGAATTGGTCCGCGATCCAGAACATCCTGCCCGGAACCCTCACCCAGGACACTCAGTACAGCGTTTCCTGGGAAGGGGTCATGATCATCGGCCCCGACGACCTGGGCACCTGGACCCTCGGCACGCGCAGTGACGATGGCAGCGTCTGGTTCATCGACCTCAACCTGGACGGTGACTATATAGACCCGGGTGAATTCGTGGTCGACAACCGGGGGCTACACGGCTGCCAATCGGTTGTCGGAGAGGTTACGTTCACGCAGATCGGGTGCTACCCGATGGTTTTCGCCTTCTACGAGAACGGGGGCGGCGAATGCATGGCGGCGAAATTCGCCAAGGGAGCCGGCATCGCCTATGGCTCCCTGGCCTTTGTGGACAGCAGCCCCGGGTCGAACCAACCCTTTGCCCCAGTGTGTCCCATGCCCGACGAGGCAAATATCCTGACCCTCGCGGCCACCGATGTCGGCTTCGAGCAGGTGACGGTGCACGCCGGATTTGATGCCCCGAACCTTATCTATACGCTCAAGCTGTTTTACGGGACGAGCCTGGGGGGTACGAACGAGAACGCCTGGCAGCATGCCAAGGTCATCGGCACCTTTCCGAATACGGTCAATCCCGACATCCCCTTCACGGTGAATCAACTC
>JAYGFS010000556.1:0-2363 GCA_046581765.1 Verrucomicrobiota bacterium
GTCGCCGCGGTCGAGAGTAGCAGGGCCGCGGCAATCCCCAGGCGATTGCGGTGCAGCCATTTTTGGGTAATGTAGCCGGTCGTGTGTCGGCGGGCGCTGACCGGGCGGCCCTTCAGGTAGAACTCAAGGTCCTGTGCGAGCAAGTCGGCGGAGGCGTAACGTTTATTCGCGTCCACGTCGATGGCCTTCAGGATGATCGCCTCCAGGTCGATATTTATCTTGGGATCAATGGATCGCGGCCGGATCGGTGCTTTGGATAATTTGCGGCGGATGATGTCATAAGCCCCCCCTTTGCAGCTGTAGGGGAATTGCCCCCCGGTCATCAACTCGAAGAGCATAATGCCGAGGGCGTAGATATCGGTCCGGCCATCGATATTCTCGACTTCACCCTGCGCCTGTTCGGTCGACATGTACATGGGTGTGCCCACCACCTCACCGGCAATGGAAACATTGTTCTGCGGGTCACCGCCGGTAAAACTCTTTGCCAGGCCGAAGTCGAGAATCTTGGGCTCGCCTTCCGCCTTGGTGACGAGCACGTTTCCAGGCTTCAGGTCCCGGTGGACGATCCCGTTCAGGTGGGCGAAGCACACGGCTTCGCTGAGCTTGATCATCAACGCGAGTATGTCTTTTTCGCCGAGTTCCCTGCTCCGGACGTAGCGGTTCAGCTCGACCCCATCGATGCTTTGCATCGCATAGTAGTAGATGCCCTTGTTGATGCCCGATTCGTAAATGCTGGCGATGTTCGGGTGTTCCAGGCTGGCGGCGGATTCCACTTCACGCTGGAAGCGGAGCTGGGCTTTCTCGGATCCGATCGAGGCGGGAGGCAGGAGCTTGAGCGCGACCTCCCGGTTGGTCGAGAGTTGGATCGCCCGCCAGACCACGCCCATGGCGCCCTCGCCGAGCTTGTCGAAGATGGTGTAGCCGTCGAGCACGGGGACCTGCCCCAATCGGGGGGATTTCCCGTAGGGAACGGTCGGGTCCAGGGCCATGGTCGCGTGCTCAAAGGGGTCTTCAGAAGGATCGCTGAGGGTCTGTTGCTCAGAAACATCCACGGGGGGATTAACCACGATCGTGGGATCCTCGCTGGCATCGTCGCGGAGGGTCCTTTCCCCGGAAGCATCCACGGGAGGGCTAACCACGACCGTAGGATCCTCGCCAGCGTCGTTCTCGATGGTCCGTGCCTGCGAGGCGTTGTCCGGCGGGTCGTCCGGGTGCTTTTTAGGATCGTCGCTCATGCGTCTCGAGGTCGATTACTGCCACGCGGGCAGGCATTACAATTGGAAGGGCTTGGGACCGCCGAAGTAGAGGGTCTTCTTCGCCCGCGCAGGCAGGCGGCTGTCGGCCGCCACGTTGGCTTCGCCGAAGACCAGGTAGTCGATGAAGTACAAGTCGAGCGAGGACGCGTATTCCGAGATCTGCATCTTCTCGTGCAGGAAGTAGAACTCGCTGAATTGCACGGCCGAAATCTTGAAGTTCGGCAGCTCGTTGACGGGGGCGGAACGGCCCCGGTCGATATCCCGGCCCTCGCGTGTGTTGAGCGCGGGGAGTACCAAGCCGGGAAGCACTTCGACCAGGGGTGCGTCTGCGTGATCCGGCTCCTCGTCGTGTACGGGGGGGAGGTGTGCTTCCCCGGAGGCTATGGTGGTGTGTCCGCCGTATCCCGGTGGCATGTTGCTACCTCCCGACGCGTTACTGCCGCCCCCGCTCGAAGGGTCGATCGTGCTGCTGGCGAACGGTTTTTCCGCGGCGTTCCCAGGCCGGTCGCCGGCCAGGTTAACGGTGGTGACCACGCCCGCCGGATCAAGCTTTCCTCGAACATCAATGAACTCGGTCTCTGTAATGCCGCCGGCGATCACCAACAGGCTTGAGGCATCGATCTCGGGGCGGCCGCCAAAGTTGTTTATTTGTGTTGCGGACAAGCCGATTTCCGGTGCGGCCAGCAGCGGGGCCGCATTATTATCCTCGGTCTGGATCTCTCCCCCGGCTTCGATGGTGATCTGGCTGTCCGCCGTGATGGGAGAGCCCAGCCAAATGTTTCCCCCGGCCTTGGCGGCGAATATAGTGCCATGTACACTCTCGCCCATGGTGAGGTTGTTTTGTGCAACCACGCTGATTGAATTATTACCTACCGAGAGCGTCTGAAGGGACACGCGGGAGAGGGAAACGTTGGCACCGTGGATAAAGGTGCCCCCGTCCATGTTCGCAATGATGGTCGGTAGCCCACTGCTGATGTTGGAGAGGTCGCCCGTGCCATCCAGGTCATCATCGGCGCAGAGCGCGATACCCCCAAAGGCGGTGAGCCCCGTTGTTCCGTCCAGGATAAGGTCGTTATCCGCGCGAACAACCAGGGATCCGCCAGCCTG
>JAYGFS010000022.1:0-2432 GCA_046581765.1 Verrucomicrobiota bacterium
CCCATGGCCCTTCCCAGGCCGCCACGGGTGTCCACCTGTTCATCCTCTCCGGCCAGTCCAACATGGCGGGGCTGAACCCGGCCGAATCGTTCACGCCCGCCGTGGAGGCCGCCTTCGGCAAGGAGCGGGTGATCGTGGTGAAAGACGCCTTGGGGGGACAGCCCATCCGGCGATGGGACAAGGGGTGGGAACTCGGGAAGGGCGATAACCCGGAGCAGATCGGCGACCTTTATGCCCGCTTGATGAGCAAGGTTGCTGCGGCGACGAGGGGTAGGAAGCTGGCATCCGCGACCTTTCTCTGGATGCAGGGTGAAAGGGATGCGCGCGAAGAGCATGGGGCGCGCTATGCCGACAGCTTCAAGCGCCTGCTTGCCCAGGTGCGGACCGATTTGGGGTACAAGGATCTCAATTATGTCATTGGGCGGATCAGTGACTTCGATCTGGAGAACAAGAAATACCCGGAGTGGACGGTGCTGCGCGCGGTGCAGGTCAAGCTGGCGGAGGCTGACCCGCGCGGGGCCTGGATCGATACGGACGACCTGAATGACGGCAAGAATCGCAGGGGGAAGGCGATCAGCAACGGCCTGCACATGTCCGGCGAAGGCTACAAGACCATGGGCCGGCGCTTCGCCGTCCAGGCGATCGCGTTGATCAAGCGCCATGACGGCAAATAGACCGGCCCGCATGGCCCCGCCCAATCCACAACAATAATATTTTCGCTGCGGATGGGCACTGGAAGGCGGCGAAGACCATCGCTTGACCGGTCGTGACGTGGGGTACCCGGTGAGTTCTGCGGGGTCCCGTACGCTGCTCGCCCCCGGGTCGACCCCCGGCGTGATGTGGCCCCGCAAGATCATGTCATTTGATGCTTGTGATAGAATAGTTGATTTCCGACCTTAGGCAGCATTCGGATGCATAATGCAAGATTGTCAATTAACGCCGGGAAACCGGCCGGGCTTGGAGAGGGATCCAGGTTCTCGATGAAGCGGTGCGCAGGGATTGCGTGGATAACGGCCCGCCTGCTGCTCCTGCTGCCCATGGCGGGTTCGGTTTCGGTGTGGGCGGAGGACGACCCCGAGCTCGAACAGTATTTTATCGCGAACGCCGCCTATAACCGCAAGCTCTACCCGGTGGCCGTGGAGCAGTTCCGGGGCTTCCTGAAAAAGCACGGAACCCACCCCAAGGCCGACCTCGCCCGCCAGGGACTCGGGCTCAGCCAGTATGCATTAAAGCAATACGACAAGGCCATACCGCACTTCGCGGCACTGCTGGCCAAGCCCAAACTGGACAAGGCCATTGACCGCGAGCGCTTAATTATGCTGCAGGGCCAATGCATGTTGCACGGCACCAAGAAAGACGAGGCCAGGCAGCTTTTCATTGCTCAACTCGACAAGCTCAGGAATCCGATTTACAAAGCCGCCGCGCTTGCCGCGATCTGCGACGTTTCCTTTGGCAGGAAGGAATGGGACACGGTCGTGGAGTGGACCGCCAAGTTGCTCGCTGCCAATCCGGTCCCTGACCAGGCCGCCCGTGGACTTTACCAGCGCGGTTTCGCCTACTACCGGACAGAGCGGCTGAAAGACGCTGCCGACGCCCTCGCCAAGGTGGCTGCGCTCGAGGCTGCTCCCGCGTGGAAAACGCGCGCGGCCTACCTGCTGGGGGAGTGCCACAACAGTCTCAAGCAGTTCGACCAGGCCGAGCCGGCCTTTGCCGCGGCACTCCCCGGGCTGTCGGGCAGCGATGCCGCCGAATGCCAGTACCGGCTGGGTCTCACCCGTTTCCTGCTCGCCCGCTTCGAAGCCGCTGCGGCGGACTTCGCGGCTTACCTCAAGCAGGCGAAGCCCGATGCGAAAGGCCAGCCCGCTCCCCATGTCGGGGAGGCCAGGTTCTACATTGCCCGCAGCCTGCTTGAGCTGGAGGATTACAAGGGTGCTGAGCGGAAGTTTTCCGAGTTGGCCCGCGCGGAGGATCCGATTGCGGCCAAGGCCAACCTGTGGTGGGCCCGGGTGTTTTCGCGGCGCAAGGATAACTTCGATCGCTCCGCGCAGATCCTCGGCGAGGCCGTCCAGCGCTTCAAGAAGTCACCGATGCTCGATGATATTGAGTTTGATTATGCCAATGCCCTGATGAGCAGTAAAACGCCCGACTGGAAAAAGGCCTCGGATGCCCTGTCCCATGTCGAGGGCCGGCGAAAATTCGGGCAGATGGCCGAGGTTATAGCCCAGCGGGCCACCTGCCTGCACAAGCACAAGGATTTCAATGGCAGCCTGCAAACCACGGACCGCTTTCTTGCCGGGTTTGCTGATCATCCCCTGACTGGGGACGTGCGATTCATGCGCGCGGAGAACTTGTTCCTGCTCAACCGCGGCGATGAGGCAGCGAAAGCCTACACGGCATTCCTCAGCGCCCACAAGGATCATGGCAATGTCCCG
>JAYGFS010000137.1:0-3045 GCA_046581765.1 Verrucomicrobiota bacterium
GTGTGCTCGATCACCTCCTCGATGAACCGCTCGGGCGGGTAGGCCCCTTTCTCCATCTTCTTGAGATTGGCCTCCCATTCGCCCGTCAACTCCGGGGACTTGAGCCGCTCGTCGGCCACCAGGCTGATCAGGTGCCGACCATCGTCCGTGCTGCGCAGGTTTTTCTTCTCCCGGCGAATGTACCTTCGATCCACCAAGGTCTCGATGATCGAGGCGCGCGTGGCGGGGGTGCCAATACCCTTGTCTTTCAGGGCCTCCTTCAACTCCTCCTCATCGACCAGGCGACCCGCGGTTTCCATGGCCTGGAGCAGGCTGGCCTCGCTAAAGCGCTTGGGCGGCTGGGTCTTTTTGGCCATTATCTCAGGTGCATGTGGACCGCATTCCCCCTTGGTAAAGGGGGGCATCTCCTGGTCCGCACCGTCATCCTTGTCATCATCCGGTTGTTTCTTCTTTTTCCCCAGATGCGGATACATCGCCTGCCACCCCGGCTGGGATGTTACGCGACCACTGGCTTTAAAGGGCTCGCCATTGCTCTCCGCGAGGACGGTTGTAACCTGCTTGATGCAGTCGGGATAGAAGGCAGCAATAAACCGCGTGACCACCGCGTCGTACACCTTTGCCTCGTCGCCGCCGAGCCGATCCGCGATCACTTCAGTCGGGATAATCGCGTGGTGGTCGGTGACCTTGGCGTCGTTGATCATCCGCTTGGTAAACCGGAGCCCGGCCAGGTCCAGCGGGGCGATCTCCGGACCCTTGAGAGCCTTCAGCGCCTCCAGCAACTTCGGCACCTGGGGCTTCAGGTCGCTGGACAGGTACTGGCTGTCGGTCCGGGGATAGGTGAGGTGCTTGCGCTCGTAGAGCGCCTGGGCGATCTTCAAGGCCTGGTCGGCGGTCATCCCCCAGCGGCGATTCATCTCCTTCTGCAGATCGGTCAGGTCGTGTAACAACGGCGGCGGGGTCCTGGCGGCTTTTTGCTGAACATCGCTAATGACCAGGTCGTGATCGCTGACCTTCGCCAACAGGGCGTCCGCCTTGGCCCGGTCGTCCAGCTTTCCGGCGGTGTGCTTAAAGCGCGTTTCACGGTAAATCGTGTGCAGTTCCCAGTAGTCCATGGGCTTGAAATGCTCGATCTCGTGATCGCGACGAACGATCAAGGCGAGGACCGGTGTCTGCACCCGGCCAATACTCCACAGGGTATTTTTGCCCCCGTAGTGCACGGTGAAGTACCGGGTCCCGTTCATGCCGACGATCCAGTCCGCCTCGGACCGGCAACGGGCCGCCTGGGCCAGGTTGTCGTACGCGTGGCCATCGGCGAGCTTGTTGAAGCCTTCCTTAATCGCCCGGGAGGTCAAGGAGTTGATCCACAGGCGCTTAAACGGCGTAGCCGAGGCCTCGGCCCAGTCCCGGATGTAGCGAAATATAAGCTCCCCTTCCCGCCCGGCATCCGTGGCGCAGATCAGCTCATCCGCCTGCTTGAACAGCTTCACCACGATCTTGAGCTGTTTCCGGGCACCCTCGTCACCGGTCGGCTTCAACTCGAACTTCTCGGGAATGATGGGCAGGTCCTCAAGGTTCCAGCGCTTGTGCGCGGGATCGTAGTCGTCGGGTGCTTTCAGGCCCACGAGGTGCCCAAAGGCCCAGGTGACCACGTAGCCGTTGCCCTCCATATAGCCTTCGCGCCTGTTGGTCGCCTGGAGCTCGCGGGCGATATCCCGGCCGACGGAAGGCTTTTCTGCCAATATGACTTTCACAAACGATATCCTGTTGGCCGGGGGGATCCACCAACCCGGCCGACACATTCTGGTTTACTTTAGCGAACCGGACTTTTAAAGATCAATTCATGGAAAGCGAAAATCAGCCCGTCCTGGAGGAAGACCTGGAAGTCAAGGACGCCCAGTTGATTTTCAGCAACGAGTGGGACGCGCTCGAGGAAGAGTACGGCCATGAGAACCTGCGCTTTCCCAAGGAAATCATTTTGCTCGGCGGTGCGCCGGGTTCGGGCAAGGGCACCCAGACCCAATTCATCATGGATGCCCGGGGGCTGACCTGCCCCCCGATCGTTGTCAGCGACCTGCTGAATACCCCGCAGATGCGGGCGATCAAGGAGAGCGGGGGCATGGTGGGCGACCAGGAAGTGGTGGGCATCCTCTTTCGCCGGATGCTGGAAGAAGAATTCCGCGACGGCTGTGTGCTGGATGGTTTTCCGCGCACGCGCGTGCAGGTGGAATGCCTGAAAATGCTGGTGGCGCGGATCAATGCCCTGTACCGCGAATACTACGAGACGCCGCTGGCCGTCAAATTCCGGAAGCCGACCATACACGGCATGGTCCTCTTCGTGGATGAGAAGACCAGCGTCACCCGCCAGTTGAAGCGCGGGAAGCAGGTCGAGGAACACAATGCCGAGGTACGGGCATCCGGGGGGGGCGAGCTCTGGGATGAACGGGCAACCGATGTCGACCCGGAAAAAGCGCGGCGTCGCTACCGGGTGTTCAAGGAGAAGACCTGGGATGCCTTGAAATCCCTGAAGGAAACGTTCCACTACCATTTCGTCAATGCCCAGGGAAACATCAAGGAAGTTGAACAGAATATCCACGACGAGTTACAGTACCAGAGCTCACTGGAACTCGACCCGAGGACCCTCGACTGTATCCGGCATATTCCGCTGGCAAACGAAATCGTGCTGCACGCGCGCCAGGATCTCGTCCGGCGCCTGGACGCCTACGAAATCGAGCACGGGGAGTTGTTTCACCAGGTGCTGAAGATCATCACCGAAAAATTCATCCCCATCGTCCTGCGGCATGCCATCTCCGGGCTGGCCGTGATTAACTCGGAGGACGCGGTCTTTGATGATCCCCTCGCCCTGGCCATGGTCATCGATATCTTTTCCGAGCGGGGGTTCCATGCCGTGACGAACGTCAACCGCTCGGAAATTCCGGAACGTGTTGATTTAACCACCGGGGAGGTTCACTGCCACCAGAAGAAAATTTACCGTTTCCAGGTGAAGTTCAAGGGCTCCGAAATCCGCCGTGGGGGACATTAACCCGG
>JAYGFS010000162.1:0-12194 GCA_046581765.1 Verrucomicrobiota bacterium
CCCGAGTAGGCCCCGGTGGCTGCGCGGCTGCAACTTGTTCCCATTACCGTTGCCGCCGCTGTACACCTGCTCGGCACGGGCGTGGCCTGCCACCTTCCCCTTGCGATGGTGCCCGGCTTTCTCGCGGCGGTCTGGCTGGCCTGGCTGATCAGCTGGCGCCTGCAATTCCTTCCCGCGCGCTCGGCGCTCTTCGTCGCATGGGGAACCGTCGCCTTCGCATGGACCCTGATGGTGGTACACCCACCCGCACCGCGCGACCTGGCGAATATCCTGGAAGAACCCCGGGAGCATCTCACCCTCTCCGGAAGTGTTGCCGCCGAACCCTTCAGCCGCGTGTTCCAGGAAGACGCGGACCCGGTCTGGTTTGTTCCCCTTGAGATCGACCGGGTTCGCCGAACCCCGCAGTGGCAGCGGGCCACGGGCCGTCTTCTCTTGAGCGTGCGTGATGGCGACCTGGGTGAAAAACTCGCCTATGGTGACCGGGTGACGGTTGCGGGTGCGGTGCGAAGGCAGGTCGGGCCGTACTTCGGCCTCATGAAATCGCGTTATCGCATGTACGTGGATGCAGACGAACTGGCGATTCGCTCCGGGGGTCGTTCCAATCCCCTGCTCGCCTGGTGTTTCAGCCAGCGCAAGCGACTCGCCGACGTGCTGGGGCAGGGGATTCGCTCGCACCCCCGCGAAATCGGCATCGCCCAGGCCCTGCTGCTCGGCTACCGGACCGAAATGGATCCGGAACTCAACCAGCAGTTTGCCCGGACCGGGACCCTGCATATTTTCGCGATATCCGGATTGCATGTAGGCATGCTTGCGATGCTGGTTATCTTTGTGCTCAAACGCTGCGGACTCTCGCGGATATACTGGATCCTCCTGCTCGCGCCCATCCTGGTCGTGTTTGTCATCAGCACCGGGATGAAAGCGAGTGCGGTGCGTGCCTGTCTCATGGCGATCCTGTATTGGGGTGCGCCTTTTTTGCGACGCCAACCGAATGTGCTGACCGCGTTATCACTCGCGGTCATCATCGTACTCATCCTTTCTCCACTGCAGTTTGACGACCCGGGTTTCCTGTTTTCCTTCGCTATCGTGGCGGGGATGATTGTGCTCGTGCCGCCGATGCATCACGCACTGACCGCCTGGATCAGAACGGATGACTGGGCACCTGAAGGGGCCGACCCGCGAGCGCGCAGGTTGCGGAATGCCGCGACGGGCCTGATGGATTACCTGGCCGTCTCCACCTCGGCCTGGCTGATCTCCGTGCCCTTGACCGCCCTGATCTTTCACATGTTCACCCCGATCGCCCTTATCGGGAACGTCTTCGCCGTGTTCTTTGCCTTTGTCATCGTGGTCACCGGGATGGCGTCGATGCTGGTCGGCACGCTTTGGCTGCCCCTCGCGGGCATCCTCAACGTGCTCTTGCAAAAGGAAATTGCCGTCCTGCTCTGGATTATCGAGGGCCTCAGTGAATGTCCCGGCGCCTGGCAATACGTCGAGTCTCCTCCCGTCCTCGCGGTGTTGATCTATTACGCCCTGCTGACCGGGCTGGTCTGGCGAGGCCGCCTGGATCGGGTTGTCCCGGTGACCCTCCTGGTCGCCGTCATCGCCTGGTCTGTTTTTTCCTGGCAGAGACATGCGCGCCTGCGCATGGATGTCCTGGATGTCGAACCGGGTCAAGCCCTGTACCTGGATTTGCCCGGCGATCACCACGTGCTCATCGATACCGGCCCGGCACGTTTAGCGACGCTGACCTTTCGCGCATTGCAGGCGCGGGGCGTCGACCGTATCGATGTGCTGGTGCTCACGCATTCGGATCCGAACCACGTGGGTGCCGCCCGTGCCCTGTTCAAGGAGTACCCGGTCGGCGCGTGCTGGGTGCCGGTGAAGTACGGAACCTCCAAGGTTTTTGCCGAGACCCTGGAGGCCGCGAGGGCCGCGGGCATTCCCCTCCGCTTTTTACAGGCAGGCGACCACGGAACCTTCCGGGACGCGCTCGATTACCACGTTTTCTATCCGGGCCCTGAGACCGACATCCGGCGCGCCGACGACCTTTCCCTGGTCATGCGCCTTTCCACCGGTTCCCAGGCCGTACTGATTACCGGTGGGGCCGGTCCCGCGGTCGAACAACGGCTCCTCGCCCAGCCGGTGGAGCCCGCCGCGCCCATTTATATCGTTCCCAACAATCCCGAGTGGTCCGCGGTCTCCACCGCCTGGCTGCGGCGCATACAGCCCCGCTCCGCGGTTCTCGCCGGTTCCCGCTTCAATCAAATAACCGGCCGCACCGATCGCATCACCAACGCCGCCATCGCGCTCTACCGCGTCGACCGTTTCGGTCCGGTGCGGGTGGATCTCAAAACCGGCGCGGTCGTATTCCTCGAGCCCTAGCTCGCTTCGGCGCCTGGTGCAGTGGGTGGTGACCCGTGTGCCGGTTCAAGCGGGTGGCCCCGGATCGCCTGTCGATGGTTGAGCGGTCCCCGGTACGGATCCAGGCAGGGACGCTCGCCGGACCATGGCATCCCACTGCCCAGCCTGTCCCGATCCGGATGGCTTACCGGGAGGGTCTCCCACGTTGCCCCACCGCCTTTTGACCCGGCTTTTCATAGCTGTAACCCGTTTTATCTAAGTTCGTTACGATCGTACATTCACCGCCACTTTAAGCCTCCTTGGCCGCATTGGGGCGTTTTCCTCTCCAACATACGCCGAATTAGTAATTCATAACTATTTGTTATTAGGCAATTTAAAACAAAACCTCACTTTCATGGTGGTTGATGGTGGTCAAGTGGTGGGGAATTGTGTAGGAAAGTGCAGATTAAGGGAGAATAGTGTACACGAGTGACGATACAGCCCACGGGGGTAAAGGCGATGAGCCCATTTTTATGGGGACGCACAAGAACTCCCTGGACGGCAAGAAACGGCTGACCATTCCCTCGAAATGGCGGGAACAGATGGGTGCGGGGAAGACGCTCTACCTGATGCCGGGCATGGATACAGAATGCCTCTGGGTCTACCCGAAGGGCGAGTTGAACTTGAAGATCAACAAACTGCGGCAGGCATCGATGGGGAACGACGAGGCCCAGATGCTGGCCCGAATTTTCGGCGGCGAGTCGCAGGATGCGGAATGGGACAGCCAGGGTCGGGTCCGCGTCACGGATTTCCTCCTGGAGTATGCGGGATTGAAAAAAGAAGTCCTCATCGTCGGCGCCCTGACACGCTTCGAGATGTGGGACCCGGCGGCCTACATGGCCTTCATGAAACAGCATCGCTCCAAGCTGAAGGATGCGGTCCGCAATCATATGTAATGGGACGGTTGATCATGGGGTTATCGAGATTATCTAAACTTTTGCGGATCAATCGCACGGTTAAAGGCGGCGTTCGCGGGAAGGGCTACGCACTGCCGGGGCGCAGCGCGTTTCGACCTCGCTTGACCTACATGAAGGACCAGGAATTTACGCAGGAATATTTTTCGGATCTGCCCGACTCGGGGAAGAGCCTGCGTCGATAACGGCAAATAGTTTAAACACAAACAACAACACACAAGAAGCAACAGTACACGACTAGCAGGGATGGTTTACATTGCAGACACACAAGCCGGTACTGCTGACCTCAACCGTATCACGGATGCGTTTGAAGCCGGCGGGAAGCTATGCGGATTGTACCGCAGGCTCGGGTGGACATGCGCAGGCCATCCTGGAAGGATTAAACCGGGAAGGCCGCCTTCTGGCGGTCGACCGGGATCCGGATGCCCTGGAGCGGTGCCGTGCGCGCCTGCATCCATGGGCGGATCAGTGCACCTTGGTGCACGGGAACTATGCCCAGCTGGCGAGGCTGGCGCAGGAACACGGGTTCGAAAGGTTTGATGGGATACTCATGGACCTTGGCGTAAGCAGCCCCCAACTCGACCAGGCCGAGCGCGGTTTCAGCTTCCAGGCCGATGCGCCGCTCGACATGCGCATGGACCAGACGGAGTCCGTCACCGCCGCGGACTGGGTGAACCAGACGGAGCTTCATGAGATGATTCGCGTGTTCCGATCCTATGGGGAGGAGCGCCGGGCGAAGCGGGTTGCGCTGGCGATCGATCGGGAACGCAGGAAGGCGCCGATCGTACGGACCGAAGCCCTGGCCGGGCTGGTCAGCCAGGCCCTCGGGGGTCGCCGGGGAAGAATACACCCCGCCACCCGGGTGTTTCAGGCGATCCGCATGGCGGTAAACCGGGAGCTCGAGGGTCTCGAGGAGGGGCTGGAGTCGGCCGTGCACTTGCTGGCCCCGGAAGGCCGCCTGGCGGTAATCAGCTTCCATTCGCTGGAAGACCGCATCGTGAAACAGTTTTTTGCCGCCCATGCCGGCCGCGAGGTCTCGCTGCAGCAGGGGGGGGCTGAGTGGCAGGGAGTCGATCCCCGCGTACGGCGGATCACGAAGAAACCCGTGACCGCCGATGAAGAGGAAGTGGCAGGAAACCCGCGGGCCCGGTCCGCAAAATTGCGCGTAATTGAAAGGATATGATCATGGCGAGAAAGAGATCAAAAAGCATCGGCAGGAAGCGGGCGCGTCGGCGTCGGTACATCCGGTTGCAGTCGCAGGCCTTCGTTTTCCCGCGGCGCATCGCGGTGTCGCTTGCGCTGATCTTCGGCGTGGCCATGGCCTACATCACCCCGGCCAACACGAACAAGAGCCTGGGCCACCAGATCAAGAAGTTGGAAGCGAAGAAGGATACGACGCGCAACAAGGCGCTCAACGAGTTGTTCCGGTGGCAGAACATGACCTCCCTGGAAAAAATGGATGCCACGCTTGCCCGGTATGGTCTCAACATGAAGTTCCCGGAGTCCCACCAGATTCTGAAGGTGGACAATTTGGATTACCTGCTCAAACGCGGGGTGTATGGGGAAGACCACATCGAGCTCGTACGGCGGGAGCTCGAAAAGTAGATGACGCCCCGTGGTCAGCGCATTCGGTTGGGTTTCCTGGTCACGATGGTCGGCTTGGCTTTCAGCGGCGTTGCCGCCAAGTTGATCTGGCTACACGCCTTGGGCCCTTTCGATGAGTTGCGGTCTGCGATCGCCGAAAACCGACGTTTCGAGACGCAGACGAAGGGTGCGCGCGGGCGCGTGGTCGATCGCAATGGGCGCATCATGGCGTTGGACCTCGGCCGTGCCAATGTCGCGGTAGACCCGAGCTATCTCGCGCAGAAGAATACGAATGTCCTGGATATCTGCCGCATTCTTTCCAGGCACCTGCAGATGGACCTCGCCATGGTGAAGAACAAGTTGCTGGTGGATAATAAAAAATACACCATGCTCAAGCGGGCGGTTCCGGTCGAGGTGGCTGAGCGCATTCGAGATCAACGCATCAAGGGGGTTATCCTTGAAAAGGTTACCAAGCGGTATTATCCGCACAAGAACCTGATGAGCCACGTGGTGGGATTTTCGAATTACCACGGCATCGGTTCACTGGGGATTGAACAGACCATGGACACCTATCTCAAGGGCAAGGCCGGCCTGCGGATAGGCGTGAAGGACGGTCGGCGAAGCGAGGTGTACGGGCACCGGGAAATGGAGATCGTCGCCGAGCCGGGCAACAATGTCGTGCTGACCATCGACCAATACCTACAGTACCACGTGGAGCAGGAGTTGGCTCGCGCGATCACGAATTATCATGCCAAGGGTGCCTGGAGCATCGTCATGGACACGCGTACCGGCGACATTCTCGCCATGGCGAGCAAGCCGGATTTCGATCTCAACCAGTACGGCAAGGCCCGAGGGGAGTTGATGCGCAACCAGGCCATTTCCTATCTTTACGAGCCGGGTTCCGCGGTGAAGCCCCTGATATTTGCCGCTGCACTGAATGAAGGGCTGGTGGATCCTGACGAGGAAATCGATTGTGAAGGCGGGGCCTGGTATTACGCCAATGCGATCCTGCACGATTTTCACGGTTACGGGATACTCTCCGCGGCTGACGTTTTGAAGAAGTCGAGTAATATCGGCACGGCAAAAATTGCCCTGCGATTGGGTGATGCCGTGGTGGATCGCTACCTGCGCCAGTTTGGCTTTGGTGCGAAGACCGGCCTCATGCTTCCCGGTGAGCAAACGGGGATCTTTCGCCGACATGACACATGGCAGAAGATCAGCATCACGCGTATCGCGATTGGCCATGAGATATCCCAGACCTCACTGCAGGTGCTTTGTGCGATCAACACGATTGCCAACAATGGTTTCCGGGTGAAGCCACAGATCGTTCGTCGCATCGAGGATGCCGAGGGTCATCTACTACACGCGTTTCATCCGCAGATCGTGGACCAGCCTATCCGCCGGGAAGTCGCCCGGCATGTGCAGGTGCTCATGGGGCGTGTCACGGAAAAAGGGGGTACCGGAAGGCGTGCAGCCATGGAGAAGTACAAGGTTGCTGGAAAAACAGGCACCGCAGAAAAAGTCATCAACGGCCAATACGCCCGCCGCAAGAATATTGCCTCCTTCGTCGGTTTTCTACCTGCGGAGAACCCGCGGATCACGATGATCGTGGTGATTGACGAACCCACCACCTTGCGCACGGGCGGCGTCACTGCGGCCCCGGTTTTTAAACGAATTGCGGAGCGGGCGGTGCGGATCCTTAATTTGTCGCCCAGTCCGCCGCAGGAAATGACAGATCGTGCACCACGCTGAGGTGACCGGCAGGCAACTACGCAACCAGGAATATTCGAATAATGATTTTATGCAGGTATTGTTACGACACCATGGAACTGGCTGACATTATCAAGTGCCTTCAGCCCACCCGGGTCCTCGGACGAGGCAAGGGCACGATCAAGGGGTTAACCTATGATTCCCGCCTGGTCATGCCGGACTATCTCTTTGCCGCCGTCCAGGGTAGCGAGTTAAATGGCCTGGATTTCATCGACGATGCGCTGGTGCGGGGTGCGACCGCGATCGTCACCGAGACCGAGATCGATACACCTCCGAACACGACCGTCCTGGTGGTGAAGGATGCCCGGAAAGCCCTGGCCCGGGTGGCGAATGCCTTCCATCGTTTCCCCTCATCTGCTCTCGATGTCGTCGGAATTACCGGCACCAATGGAAAAACCACGACGGCGTACCTCGTCCGCGATGTGTTGGCCGCGGACCAGCGCCGTCCCGGTCTGATCGGGACCGTCGCATACGAATTTGGGGATCGTGTACTGCCCGCTTCACGGACGACGCCCGAGGCCCCGGAGCTCCAGGCCATGCTCGATCAGATGCGCGACATGGGTTGCCGCAGCGTGGTCATGGAGGTTTCCTCGCATGCCCTGGACCAGCAACGCGTGGGGAGCATTGACTTTGATGTCGCCGTCTTTACCAATCTCACTCGGGACCACCTCGACTATCACGAGGACTTCGAGGCCTACTTTAAGGCAAAGTCCACCTTGTTCACCGACCTGGGCAAGAAGGATGGTCATGCGATCATCAATATCGATGATCCCTGGGGCGAGCGGCTTTCCGCGATGCCGGAAATCCGTGCGAAGGTGATTACCTATGGGTTCTCAGAGCATGCGATGGTGTGCGCCCGTCAGCTCCAGTTGGATGATGGTGGAAGTACCTTCATGGTCAGCACGCCCTGGGGGAGCTCGGATGTACGCATTCAACTCATGGGTCGTTACAACGTGAGCAATGCCCTGGCGGCTATTGCCGCATGCTCCAGCATGGGCGTGGCGTTCCAACGGGTGATCAGCCATATCGAGATGGTGTCCGCGGTGCCGGGAAGGCTGGAGGCGGTACCGACTGCCGTCGGCCAGGTCTACGTGGACTATGCCCACACGGATGATGCCTTGGAACACGTGCTGTCGACCCTGAAGGAGTTGGTCCGCGGTCGATTGATCTGTGTGTTTGGATGCGGGGGAAATCGCGATGTTGACAAGCGACCCAAGATGGCGGCCGTGGCCGAGCGACTGGCGCATTTTTCGATTGTGACCTCCGATAATCCACGGCGCGAATCGCCGGCGGCGATTATTGAAGATGTGCTCGCCGGATTCACCGACCCGAAGGTCTTCCGGGTGGAGGAGGATCGCAGGTCGGCCATCGCCGCCGGAATCGAAATGATGGAAGCGGATGATATCCTGTTGATCGCTGGAAAGGGCCATGAAAATTACCAGGAGGTCGGCCAGTCGGTGATCCCCTTTGACGACCGTGAAGTAGCCTATGAACTCCTGCGGGCGAGGACCCCCTAAGCCGGTGACCCCACGCATGCCGCAATACGACCCGCGAGACCTCGCCGAATGGAGCAGGGGGAGCTGGACGGCACCGCCCAATTATCCCGTGACGGCCGTGGTGCACGACAGTCGTCGCGTGCCGCCGGGTTCCCTGTTCGTGGCGATTAAGGGGGCGCGTTTTGACGGTCACGATTATATTTCGGCTGCGGTGGAGAGTGGCGCGGTCGCTGCCCTCGTGGATCGCTCGTACAAGCTGCCGGAAGATCCCGGTATTGCTTTGCTGATCGTGGAAGACACCGCCCAGGCCCTGCTGGATCTCGCCCGCGGCTTCCGCCAGAGTTGCGGTGCCCTGCTGGTCGGCGTGACCGGTAGTGTCGGAAAAACTTCCGTCAAGGAAATGATTGCCGATGTCCTCTCGACCCAGGGAAGGACCTCGCGTACCCGGGGCAATTGGAACAACCATATCGGCCTTCCGCTCAGCCTGTTGAACATGCAGCCGCGTTCCGACTATGGCGTGTTCGAGATCGGGATGAATGCACCCGGGGAAATCCTGCCGCTTACGGATGTCCTCAAGCCGATCTGCGGGGTGATAACCGAGATCGGGGCCGTGCACATGGAACAGTTCGCCTCGGAAGCGGAGATCGCCGACGAAAAGGCCAGCCTGCTCCGGTCGCTCCCGCCGGAAGGCGTGGCGGTGCTGGACCGTGACAGTCGCTGGTATGATTTCTTTGTCGGCGAAACCCGGGCCCGTGTGGTGGATTTTTCCTTTGAACGGGACGATGTCGCCTATCGCGCGGAACCTGCCTGGTACAATTCCATGAAAATCATTGTGCACGAGCAGGCGACCGGGCTCGCCTTCGACTACACCATGCCGCTCCCGGGTGCTTTTATCCGCCAGAACGCGTTGCGCGCGATTATTACCGGTCGCGAATTTGGCCTGCCGCCCCAGCAGATTGCCGCCGCAATCATCCAGTACGAGAGCCCGGAGATGCGTTGGAAGCCGCATATCATTGAGGATGTCACCTTTATAAACGATGCCTACAACGCGAATCCCGTGAGCATGAAGGCCTCTTTTTCGGCCTTCGAACAGATGCCGTGTCACGGTCGTAAATGGCTGGTGCTCGCCGGAATGCGGGAGCTGGGTCATTTTGAAGTCCCGGGCCACCACGAAGTGGGCGCCGCTGCCGGGGCCGGGCCCTGGACCGGTGTGCTTGTTGTCGGGGAGAAGGGTCCCATGCTGGCCCAGGGCCTGCGGGAGGTGTCCGGCGATCATCCACCCTGTCACGTATGCCCGGACCTGGCCGAAGCGGCAGAGCGACTCCGAAGCCTTGTCCAGGCGGGTGACATGGTGCTTATCAAGGGTTCGCGGGGGGAGCGGATGGAGCGGATGCTGGGCATGTACGCGGAGCTGAAGGAAGGCTGATGCTTTACGAACTACACAACTGGGAAAACGGTCCTTCCTTCGTTCGCGTTTTCCAATACGTGACCATGCGTACGATCGGTGGTGCGGCGACCGCTTTTACGCTGTCCATGATTTTGGGGCCGTCGATGATCAAGTGGTTGACCCGCTTGAAAGTCGGCCAGGCCGTGCGGGATGATGAAGTCCTCGCGATGCAACGCAGCAAGGCGGGTACGCCGACCATGGGTGGGTTACTGATCATTGTTACGGTGGTGATTTCCTCTTTCCTCTGGGCGAAGCCGGGTAACGTGTTTGTGCTCCTCACCGTGGCGACCATGGTGTGGATGGGAGCCATCGGCTTTGTCGACGACTATTTAAAGGTCAAGCATAAGACGTCTAAGGGGCTTGCGGGTCGATGGAAGTTGCTCCTGCAGGCAACCTGGGTAATGATCGCTTTCGGATTCATCCTCAACCATCCCGATCTCAAGCCGGAGATCGGAAAATTGATGATGCCCTTCCTGAAGGATCCGGTGATTCAGGACATGGGCCTTCCCTTCACGTTCGTCTTTATGCTGCTTGTCATGGTCGGAGCGAGTAATGCGGTCAATTTGACCGATGGCTTGGATGGCCTTGCCATCGGCTGTAGTAATTCGGTCGCGGTGGCCTACCTGGTTATGGCCTATGCCGCTGGACACCGGGTCTTCGCGGATTATTTACAGGTGCCATACATTGCGGACGCGGGTGAGATCGCCGTCTTTTTTGGTTGCCTGCTTGGAGCGGGCCTGGGGTTTTTGTGGTTCAATTGCCACCCGGCAAGGGTGTTCATGGGTGATACAGGTTCTTTGGCCCTTGGAGGAGCCATTGCAATGGGCGCCATACTCATCAAGCAAGAACTGGTCCTGATATTCGTAGGGGGAGTTTTCGTCATGGAGGCCCTGAGCGTGGTCCTCCAGGTGGCCTCTTTCAAAATAACCGGGAAGCGAATATTTCGCTGCTCCCCGGTTCACCATCATTTTGAAATGAAGGCCCGGGAGGACGCGGAGCGGGAAGGGCGCAACGTGGAAGTGGTAGAGACCATGGTGACCATCCGGTTTTGGATCCTTTCGATTATCTTTGCCATCGTTGGCATTGCGACCCTGAAGCTGCGCTAATGAAGAATCCTGTCCACGCCCTGGTACTGGGACTCGGCCGATCCGGTAAAGCGGCCGCCCGATTGCTGGCGTCGGAGGGTGCTTCGGTGACGAGCATCGACAAGGCTGAAATCGATTGGATACACCCCGGCGTGACCGTACTTGGGCCGATGCATTCACTTCCGGACGGCCCCTTTGACCTGGCTGTCGTCAGCCCGGGGATCCCCCCTGGGGGTCCCTGGTTGACCGAGCTCCTGGCTCGCGGTGTCCACTGCGTGTCCGAGCTTGAGTTTGGTTGGAGCCGATGCCGCGCACACACCCTGGCGATCACCGGAAGCCTGGGGAAAAGTACGGTAGCTGCGTTCTGTCATCACTGCCTGGAAAAGGCGGGCCGGAAAAGCGCGTTGGCGGGGAATATAGGCATCCCGGTCAGCGAGATCGCCCTCGAGGCACCCGAGCAGGACGTGCTCGTCCTCGAGGTCAGCTCATTCCAGTGTGAGCAACTGCACGATTTTCACCCCGAGGTGGCGGTTTTGTTAAACCTCGTCCCGAATCATCTCGATCGACACGGTGATATGCAGGCGTACGAAGGCGCGAAGGCGCAGATGTTTATGCAAATGGGGGCGGGGGATGTAGCGCTGGTGCACGAGGCGCATGCGGAGGCCTTTCAGGTGCGGTGCAATTCGCCGGGCTCCGAGGCGGATCCCGAATGGCAGGTTTTCGGGATAAGTAACGATAGTGGATGGACTTATGATAGAAGCTCCATTCTCCACCAGGGGGAGCCTGTACTTTCCCTGAGCGGCAGCCTGTTCGCCCATCCGGTATTCGGCGTGAACGCGGCGGCGGCCGTGGCCGCCTTGACCGCCCTTGGCCTGTCCCCGGGCCAGGTACAGGAGGGTTTGCGGGATTTCACCGGTTTACCCCATCGCATGCAGGATCTTGGCACGAAAAGCGGGGTCCGATTTATCGATGATTCGAAGTCGACGACGCTGAGTTCCTTGGTGGCGGCTGTCTCCATGGTCGATGGCCCGGTGCATTTGATCGCAGGGGGCATCGTCAAGGAAATCGATGTCAGTTTTGTGAAAGCCTTCCTCGCAAATCGTCCACTGACGGTTTACTTGATCGGCCGGGATGCGGAGCGCCTTTACCAGGGATGGTCAGGGGAAATGAGTTGCAAAGTTGTCAATACATTGCAGGATGCTCTGGAGGCGATCTGGCGTATTGCCGTGAGGGGAGAAACCATTCTTCTTTCGCCCGGGTGCGCCAGTTTCGATCAGTTTGAAAATTATGAACATCGCGGCCGGTGTTTTGCCGGGTATGTAGAAAGCCTGAGCTGAAAAGCAGTTCGGATCGTTGAATTATACTGTATTAAATAGAGCTGTCTCACAGGGAGAATAAGAGTATGCGTGCATCGATATTATTTGTCATCGTTCTGGCCATTCATGGAATGGCGGTCAGTGGTTTTTTTCTCATGCAGGGTTGTGCGACGCGACCGCCTCGT
>JAYGFS010000184.1:0-29992 GCA_046581765.1 Verrucomicrobiota bacterium
AGGCATAGGAGCCATCCGCCGCACTCGCGGTACTGGTGATGAAAACGTCATCGCAGGTATAGAGGCTGAGGACCACGCCAAGAATGGGCGGGGCACTGGCTGCCTCGACCCCGTCCGCGCCGCCGTCTTCATAGATGACCCCGGAGATACTGGCCTGCTCGTAGTTGAAAAAGTTGTTGTCTTCACTATCCGAGCTTTGGGGCAGGACAACCGTGATCTGGTCCGCCGCATCGACAACCGCGCCAATGGTCCCGGCAACCGCACTCCCGGCACCGTGATTCGCCGGCGGAATGATGTTGACCACGTAGGTATCCGCTTCCAGGTCGTCGAACTCGTAGGTTCCGTCACCCGTGGTGGTGACCTGCTCACTGAAGCCCGGAGCGGTGAGCGTAATAATGGCTCCTGCCAAGGGGCCCTCTCCTGCACCCACGACCCCGTCGATGACCAACTCATCGTACACGGTACCGGAAATGGTACTGGGGACATAGGAGAGGAAGCGGTTGTTGCTACTCGTATCGTCCGGAGCCACAACCACCGAGATTTCGTCAACGGATACAACCGTCGCACCCACCGTCCCCGGCAGGGCCGCCGAGGAAATCCAGGCCGGCGGATTTGCCCGGGTCAGGGTGTAGGTTCCCTGCTTCAGGTCGGTAAAGGTGAAGTTGCCGCTGGAGCCTGTGGTCACCTGGAAGCTTCCGGACGGACCGCTAAGGGAAACCGTGGCTCCGGAGAGCCCCCCTTCACCACCATCCACCTGGCCATTGGCATTCAGATCCTTCACCACGGTACCGGAAATAGTGGCTGGCGGCTGCAGGTTGACCTGGACGCTGCCGATCCCCGAGGTCGTCTGGCCGCCCGGTACATCGCCGGCCGCGACAACGGTATTCAGGAAAGCCGCGCTAACGTTGGCCTTGCTGCAGGAATAGCTCACCGATTCACCGATATTCAAGGTGCCAATAACCTGGTCGCAGCCACTCGCAAGGGCCGAGGAACTGCCGATGTTACTCAGGATGGTATCGCCCGTGTTCTCAACCGTCACCGAGAACTGCGCGGTATCGCCAATACAAACTTCCGGCGTGGTGGTGGTCACGGTAACCGTGAGCTCGGGGCTCAAGACCACCGGCACACTGACACTTGGCGTGAAGGTATTCTGGGCATCCGACACCGTGGCCTCACTGACGAGCGTGACCACCGGCACCGTCCATGGATAATCCAGTGCCATATCGTATCGGAAATACATCACTTCCTGGCTGGCGAGTACGCCAATGGCATAATCCCCTTCATCCAGGGGAAACGGCGTACTCCCTGCATCCGGGATAAATATCCCGCCGCGGAAGGTACTCCCCGTCACATAGGTTGCCCCGGAAGGAGGCAGCGTGTCAGACAACTGAAGCTGACGGGTCAGGACATAGGCCGGGTTGGAAACTTCAATCGTGTACCGGATGGTATCCCCGGGATTGAACTCACCGTCGCCATTCAGGTCACCACCCGGCGCATGCGCCACCGATTTTGAGGTTGCAAACAGGGGCAGGGGCGGAACCGTCGTGCCCATGTCCAGTGCGGGTTGGGCCCCCGGCGCAACCGAGGTATCCTGGCCCCAGGCCGCCGTGATCGGGGTGCCGTCGCAGGTCTGCAGCTTCATCTGCGTTTGATCGCCATCCGGATCAAAGATCCGAACGGATTCAAGCCGGTCTACGCTGACCGATGTATCCCATGTGCCGCAACCATTTGAGATGGGCCCTCCGTCACCGTTGAAGTCAATAAACACCGTGGTGTCGGCGACCGCCGTCACCCATACGGGGTTGTAATTACCGTTGGGCGATGTGGTTGACAAGGCATCGCGGCCGGGTCCCCAGCCGATCTGCAAGGCCGGACTCAGGCTGGTATTTGGCACCAGGGCCAGGCCCCAGTCGTGGGTGCCGGCACGGGTGACGGCATCCACCGCCACAAAAGCATAGAACGTATCCGTAACGTTCTCGGTATAGAATCGCTGGGCCGTATTCAAGCTGTTGATCGGGATGGTCCGGGTGGTGGTCGGGTCGACCGAATAGGTGTTAATGCTCGAGCTCCCGTTCACAAGGCGTTCATACTTGACCGTGATCGAAAAGGGATGCGGATTGTACACGAACACGTCTGAACGATCGTCGCCGGAAAGGGAAGCCACCGGGTTAAAGTACTCACAACTCCAGTTTTCCGTCGGGGTGATATGGTACCAGCGGGACTGGTAGCGGCTGTAGGTGCTGCCCGTGATCATCTCGACCTGCACCGGATGCGTTGCGTTGATCTGGCCACCAGCGACCACGTTGTTGTAGCCCGGCATATTGCCGCAAACGAGGACGGACTCCCCTTCATCCAGCGTAATCACCGTCGAGGACCCGTCCGCGTCTTCATCGATGTTCACGACCGTGTTATCCTGTGATGCCATGATCATTAATGCCACGTATTGGAATATCTGATCGGAATGACTGTAATCCTCACTCAGGGGGATCGAGTAGGACACCCCCCAGGCGCTGGTATCATATACCTCCAGGGCCCCGGCGAGCAGGGCTTTTGCCTCGTCGTTCCAGGATGCGCGCGTCACGGCAACCGGTTCCGTCACGGCAAACTTGTCACCACCATCGAAACGGAGGTCAGCGGCATCCCGGGGAATGGGTACCAGATTCTCCAGGAGAATCACGTCGCCCAGGTTGATGAAATCACTGGCGAAACCAGGCGGCTTTCCGTTCGCGTCATCTCCATCACCCCAGATCTGGGTGCCGGAGAGGTTGCCCGTGCTGTAGACATTAATCGGCGTGGTGATATCCAGGTCATATCCACCATCTTCCCACTGGTCGTAATACAGGAGCGTGCCGTCGGCCGTAGCGGTAATGGAGACGACACCATACTGGTCCAGGTCCACGTTGCCGGATTCGTAATGGTCAAAGGCGGTCCGGGCCAACTCATCTTCAACCGGAACATAGAACAGTTGGGCGTAGTCACCGACCTCCGGGGCATCCGGAATACCATCGCCGTCTGAATCCAAGTCCTGGAAATTGGGTATGCCGTCGTTGTCCGGATCCGCATAGCCTTCCGTCTGGTCGGGAATGCCATCGGAATCACTGTCAAAATCCAGCACATCGATGATGCCATCGGCGTCGGTGTCAACCGGGACAACCCCACCCGCAGCAGCCACGGGAACCCCATGCTCATCCACGCCGCTGTCATGCACGCCGTCTTCATCAACGTCGACCACCTCCCAGTCCTGGCCGGACTCAATCAGGTCGCTTATGGTGTCATTATCGCTGTCCGTATCGATGTAGTCGGCGTAACCGTCACCATCCGAATCACGCGGATGGCCGAACTCGCCCACGACCTCCACGTCGGAGATCGTGTGCAGCCCCGAGCCCGAACTGTGCATCGAGCTGTCGATATAGAAGTCCGTGCCCGCCCCTATCACGCTTGAGGTGTGAACCACGGCGCCATTGCGCTTGTATATAATCTGGGAGCCTTCCCGAACGATGCTGAAGCGATCACCGGCGGACCAGGATCCAGCGTTTAAAACCTGCGAGCCGTTCTCGAAGAGTCGAAACCCCGTCTTGCGCAGGTAAACCGCGTGATCGATATCCGAGTAACTGGCGGTGCTGTTGTTGCCCGCCTGGTTGATCCCGAGGAAAAAGTAGTTACATGGGTGATTCTCGGCCGTAAAGCTGAATGCAAAATCACCCCCGACTCCCAGGGTGCTGAAGTCTTCAGAGTGAATCGTGGAGGACCAGCCGGAGGAAGTGGTGCCGAAATCCAGGTTCAGGTTATTCCCACTGGCCGTGAGACCTCCCGCCTGGTTCTTCCACGCCAGGACGTCCGGATTGCCTGGGCCCTCGATGTTATCCAGGATACCATCATTATCGCTGTCCCAGTCCAGGATGTCGAAGACCAGGTCGAGATCGCTATCCACCAGGCTCTTTCCACCCGCGGCGTCAACCGGTACACCATCGTTATCGACTCCACCGTCATGGCGCCCGTCGGTATTGGTATCGTAGGCTCTGGAGTCCTGGCCGCTTTCGGCCATGTCCGTGATCGAGTCGCCATCACTGTCGATGTCTAAGCGGTCGGCAACCCCATCGCCATCGCTGTCCCTGATACCATCGTAAGGCCGGACCCGGATATCGGAAAGGCTGTAATTTACGTTATCACCGCTATCCAGGAAGGAGCTGTCGACGTAGTAGTCGAGCCCGGGAGTCACCGCGCGGGACAGGAATGTCACGCCGTTCTGCTTGTACTTGAGCGAACCGCCATCGACCGTGATGGAAAAGCGATCATTCGCGGAGAAGGTGCCAAAGTTCCCCTGGTTGGCCCCGTTTTCAAACACGAGAACCTTGCCCTTATTCAGGTAGATCGCATGGTCAATGTCGGAGTAACTGGCAGTGGAGTTATTCCCGGCCTTATTCAGGCCAATCATCGTCTTCCAAACCGGGGATATATCCGAGACGAAGCTGAACTCAAAACCACCCGCAACCCCGAGCGCGCTGAAGTCAAGGGAATGGATGGTCGAATTCCATGCACCAGACCAGTTATCATCATCGAAGCTCAGGGTGTTTCCGGACGCAGTCACGCCACCGACCTGGTTGATCCAGGTCATTATACGGGGGTCAAAACTTTCGTCAGCGTCGAGGACCCCGTCGTTGTCGCTGTCCAGGTCCAGCACATCGGCGCGCTGGTCGTTGTCACTGTCGACCGGGGTCACGCCCCCGGAAGCGGCATTCGGTACCCCCGAACTATCCACGCTGCCGTCGTGCCGACCGTCATTGTCCGTGTCGACAACGCCCTGCGCCTGCCCGCTCTCGATCAGGTCGGAAACGCCGTCCCCATCACTATCCGTATCCAGGTGGTCGGGGATTCCATCGCCATCCGTGTCGCTGACGGCCGTGCCGCCGGAGTCCAGCTGGACATTGGAAATGGTGTAGTCGGAAGGTGCCCCACCGGGGAACGCGGTGTCGATATAGAAATCCTGGCCGGAGGTAATGGTCTTCGTGCGAAGGGTGCTTCCATTCCGTTTGTATTTCAAGGTGCTGCCCGTGACTTCAATGGACAAGAGATCGCCGGCAGAATAACTGGAGCTGTGCTTGTTTGAACCACTTTCATAAATCCGGAGAATACCATCGGAGCGTAAATACATGGCGTGGTCGATGTTGGACCAGCTCGTACTTGTTCCCGAATTCTGGCCCGCCTTGTTCAGTCCGATCATCACGCTTCGAATATTCCCCTGGTCCGGCGTGAAAGATACGGTGTAGGTTCCGCTGACGCCAAGTGCACTGAAATCGAGCGAGGTCAGGGTTGAATTCCAACTGGAGGGTGCCGATGAACTGAAATGCAGGGTGTTTCCCACCGCGGTAATCCCGCCAACCTGGTTGATCCAGGTGGTCACATCCGGACTTGGCCTCTCGGCCACGTCGAGAATGCCGTCGTTATCGTCGTCCAGGTCAACGCTGTCCGCAACCGAATCCCCGT
The DNA here is from genome assembly GCA_046581765.1 of Verrucomicrobiota bacterium. Taxonomy (GTDB): domain Bacteria; phylum Verrucomicrobiota; class Kiritimatiellia; order SS1-B-03-39; family UBA6053; genus JAPYUI01. The sequence goes on from JAYGFS010000184.1 coordinate 5,485, forward strand.
CGGAATCCTGTGCGTAAACCGGGCCGGCATCGAAGGCCAGGCTCAACAAGGATACCAGGGCGAGCAGGGGAATCCGCTTCAACCATTCGTATTTTTCGTGCATATTATTCATCATATTATCCGTTCTATAGCCCGGGCTGTCTTCCTTGCCCCGGCGATTCAAGCGTCACGCGGCGCTTCATCGGTTTACGGTCCAATCCGTCGCGCTATATATAAGCATCGCGTGTGCCAGAATACCTCGAAGGAGCAGGAAGATCTGTGACCGGGTGGGGAAGGAGGGATATTTAAGCCCGTGTCCCCTATGCAAAAGCCCCGTTTTAGCTGCCTGAAATAGCATTCTGAGCGGGCGCTGATGTGGGAAATTTTTCGCAATTCTAAAAAATATAACATCCTTGCATCAGGCCTCTTAGCGCCTGCTTTGAGAAAGTAAGCAAACATCCTACACAGACTAAAATGACCTTAATTACAAATAAAGCGAAAACTCGACCTGAAGGACCGAAACCTGGAACATCCGTTCATGTTTTTTATCTATAGCCGTATAGAAACCGCCCGGGAATAAAGGATCTCAGCGCTTGTCTGCCAAACCGAAACCGGGACCAGGACATGGTGCCGGGAAAGCCAGTTGAAAACCCGGTGACGAGAGGATTTTGAGCCGCAGGCAGCTCGCGGGTACACCGGGACCGAAAGGCCCGTATCCGACCGTAACGCAGGGGCGGAGCACGGGCACAGGTACCATGATCCGCAGGCCTATGTCCGAAACGATTTTTCCAGAACGTTCCGGCCACGGGAAAACGCCGACGCCTTAGATCCGCTTCAAATATTCGGCGATGTCGCGAACATCCTGGTCGTTTAAACCCATCTCGGAAACGGGCGGCATCCACGAATGATTCTTCAGGTGCTCCACCTTCGCACCGGAGCGGCGGAAAAGAATTTTTTTGTACGCCCCACCGAATATCTTGAGCTTCAAGGAACCCGCATGATGACTGTAATTCATCAACAGGCCTTCCGCGACATGCGTGCCGGCGCGTACGCGAACCGGCTTGTCATACCCATGCGCCAGATGTTCAGCAGGATTCAACAACTCGTGAATGATTTCCGGAACCGTGCGTTCTTTTCCCCATGCGCCCAGGTTTGGACCGAAGGCCACACCGGCACCCGAAATTTTATGACAGGTCAGACAGACCCCTGCCTTGGCTTTGCCCCGCCCGGCATCACCCGGCAAGGCGGCGATGGTCCCGGTATTCGACAGCTTGGTGGGCGCGCCAAAGGACGTGGGAACCTGGTAACTGGTGCGTAGCAGTTCCCCTTTCAAGCCGCGCATGTCGCGGTCCAGCACTTCCGTGATCGTTTGCTGGTAAGCCTCCCCCTCGTAACCGGGGGCCCGGGCCAGGGCCTCCAGTTTCTCCTGTCCATCCAGTCGCTGGGCCTCGGTGTCAAACAGGGCATAGGCCATCACCAGGCGGCGGAAAACATCCAGCGATGGTGGATTCTCCAGCATGACCCGTTGCAGGTCATCGTTGGCCTGCGGGGTGTGGATTCGCCAGGCGAGGTTGACGGCAAGCGGCGGCCACTGGCCAAATGGTACCTGGACAAAACGCGGGCGAATCAACTGGTTATAAACCTCCACTTCCTTTCCGGTGAACGCGGTGCCCAGGGCCTCGAGATACCATCGATTTTCACCGTCGTAGCCATCGAGCAACCGGGACAGGATCTCCCGGCAATCACCATACGGGATATCCCGCAGGGAAAGGGCGACTTCCCGACGGAGCGCCGGCGATGTGTCGCCTGCCATCAGCGCCGCGTGCGCGAGCAGTTGACCCGGCAAGACGTGGCGAAGCGCCCGGTACGCGACCACGCGAAAACGCTGGTCGGGATGCTTCAACAGGGACTTCACCTCCTCCTGGCCGGACGGGCCCACCCGCGCCATGACCCAAATGGCCCGGGCACGAAGATAGGGATTGGTTTCGTTCTCGAAGCAGGATTTGAGAGCCGGAAGACAGCCCTCGCCGCCCTCGACCAGTTTTTCCTGCGCCACCCAGCGCACGTGCACGGCCGGGTTCTTCAAGGCATCCAGTAAACCCTTGGCTGTCGTGTAATCGATCGATGTTCGCCCCGGCTGCTTTTCATCCTTCCGGGAAATCCGGTAGATTGTACCCTCAACCTGAACCGTCCGCCGGCTGGTATTGTTGTAAAAGTCCGCGAGGAAGAGCGAGCCATCCGGGGCCAACGCCAAGTCCGTGGGAAGAAAATGTTCACCCTTTGATCCATCTTTCAGGCGCAGGAAATCGTGCAGTTCCCCCATCTCGACCTGGCTCTCAACCAGCTTGGGTTTGTGCGCGATCACCCCCTTCCGAACCATGTCACATACCAGGTAGTACCCGCGGAATTGCTCCCCCAGTTCATCGCCCTCGATGAACACGTTACCCGTGGGGGACCCTGCACCATACACATCCCCGGGCGGGATGGTCCCCGGATAATTCTGGCGCCAGTGGGCCAGGGAATAACGGCGACGGCCCCGGGAACTACCCGCCTGCGGCTCTTCCCACGACTTGCCGACTTCTTCCCAGGACTTGCTCCCGTCCCGCAGATCCGCATAACCGAGATTCCCGTATTCCATCAGCCAGGTTACCCGGCACTGGGCCGGGTCGTCGTTGTCACTGTGGTACACGTCACCCATCGACGTGACGAACATATCGTGCGTGTTGCGCAGGTTTTCGCCCACGGGATGCAGGCCGGTCCCATCCGGATTCATCCGCATCGCCATGCCCCCGACGTAGAGATGGCCGTCGGAACTGCGCTTGCCAATGGCATCAGCGTGGCCGTAATAACAGGCTGAAAGGAAATGACGCCCGTCTTTTGTCTTCAGGTCCGCCCCGGAATTGCCATAGCTGAAATACCACTGCCCGCTGGGTGCGCCAACCACCGCGTGCAGGGTATGGTCGTGTGTTTTATTCTTGAAGCCCGTGAGCAAGACCTCACGGGTGTCGCCTTCATCAAAAACCGCGTTGCGATTCAAGTCGGTATAGACGATCAGATCCGGCGTGCTCGAGAGCACGATCCTGTTATCGAACACCGCAATGCCCAGGGGCGCGGGCCGGCTGTTCTTTTCGCTGACAAAGACCTGGGAACGGTCCGCCTTTCCGTCCGCGTCCGTATCGCTGAGCACCATAATCGATTGGCCGGCCTCCACCCGACGGCCGACATGGTAATCGATGCCCTCGGTTGCCCAGACCCGGCCCAGGGCATCGATATCCATCGCGACCGGTGAAAATATCAGTGGCGAGCTGGCCCAGATTTCTATCTTCAACTCCTTCGCTGCATCCGGAGCGAACGCGAAGGCCTCCAGGGGAACCCGGGAAACTTCACGGGCCTGGGCAGCAAAGGCCTCCCGGGTCGGTGCGGTCTGCGCCATGGGCCGGGACAAAAAGCCCATAAGGCATCCGAGGCCATTCAGCAGGACTTTCATGAACATACCGTCTCCATTCGCTTGTGGTGGACAGCTATACGAGAGTGAGCGAGGATTGTCTAGAATCCAACACCCCGGGCAACGATTCATTGTCCGTACAGGATTCCCTTTACCCGGATGCAAAAGGCCCGCCAGGCCCAGCGAACCCGGCCGCTGCGAACCATGCGCCATCCGCGCAATCGCTCGCGCAGGCCGAAAACAATCTCGTCCTCGCCTTTCACCCAGCCGACAACCAGACCCAGCAGGCGATCGTGCGTGACATAGGGGATATCGAATGAGCTATTGGCATCACCCCTGGTCACATACTGCACGGCGGTCCCCTCGCCCAGGATGTGAATAACCCGGTGCGCCCTCCAACCGCTCAAGCCCGTGAAGAGGATGATCGATCCAGCCTTTACCTCCGCGTGCTCGCGGCCCTGGATAATCAGCTGGACCGCCTGGGCGTAGGGTTGACCCATGCTCCGGCCCTGGGCACTGACGCGCACCTCGGGGGAAATGCGAATCGATTCGGCCAGGGCGGCCCTGAGATGCTCTTCTTCAACCACCGATCAGGGATCCAGCTTAAGTTGGACGCGGTAATAAAGCTGCGTGGGTGCCGTTGTCGGCAGATCGAATACCACGTTTTGCAGGGTCGCGGTCACCCGTCCATCCGGGAGATCGACCCAGGCACCGGAATCGAACATGAAACGCTGCTGCACCTGGTACACCGCACCGCTCACGGCGGGCCAATCCATCTGGAAGGGCACGCCGGTGGGCGGATGAAGGGTCAGGTCAATATCCACCTCGCATCCCAGGGGCACGGAGAAATCTTCATTCACCACGGTAGCCGTGGCGGCACCTGCACTCGCCAGTTGACCGAGTCCTCTTCGGCCAAAGGCCCGCCAGATGAGACACTGGTACGCGCCGGCATGGTTGACCTGGTCAGCCAGCAGGATCGCATCACGGGCATCGGTGAAGGTGGGGTTGCAGGGCTGCAACTTCAGTGCGTCCAGCACCAGCTGGAGACAACGGTTGTTACCGCCCTGTCCATGAACCAAGTCGGGGTCGTACGCATAGCGGTCAATAAAATCCCAATACAGTTCCCACAAGGCCAGGCACCAGACTTCGCCAATCTGGTGGGAGTCGCTTACATTCAGGAGGTCATTAAAGGTAAGCGGGTTGATCGAGAGGTCTGCGGCATAGGGGAGGGAACGAATCCCCGGGCCCGTGATGTCGCCCAGCACATAGGCCCCGACGCTACGTTGGGTCTGACGCGCATCCCCGGGCTCCTGGGTGAACACCAGGCCAAAAAAGTCACTCCAGCCCTCCGACAGGCCGACGCTCTGGCGGTTGACGATGGAAAGGCAGTTCGGATTCGCCGGTCCGCCGGTCAATCGCGAGGTGACACCATGGGCATACTCGTGGGCGATGATCCCGTTGTCGAGGGCCGCATCCCGTTCGGGACTCCCGCTGATCGTCACCTCGATCGTCTCCCCCAGCGCGAGCTGCGCCTTGAGCACCTCGCCTGCGGACTGGCGGATAAAGACCGAGGGAATCACGATCGTGGCATCCGAACCCGCCATCCGCACCAGGCCCTCGCCCTCGTGGTTCGCGATGATAACAGCAATCGCCCCGGCATCCTGCGCCCGCTTCACCTTGTCCGTGAACAGGCAATCGCCCCGATCGATCAGTGCGATCTTTCCCGTGACCTCCGCGACATTGGTAATGACCGAGCAGGCATCGGTCGTGGAGTTGAGCGGGGGATCAGCCGCGTCCCGCGCGAGGACCACCTCATGGGAGAGACCGCCCGGGGGAATGGAGCCCCCGAACTGGGCACCGTTCCCCTGGAGAAGGCCCACGATCGCGGCAGGAGCGGAGACCGAGACGGTAACCGCACCGTTTATCCATATATGCAACTGCATCCGCCCGGGTATCCCATCCGAGCTGGCGGTGAAGGTCGCGTTGTTCACCGAGGCCCCGTCCTGGATGTCCAGGAGGACCGGATCACCCGCCGTGCCGGAATGACCGTAGTTGTTGGCCTGGAAATTACCCGAGGCCTCGTCAAAGCCATAATGATACAGCACATCGTGAAGATAGTTGGCCCAGAAGAAGACGTTGACCATGGCGGCATCCCGGTTTCCGCTGACCACCAGGGACGGGTCGAAGGGAATATCGAAGGCCAGGGAAGGTCCACCGTCCGGGCGAAGCCCGCCAATGTTATTCGCGTCCCCATCTTCCTGCACCTGGGTGTTGTTGCCCCGTGTGTCGGTGAACTCAGGTCCGGCGACGCCATTGGTATCGTGCCAGCCAAAGGGCGAGGCGACGGGATCGGGCGCATGCTGGACCAGGGTCTGTAGGCCGTGGTCGGGCGACTCAAGGGGCGGGGCAAAAACGCGGTGCGTGCAGCGCCGCACCAGGTCGTTCTGCCAGATCACCTTCCCGCTTGCGGCATCCACATTCACATTCAGGGCGGCGCTGCCGTCCGGCGCATGGACCTGCATGTTCCACACCAGGCAGGGTGCCTCGGATGCCGGGAAGAATACCATCAACTCTGCAGCGACCTCGTCCCCCACCGGCAGGTGCAGTGCCGCCCGGGCGGAGTCCCGGGCCTGCGCAGCCGTCCATCCCGCCGCCGGAAGGCCCTCCAGGTGGCGCAGTTCGCCGTGGCAACTGACAAGCTGTCCCCTGCGTGTCACGTGCACGCAAAGGTGATCGCCGAATACCGGCAACCCGTGCAGTTCCTGCTGAAAAATGAAATGGTTGAGGCCATTGTGTGCATCCCGCCATCGCCGGAGCAGCCGCAGGGTGGGCTTGTTGTCCACCTGCGCATCCAGGTAATCCCGGGCGATGCGTTCGGGCTCCTCGTCTGATGGTCCGCTGAGAAAAACGGGCAGGGGTGCGGAAAAAAGTGACGCAGCCAGCAGCAACAGCCAGCCCGTGCTGACCCCGTACTTCATGCCGGCATGCCCGCCTGCACACGATCCAATTCGTCTACCGCGATGTCCCATTCCTTGTTGGCCTGGACCAACATCCCCTGGATGAGGCTCAAGCGGCGGTTCAGGTCTTCGAAATCCGTGCCCGGTTCGTGGGCCGACAAACACCCAAGCACCCGGGTCTGCTCGGCTTCCAGTTCCTCGATGCGCGCCTCCGCCTTCGCGATGATTTTCTCCAGCCCGCGGGTCTTCTTTTTCAAGGTTTCGCGCTGTTCCGCCCGCTCCTTCCGCAGCTGCTTCTTATCTTTCCCGTTCACGCCGCTTTTCGCGGCCTTCGCAGGCAAGGGGACCTCGGCCTGGGCTGCAATCTTTTCGCGGTAATAGCTGTAGGTGCCGTGATAACGGGCAATCCCGGGCGGCTGCATCGCCACGATGTGGTTGGCTATTTTCTCCACGAAGGTCACATCGTGGCTGACCAGGCAGACCGCCCCTGCATAACGGGTCAGTGCCTCTTCCAATGCGCGCCGCCCGTTGATGTCCAGGTGCGTGGTCGGTTCATCGAGTACGAGGAGGTTGGGTGGATTGATGAAGATACGGGCGAACGCGAGGCGAATTTTTTCGCCGCCGCTCAAGACCTTGCAAGGCTTGAGTGCTGCCTCGCCACTGAAGCCGAACATGCCGAGGATCGTACGCACCTGCTTGTCGTCGGTTTCCCGAGCGGCCGCACGAACGATGTCATAGGCCGTCTTTTCCGGGGGCATCGTATCGGAGAATTCCTGGGATTGATACCCGATCACAACCTTGTGTCCTACGATCCGCTTACCCTCCGTATATTCCAATTCGCCCGCCAGGATACGCAACAAGGTCGTCTTGCCCATGCCGTTGTAGCCCACCAGGGCGACCTTGTCCCCACGCTGGAGTACAAGATCAACATCTTTCAGTACAAACTCGGAACCGTCGTAGCTCTTGCTGACCCCCTCGATCTGCAACACCGTCGTGCCGCAGTGGGGTGGATCGGGAATCTTGATCAAGGACAGGTCCGGCGAGGTTGCCGGCACCTGGATCTCCTCCATCTTGTCCAGCATCTTCATTCGACTCTGCACCTGGGTGGCCTTGGTATTCTTGGCACGGAATCGCGTGATGAAGCGCTCGATCTGTTCACGGCGGCGCGCCTGGTTCTTGGCCGATGCGGACAACTGTGCGTAGCGCCCTTCCCTTTCCACCAGGTAATGGCTGTAGTTTCCGGCGTAACGGGAAACCTTCCCCATCATCACCTCCAAGGTGATGGTGGTAAGCGAGTCGAGAAGGTAGCGGTCGTGCGAAACCAATAACAGGGTACCCGTAAAGTTACGCAGGAAGCGTTGCAACCATTCCACGGCGGGCAGGTCGAGGTAGTTCGAAGGCTCGTCGAGCAGGAGCACGTCCGGGCGCGTGATCAGGGTCCGCGCCAGCTCGGCGCGCATCTGCCAACCCCCACTGAATTCATTAAACGGTCGCTGTAAATCGGCATCCTGGAAGCCGAGGCCGCACAAGGCCGCGGCGGCGCGGGCTTCAATGTCATAACCACCCGCGTGTTCGAAGGCATCCTGCAAAGCGCCGACGCGTTGGAGTTGCTTCTCCCGGGCCGGGCCCTCCAGGTCCAGCATTCCGGCTTCCAGGCTTTCAATCTGCCCGTGCAACTCCTTCAACTCCGGCACCCCGTCGACAACGTAGTTGAGCAGTACCTGGTCCACGCTGTCGGCGCGGAGTTCCTGGCGCAAGTGACCAAAGCGCGTCTTCCGCGGAAAGAGTACCTCGCCCTTGTCGGGCTGGATCTGCCCGTTGATCATGCCGAAGATGGTGCTCTTCCCCGCCCCGTTCGGACCGACGATTCCAACCCGTTCCCCGGGTTTCACGACAAAGGACGCATCCTCCAGAACATCCTGGTCCCCGTAAAATTTGCTTACCCGCTGAAAATCAATCATCTGCAACCCATCATACCCAAACTACACCAGATCGATCATTTCATAGTCCAAAATGCAACTCTCCCAGCTCAAATCCGGCAAAGCAGGGACCCAGACCACTGATAATTCAATTTGGATTCGCCGAGGAAATCGGATTGAGTTGCATCTTCGTGGACAACTTTAAAGAAATGCTAACCATCCTGGCGCTCTACGTACTGCCCGTTTTTAACCTCATCGGCATCGCGAATGCACTGCACGCGGTCATGCACGTACGTTCCCCCAGGGGAACCATCGCCTGGGTTGTCACCCTGATTACCATCCCCTTGCTGGCCATTCCCCTGTACTGGACCTTTGGCCGTTACAAGTTCCACGGCTATGTAAAAACCCGGCGGGAAGGCGACCAGGAAATCAACGTCCAGGTCAAGGCTGCCTTGGCATCCATTGAGCCGTGGTATGTCCCCCTTGACGGACCGGCCGGTCGCGCCTTCGCTTTGTACGAGGAATTAGCGGGGCTGCGGGCGACCCATTCCAACCAGCTGGAACTGCTCACGGAAGGAACAATCGCATTTGACCGCATGTTCGATGCCATCCGGAAAGCCACCGACTACGTACTCATTCACTTTTACATCGTCAATGACGACAACCTGGGCAGGGAATTCCATACCCTGCTCGAGGAACGGGCGAGGGCCGGTATCCGTGTCTACTTCCTCTTTGACCGCATCGGTAGCCACAAGTTGCCCAGTCGTTACGTGCGCAGCCTGCGCATGGCTGGTGTACATGTTCACCCCTTCCGTTCTTCGCGGGGTCGTATTGCCCGCCTGCAAATAAATTTCAGGAACCATCGCAAGATCGTGGTGATCGATGGTCAAACCGGGTTCGTCGGTGGATTCAATGTCGGCGACGAATATCTCGGTCACGACAAACGGTTCGGGTCCTGGCGCGATACCGCCATGCAGGTTACCGGGCCAGCGGCGATGTCGCTGCAGGTCCCGTTCATGGAGGACTGGCACTGGATCACCCGCGAGACTCTGCAACTCACCTGGCAGGCTCCGGGTGGAGAAACTCCGGGCCAGGAAGTCCTCGTGCTGCCCACCGGGCCCGCCGACGAACTCGAGACCTGCCACCTCTATTACCTGCGGGCGATCAATTCCGCACACGAGCGTCTATGGATCTGCAGCCCCTATTTCGTTCCGGACCAAGCCCTGGTTTCCGCGATTCAACTCGCCGCCCTGCGCGGGGTCGATGTGCGCATCATGCTGCCTGAAAAACCAGACCACCTGTTGGTTTTCCTCTCCAGTTTTTCGTATTTTCATGAACTGCATCAAGTGGGGGCACGCATATTCCGCTACCAACCGGGCTTCATGCACCAGAAGGTCCTGCTCGTGGACAACAAGATTACCGCTGTCGGGTCCAGCAACCTCGACAATCGTTCATGCTTCCTGAATTTTGAGTTGAACCTGCTCGTCGCCCATCCGGACTTCATCCAGCAGGTGGCTGACATGCTGGCCAGGGATTTCGATCAGTGCCGGGAAGTCGTGGAAGACGAGATGACCTGCCGACATATCGGCTTTCAGGTCATGGTTCGCCTCGCTCGCGTACTTTCGCCCCTGCAATAGGGTTGCAATTGGTCCCCGCCTGTAGAAGTTATCCCTATGGCAAGGCTCCGCACCTCTCCAAGCCAACCCGCACGGCTTTTACTCCTCTTGTTGCTGGGTACGGGCACGCAGGCCGCTGAGATCCAGTTTAACCGCGACATTCGCCCCATCCTCTCGGATAAGTGTTTTTTATGCCATGGCCCGGACAGCGGTGCACGCAAGGCGGATCTCCGCCTGGACCTGGAAGATACCGCCAAGGCCCGGTTGAAAAACAGCGACCTTTTCGCGATCAAGCCGGGCGATCCGGCCCGGAGTGAAATCGTCCACCGAATATTCGAAAAAGATCCGGACGAAATGATGCCCCCACCGGAGTCCAAGCTGAGCCTGGGCCCGGCGGAGAAAGAGATCCTGAAGGCCTGGATCGCCCAGGGGGCGAACTGGGAGGGCCACTGGGCCTATGTTGCTCCCCGGAAGATACGCCCCCCGGCCATCGAAGATCCCTGGATCCGGAACGATATCGACCGCTTCGTGTTGGAACGCCTCCGGCGGGAAGGGCTTAAACCGGCCGCCGAGGCCGATCGCCCCATCCTGCTCCGGCGGGCGAGCTTTGGCTTGACCGGCCTGCCGCCGAGCGCGAGCGACCTGGACGCCGACGAAACCTATGAAACCACGATCGAGCGCTTACTCGGATCGGAACGGTACGGGGAGCGCATGACGACCGACTGGCTCGACCTCGCCCGCTACGCGGACAGCTATGGCTTCCAGCGGGATAACAACCGCTATGTCTGGCCTTGGCGTGACTGGGTCATCGGGAGCTTCAACCGCAACCAGGCCTACGACGAATTCATTACCTGGCAGCTGGCCGGGGATTTGCTGCCCGATCCCAGTGACGAGCAGATCCTCGCCACCACGTTCTGTAGGCTGCACCAGCAGAAAGTCGAGGGTGGCACGGTGGAGGAAGAGTTCCGCGTGGAATATGTAGCCGACCGCACCCACACCTTTGGCACCGCCTTTCTCGGACTCACCCTGGAATGTGCCCGCTGCCACGACCACAAGTACGACCCCATTACGAGCCGCGACTATTACCGATTCTTCGCCTACTTCAACAACATCGACGAAGCAGGCCTGTACAGCTTTTTCACCCAGGCCGTACCGACACCCGTCCTCGCGATGACCAGCGATGCACAGAAGAAACGCCTCGGCCAACTCAAGGCGGAAGTCGAGGCCGCGAAAGCCGATTTGGCCCGGGCGCGAAAAAAGGCCGAACCCGCTTTTGCCGACTGGCTGAAGGGTCCCCTGCCCCCGGCGCACATTCCCGGTCTGCTCGCACGGGTCTCCTTTGATGAAGAGCAGGTGGGCAAACACGGGAATGCCGCTAACGAAAAAAAGGCCGCTTCCACCAGCGACAGGAACACCAGCATCCCGGGCAGGCACGGCCGAGCCCTGGAGCTCACCGGCGACGACGCCATTAAAATTGAAACCGGGGCTTTCAATCGTGCCCAGGCCTTTTCGGTCGCCCTGTGGATACGGACACCCGAGCACAAGGAACGTGCGGTGATCTTTCATCGTTCCCGCGCCTGGACCGACTCGGCCAGCCAGGGCTATCAACTCCTGCTGGAAGAGGGCCGGTTGAGTGCCTCGCTTATCCACTTCTGGCCGGGGAATGCGATCAGTATTCGCACGAAGGACAAGCTGGGCCTGAACACCTGGCAGCACGTCACCCTGACCTACGACGGGTCGAGCGAGGCGGCTGGACTTACCCTGTATGTCAATGGCCGGGCAGCGGACTGCGTGGTGGTTCACGATCAACTCAGCAAGGGAATCGCAGCCGGGGGAGTGAAACACTTTGCCATTGGTGAGCGCTTCCGTGACCGAGGCTTTGCCCGGGGAGCGGTCGATGAACTGGTGATCGCCGGGCGCTGCCTGAGCGAACTCGAAGTACGTCATCTCCACGACGGCTCCAGCCTGCAGGAGGCCATCGATGCACGCGCCCCGGAGTTGTTTGACTGGTATCTTGCGACCGCCGGCACGACCGGGCAGGCGGCAGCCCAGCACCTCCAGGCAAAACGGGCCGCCCGGGACCAGCACGCGAACAGCTTCACCGAGATCATGGTCATGCGTGAACGTTCCAGGCCTCGCCAAACCTATGTACTCCACCGGGGAAATTATGCCGAGCGACGTGAAGCGGTGGATGCGCACACACCCGGCTGGCTGCCATCGGGCGCTCTGGATCATCCCGCCAACCGCCTTGGTCTCGCACAATGGTTGACCGATCCTGGGCACCCGCTGACCGCGCGGGTCGCGGTCAATCGCTACTGGCAAATGCATTTCGGCCAGGGCCTGGTTCAAACCACGGAGGACTTTGGCTCCCAGGGAAGTCCCCCCAGTCACCCGGATCTACTCGACTGGCTGGCCCACCGCTTCATCGCGTCCGGCTGGGACCTGAAGGCCCTGCATCGCCTGATCGTGCATTCGGCAACCTACCGCCAGCGTTCCCTCCCCGACCCGGAGACCTTCCGAAGGGACCCCGAAAATGTGCTGCTTGCGCGCGGGCCCAGGATGCGCCTGACCGCGGAGATGCTGCGGGATCACGCCTTGGCGGCCAGCGGGCTGCTGGTGCATAAAATCGGCGGCGCACCGGCCAAGCCCTACGACTTAAAGGAATCCTTCAAGCCGATGAATCACGACAAGAACGAAAACCTGTACCGTCGAAGCGTGTACACCTACTGGAAACTGACCGGGCCCTCGCCGGTGATGATGGTCCTGGATGCCGCGAAACGCGACGCCTGCACGGTCAAGCGCGAGCCGGGCTCTTCCCCTCTCCAGGCCCTGGTACTACTGAACGGTCCGCAATTCGTGGAAGCCGCACGGGTACTCGCTGAAGGGCTGATGGAGGATTTCCCCGGTGACCCGGACCGGTGTATCCGGGAGGCCTTCCGCCGCTTGACGAGCCTGGAGCCCACGGATGTTCAGCGAACGATTCTCCGGGATATGCTGGATGACCAGCGAAAACATTTTCAACGCCACCCGGATGCGGCGAAACAATTCACCCGGGTCGGTGTACGCAAGCCTGGCGAGGGCCTGGACCCGGCCGAGCTCGCGGCAACCACCTCGATGATCAGCCTGCTGATGAATTTTGACGCCAGCGTGGTACTGCGCTAGACTCTGGAGAAGCCCTATGAACCTCTGTACAGGATTTGAACAAGCAAGCGGCTGGTCGCGCCGGCAGTTCCTGAACCGTTTCGGGTCGGGCCTGGGTGGGATTGCCCTCGCGGACCTGGTTAACCCGGCACGGGCCGACACCCTCCACGCTGCACCCCATCACGCACCCCGCGCCAAGCGGATCATCTACCTCTTTCAAAGTGGCGGCCCCTCCCAGATCGACCTGTTTGACCACAAGCCCATGCTCAACAAGATGCACGGGCAGGAATTGCCGGACTCGGTGCGCAAGGGGCAGCGACTCACCGGTATGTCCGGAAACCAATCCAGCCTGCCGATTGCCGGGTCGCCGTTCGCCTTTTCCCGGCACGGCGAAAGCGGCGCCTGGTTGAGCGATCTGCTGCCCCACACCGCGAAGGTCGCGGACGATCTCTGCTTCGTGAAATCGATGTACACCGAGGCGATTAACCACGGGCCCGCGATCACGTTCATCCAAACCGGTTCCCAAATACCGGGGCGACCCAGTTTCGGGGCCTGGCTGGATTACGGGATGGGTTCCGCCAACGATAACCTGCCGACCTTTGTCGTGCTCGTCACCCGGAACAAGGGGGGGCAACCCCTGATATCCCGTCTCTGGGGCAGCGGCTTCCTCCCCTCCCGTCACCAAGGTGTACGTTTTCGATCGGGTGCGGACCCGGTGCTGTACCTGAACAACCCCACCGGCGTGGATGGCACGAGCCGACGCATGCTGCTCGATCGCCTGCAGGAAATGCACGAGGTCCAGTTTGCCGAAATTCCAGATCCCGAGATCGAGACGCGTATCGCGCACTATGAACTCGCTTACCGTATGCAAAGCGCCGTACCCGAAGTCACTGACCTCAGCGACGAACCTGCACACATCCTGGACCTGTATGGACCGGATGTTAAAACGCCGGGATCCTTTGCCGCCAACTGTCTGATGGCGCGACGCCTGGCGGAGCGCGGGGTGAGATACATCCAACTTTTTCACCAGGGATGGGACCAACACGGGAGCTTGCCGGCCGGCATCCGCAAGCAGTGCAGGGAAACCGACCAGGCCTCCGCAGCCTTGATCAAGGACCTCAAGCAGCGCGGGCTCCTGGAGGACACGCTGGTGGTCTGGGGTGGTGAGTTTGGCCGGACCAATTACTGCCAGGGTAAACTCACCCAGAACAACTTCGGGCGCGATCACCATCCGCGTTGCTTTACCATGTGGATAGCCGGCGGTGGAATCAAGCCCGGAACGAGCTATGGTCAAACCGACGACTTCTCCTACAACCTGGTAGACGGGGGGGTCCATGTTCACGACTTGAATGCCACCCTGATGCACCTCTTCGGGATCGACCACGAACGCCTGAGCTTCAAGTACCAGGGACGACGCTTCCGCCTGACAGATGTACATGGGCATGTCGTCCGCCCCATCCTGGCCTAGCGTACCGGCCCCGTGGTGCTACCGGCACCGTTTTAATTCGGCATTTCATCAGATTCAGGTACATTGACCCCATGCTGGATGTACGTGAAAGACCCCAATTCGTGGAACGGGCCTTCCTGGTGGGACTCTACCGGGAAAAACACGAGAAGGTGGAGGGCCACAGCCTGCTCCTGGAACTCGGCGAACTCGTCAAAACCCTGGACATCGATATCGTCGGCCAGGCACTTGTGCGGGTGCCCAAGCTACATGCGCGTTACCTGGTCGGCACGGGCAAGCTGGAGGAGTTGCTCGACCGGGCCGCTGAAGTCGATGCCGACTGCATCGTCTTCGACAACGAGCTCTCACCTGCCCAGCAGCGAAACCTGGAGTCCGCCTCGAAACGTTGCGTGCTCGATCGCCAGGAGGTCATCCTGGATATTTTTGCCCGGCGCGCCCAGACCAAGGAAGCCAAGCTCCAGGTCAACCTCGCCCGGATGGAATGGTCCCTCCCCCGCTTGAAGCGGGCGTGGACCCACCTCGGTCGCCAGGGCGGAAGGGGCGGTGCGACGCGGGGTGAAGGGGAACAGCAGATCGAGGTCGATCGGCGGATCGTGCGCAAGCGGATCAGCCAGATGCGGGAGGAATTAACCCAGGTGCGCAAGCACCGGGCAACCCAGCGCAAGGAACGGAAACGCACCCCCGTTCCAAATGCAGCGATCGTGGGCTACACGAACGCGGGAAAATCCTCCCTGCTGCGAAGCCTGGCCCATGCGGATGTCCTGGTCGCGAGCAAACTCTTTGCCACCCTGGATACCGCGACCCGCAAGGTGGAACTGCCGAACGGCAATCCCCTCCTGCTCACCGACACCGTGGGCTTTGTACGCAACCTCCCGCACCGCCTGGTCGAGGCCTTCAAGGCCACGCTTGAGGAAGCGACCCTGGCTGAATTTCTCATTCATGTGATCGATGCCAGCCAGCCAGCGGCCCAGGAATATTATGAAACCACCCTCCGGGTATTGAAGGAACTCGGTGCCAACCAGACACGCATGATCACGGCATGGAACAAGATCGACCTGGTGGAAGACCGCAGCCTCCTGCCATCCCTGAAAGGGCTCGATCCGGAGTGCGTGTTTATCTCCATCCATTCGGGTGAAGGCCTGGATGAACTGCAGCAGCGGATGCAGGACATGATCGCCAACTGGGTTGTGCACATGGACTTAACCATTCCGCACGAGCGGGCGGACTTGATATCGATGATTCACGATCAGGGCAAGGTCCTCGAGCAGCGCTACGAGTACGACGGCGTTCACCTGACAGCCTCCATCCCCAGGCGCTTTGAGAAGCGGTTTACGCCCTTCAAGCGCAATGGCGTCGAGTAAGGCCGAGAGCCCCGGCAGCGCACGGGACATCTACGCAGGGTCCGGGCTTTGAGGACCGCCAGGAAATAACCTTGCGCCCCCGCCTCAAATCCCCCATCTAAACGAGCTATGGACAACAAGGAACTCGCCCAACTCCTGGAAGAAACCGGGGTCTTGAAACGCCTGGCAGGGGAAAACGATTTCAAGGCCGCGGCCTACGACCGGGCCGCCCGGCACATTGAAAGCATGGAAACCCCGATGGCTGAATATATCGCGGGCAAGAACGTGGATAGCATTCCCGGCATCGGCAAGTCACTGGCGACACAGATCTACGCGTACGCGGAAACCGGCCGCCTCCCCGTGCTTGATGCCCTGCACGAGCAGATCCCGGCCGGCCTGATCAAGTGGCTGGATATCCCCGGCCTGGGGCCCAAGAAGATCTACAAGGTTCACCGGGAACTCGGTATCACGGAAATGGCCGAACTGGTCGAGAAATGCAGGGATGGTTCAGTGGCCGAACTGAAAGGCATGGGCACAAAAACCGCAGAGAAAATCCTGTCGTCCATCGCGTTCATGGAAAAATTTGGTGAACGCTGTCGCGCGGACCAAGCCGCTACCGTCGCGAAAACGTTCATCGATTTCCTGTGCGGCCAGCCCGGCGTAGACGCGATTTCCCTCGCTGGATCCAGTCGCCGGCGCCTTGAAACAATTGGCGATATCGATATCCTGGTCGCCGCGAAGGAACCACATGCCCCGTCCATTATGGATGCCTTCACGACCCACCCAGACGTGGTCGAAATTCTCGCAAGGGGCGATACCAAGAGCTCGATACGCACCCGGGAGGGGCGCCAGGTCGACCTGCGGGTCATCCCGAAAAAACACTTTGCCTCCGCCCTGATGTATTTTACCGGGAGCAAGGAGCATAACATCGCAACCCGCGCACGCGCGCGGGAGCGGGGGATGGCACTGAACGAATACGGCCTGTTCCAGCTCGACGACAAGGGCGACACCAATTTTGATGAACCGGTGAACACGAAAACAGAGGCTGATATTTACCGGAAACTTGACCTGCCCTTTATCGAGCCCGAACTCCGGGAGGACCGGGGCGAATTCGCCTGGTTTGAATCACACGAGGAGATCGACTTGCTCCAGGACGCCGATATCCAGGGGATCCTGCACGCACACAGCACGTGGAGCGACGGGGCCTACACGATCCACGAGATGGCCCTGGGCTGTATCGAACGGGGCTATACCTACCTGGGCCTGACTGATCATTCACGCGCTGCCGCCTACGCGGGCGGCTTGACCGCTGAGCGGGTTGAGGCCCAATGGAAAGAAATCGACCAGGTGAATCAGCAGCTGGCAGACGAAGGGCATGGCTTCCACGTCTTTAAAGGAATTGAATCCGACATCCTCGGAAACGGCGACCTCGATTACGAGGAGGAGATCCTCGCCGGATTTGACTTCATCATTGCCAGCGTCCATTCAGCCCTGGACATGGAGGCAGGGAAAATGCTCGAGCGCATGAAAGAAGCGGCGGCCAACCCATACTGCACCATCATCGGGCACCCGAGCGGTCGCCTCCTGCTGAAGCGCAAGGGTAGCGAGATGGATTTGAATGCACTGGTGGCACACTGCGCCGCCCATAAAACGGTCATCGAGATCAACGCCAATCCCAGGCGACTGGACCTGGACTGGCGATACGGACGCAAGGCCCACGAGTGCGGGATGATGACTTCAATAAATCCCGATGCACATAACCTGGAGATGCTGGATGACATAGAATATGGTGTCGGCGTTGCACGCAAGGGATGGTATAACCCGGAGCGCGTACTCAACACGAAATCGCTGGAGGAGATTTCCGCCTGGTTTGAGACACCGAAAAATGAAAGAATTTGACGACGATTTTGACGAAAAGGAGGGCGGCGTAGAGCCGGTCGTGCTGATTCCTCCCGAGCTGCACTCAATGGAAACGGATAAGCCGTTTACCCATTGCGTGGATTGTAGCCGGGAGATGGTCGAAAGCTTCGAGGAATACATGGTGCAGAAGGCCGTGCACCGCGGCGAGACTATTTTTGAGTTCGCTCTCTGCACCGAATGCCATGACGAAGTTCGACAAGGGTTCTCCAAGGAAACGGTCCTGCGGTTGAATCAATATTTTGGCCTGCAGGAACTGGATGATGAAGGGCTGCAAGGGTGCCTGGAGTGCGGACGGCGAAGGGATGATACGGTCAGCTACACGATGGCAGGAAGTTGCTATGGACCCTTTCTCGCAGCCGGGATGATGATTTGTTCCGAATGCCAGGCGAACATCCAGGACCTGATCTCCGAACAGACGCGAAAGGGTTGGGATGACTGGGTGGGCCGCACCTTCCCCTGCGCACCGGAAAGCGAAGATGTGCCGACGAAACGACCGATGCTTCTTTAAGCCTTCCGCGGGCGGCACGCGCAAGGACCCTCGAAAACCATATTCTAGCCGGGCCAAGCCATGAAACTATATCCCATCCTCGCCGCCCTGATCTTCGCCCTGAACGCCCCTGCCCAACAGGCCACGTTAAAGAACTTCGCGAAATGGGACCGTGCCATGAAGACCTTCGCGGAGGAGGATGCGAAACAGTTGCCGAAGCGAAATCACGTGTTGTTCATCGGGAGTTCCAGCGTACGCAAGTGGAAGCTGGACCAGAGCTTCCCGGGAAAGGCTTACATCAACCGGGGCTTTGGCGGATCGGAAATCGTCGATTCGACCCATTTTTCCGAAGCGATTATCTTTCCCTACCACCCGAGGCTGATCTTCATCTACGCCGGGGACAACGATGTGCATAGAGGGCGTACGGTGGATGGTGCTTTCAAGGACTTTCAAGCCTTCGTGGAGACGGTTCACGCCCGCTTACCCCGGACACGCATTGTCTATTTGCCGATCAAGCCGAGCATCGCACGCTGGGAGTTCTGGCCCGAGATGAAGCAGGCGAATGAGCTGATCGCGGCCTACACCGCAAAGCACAAACTGCTCGGATATGTCGACACGGTCAGCCCCATGCTCGGAACGGATGGCCAACCACGAGGGGAATACTTCCTTAAGGATGGGATCCACCTGAACGAGGCCGGCTATGCGGCCTGGGTCCGGGCGATCGAGCCGTTCCTGGAGGAATAGCAGCCTTAAGGAGCCCGCGGAAGACCGGGACCCGGCTGCGACGAGCGCGCTTGTTTCAGCGCACTCAGCAAGGTCGGGCTTCCCGGGAAGTACCTGAGATACCTTGTCGCCAGCTCCCGGGTCTTCGCTTCCGTCCCGAACTCACGTTCCAGCAGGACAGCCATGTTGACGGCCGCCCGGGTGTCATCTTCCATGTAGCTCGACCAGCGATCCGGCATGTTTTCAGGATCCACCACGGCGGGCCGCTGCTCGATCGCCAGGTCGGCGGCAACCTGGAAAACATCGCGGGCCAGCAGCAGCTGCTCGATCGCCTCCGGAGCCGGCGCAAAGATATTCCGGGAAATGTTCATCGCCTTGGTGTAATGCAAATCACCGAGAGCCGCATATACCTGGAAGGATGCGGGATTGTTCTTGATCCCTTCCTGAATAAATTCGAAGGCCGCATCCAGGTTCTTGGTCTTGAGCCACCAGGCCCCCACGGAATAAGCCCGTATATAATGGGGATCGCTGAGCGTCATGACACGAAACCAGGGCAGCACCTCCTTGCCGTCAGCGTGTCCGGCATGCCGGGAAGGATCCAGCCAGGGTTTAACCTCGCGGTGCAGTTGACCGATAAAGCCCCGGAAATCATCGGCGGCAGTCGGGATAATGGTTTCGGTCCCCTTCTCGGAATCGCTCTCCATCACCACCGCCTCGCTGTCCGGAGCGTCGACGCCCCCCTGGTGGGCAAACATTTCCGACTGGGTGCCGGAAACGGAAAGAACTTTCTTGTTAATATGGGGGGTGTAGGCCACCCCTCCATGCAGGTACCGTTCGGTCTTGAGGAACAGGATATCACTCATGCTGGTACGCAGTTCCCCGAGCATGGAGCCGATGGAACTGGCGTTGCGTTCCATGCGATCTTCCGCGTCGCGGCTTCGTCCGCCCTGATACCCATGCGGGTCGAGCCGCAGGGAAAGCCACGGGCTGAGCAGGAAGAGCGCAGCTGTCGGGATCAGGAACGCATTGGCCCTCATCAGATGGGCCTCCGCTCAAAGACCCGCATCGATACCGCCAGCGCGAAGGCGGAAATGACCAGCGCATAGACCAGCAACCCGAAAAACACGCCCGCCGGAAGTGCGCCGATCCCATCGGTATACCGCGTCACGAGATTGAGTTTTTGGAAATCGGGCAGATAGGCCAAGAACCAGGAAGCCCCCTGCGCCAGGACCGGGGAGGATACCCGGCCGACCATGAAGGTCACGAGCTTTCCGCCGAAGAGAAACCAGACCGCCAGGATGACCAGATTGACCCCGCGGGCCAGGAAGAGCGAACAGGCCACCGCCAGGGCGGAAATCATGAACAAGGACCCGAAATGCAGGGCGATCATCTGGAACAGCGTGGAAGCGTGATAGCTTTCCAATTTCGGCACCGGCAGCCAACCCAGGACAAACAGGATCACGTAAACGAGCATCCCGCACAAGGCGCAGGCCACACATTTGGAAAAGACGTACATGGACCGGCTCAGGGGGCGGGCGAGCAGGGGATAAATTGAGCGATGTTCGAGCTCGCGCGGGATCTGGTTAAACGCCAGCAGCAAGGTGAGTGTATGCGCGAAGAGATAGACCAGGCTGATCCCGAGATTCAAGAGGAAGGTTCCGGTCGAAGGTGAATCGATCCCCACAGCCTTGGCGGCCAGCATCCCCGCGACGAAGATCATCATGAAGATCATGAGGACGTAGGCGTCCTTCTTCCGGGCGAGTTCAATGAACACCCCGCGGGTGATCAGGGTAAGGGAACGCCAGGACGAGACGGATGGAGCACTCATAGCGCACGCCTCCGGAAGCAAAGCAGGGCAAAGACGAAATAGATGGCAGAAAAGAACAAGCCGTATAGCGTCACCTTGAGGATCGTCATTGCGCTCAACGGATCCCAGCGTTCGGCGTGAACGGTTTTCTCGGAGATATCAAAAAGCGATATCTGCGGCACACAGTAGGTGAAGCCCTTGAGCACCACCCGCCCAAAGTCGGTCATCAGGGGAAAGAGGGTGATCGACATGCTCATCATCGTGGCACCCAGGATGAATAAAAGAACACCGACGGTAATCGCCGCATCCAGGTTGAATACCATTGACAGCCAGAAGCAGAGCGTGGTGAGCACCAGCAACATGATCATCTGCAGGTAAACATACTGGAGGAAATGCACCCAGGGCATCTCAGCCCCGAGATAGAGGTTGCCCACAATAAAGATCAGCATGAATAGAGCGAAGCAGAATAGCGCCGCCAGCAGGACACCCAGCATTTTACCCAGCAGGAAGGTGATGCGGGAGATCGGGCGGGCGAGCAGGAGGTAGATGGTCCGATTCTCAAATTCCCGGGGGAGCTGCCGGGCAGCCAGCACCACCACCGATAGCGCGGTGGCCGCACTCATGATCTTCAAGGCCACCTCGCGATAGAACTTACTCAGGCCACTGAGGTGAAAGAAATCGATGGTCATGATCAAGGCGATGAGCATCAGTGCAATAAAGATCACACTATAGATCTCCCGGCGCCTAATCGCCTCGATCAGCACGCTCTTCGCAATTAGCCAGATCGCACGGGGGTTCATGTGACCGTTTGCGTACCGCCGACCAGGGAAATGAAATAGGCCTCGAGCGAAGTGCCGCCGGTCTCCTCCTGGATTTCAGCGAGGGGGGCGTTCTTCAGGAGCCGGCCTCTGTGGATCATGATCACCCGATCGCAGAGATTTTCCACTTCATTCAGTTCGTGTGAACTGAAGAAGATCGTACGTCCCTGGCTTTTCAGATCCAGGAGCACCTCGCGCAAGTCGACCCGCCCCAGCGGATCGAGTCCGGAATTCAGTTCATCGTAGATCAGGAGATCCGGTTCAGTGATCAAGGACTGGGCGATTCCGAGCCGTTGCTGCATGCCCTTGGAAAAACTCCTGAGCAGCGATTCACCCTGATCGCTGAGCCCGACCTTTTCCAGGATGCCCGGCACCCGCGCCCGGATGTCCACACGGGACAAGCCACCGAGACCTCCGTAGAGCTCCAGCAGTTCGCGGGCTTTCATAAAAGGATAGTACAATGCAACTTCCGGTAGATAGCCGATGCGCCGACGACTTTCCGGCGTGCCGGCCCGGGCGCCAAAAACCCCGGCTCGGCCGCTGCTCGGGAACATAAAGCCCATCAGGGTTTTAATCGTCGTCGATTTGCCGGCGCCATTTGCACCGATAAATCCTACACACTCCCCCTCCCGCACGGAAAAGGAAATCCCATCCACGGCCCGGTGAGCCTTGCTCCCTTTTCCGTAATCGACCACGAGTTGGTCGACTTCAATCACCGCTTCCTGACTCATTCACATACTCCTGGCTGGCTCATTCACATACCCCGACCAACGTAACCCATCATTCAGCAAAACACACGCCAAGGACAGCAGATCAAAGCCTTAAGGCAATAAAAAACCCCCGTATATACGGGGGTTTTCAAATTCCGGGGCGGCGGGAAACTACTTAATCTTCGCCTCGCGAAAGATTACGTGCTTGCGCAGGATCGGGTCGTATTTCTTGGTCTCCAGTTTATCCGGCTGGATGCGCTGGTTTTTCTTCGTGGTGTAGAAGTAACCCGTGCCTTCGGTGGACAACAGCTTGATAATATCCCGTGCCATGGTGAATCTCCTATTTATGCTTCAAAAAATCGTTTTTATCCGGATTGTCGTACACACCGGATTTCAAGTCCTTGGCACGAACCCACATGGTGCGAACCGTACCGTCGGAAAAATAAATTTTCCTCCGCTGCATGTTTGTTTTGAATGTGCGTCGACTGATCCCCGTAATGTTCAGACCGATTCCACCCTTTTTCTTGGCGATGCCGCGACGGCTGATCTTGTTTCCTTTGCTGACTTTCCGATTTCCGCGTGTGTTAAGCTTGGCCATGGTCTGAGTACTCCTGCAGATAAGAGCCGCGGAATATGCCTGTTTTTAAATCAGAGTCAAGCGATTCCACCCCACGAGGCCCGATTTGCCGTCCCCCTCCCTTCGTCATGCTTGTTTAAAATGTATCGCACACGCTCCCGGCCGCCCAAGCCTGCTTTTTCGCCGCTTGGAACCCGGGCCCTCCCGTGAAGATTCGTATCGATAAAGGCCTTCCGGCTTAGCCACCCTGGGCGGCCTTCCTCCCCCACTTTTACCGCGCGGCATTTTTAGCTTCAAGGAAGCTTAATGCGTTTGAGCTTAAGCCCGCCCTCAGGTAGGTTAGCCACGCAATCGATATGCCATGAATCGGAGAGAACGCATATACACCTGTTCCGCAGGCAAGGCCCGGAAACGACACACGAATGCAGGAAAACACACCCCTTCGGCTCCGGGGAGTGTACCCGGGTGCTTGGATCCCGTGAGTCAACCTGTTGGGTGGCTAAAATAAGCAGGCGACCCTGCACGTTTGATGAACAACGACCGATGGCTGCTGTGATGAGGGATTTGTATACAAGAAACCGGGTGGGAGAGCGATCCGCATGCTGATCAAGTTTGTATGCGGGAACTGCACAGCCCGGCTGAAGGTCGAATCAACCTACGCCGGGGAGAAGATCGAATGCCCCGAATGCCAACTGGGCGTACGCGTCCCCTCGAATGAAATTGCCCCCGGCGTGGTCATTGGGGGATTTGAAATCAAGAAACTCATCGGCAAGGGCGGCATGGGCGAGGTCTACCTGGCCCGGCAGTTGACCATGGACCGGGATATAGCCCTCAAGATTCTGCCCGCGGCCCTCACCCGCGACAAGTCGCTGGTTGATCGCTTTCTCCAGGAAGTCCGCAACTCGGCACGCCTCGATCACCCGAATATCGTCACCGCCTACGAGGCGGGGGAGGATGATGGCGTCTACTTCATGGCCATGGCCTTTGTTAAAGGCGAGACCCTGGATCACATCCTGAAGCAGCGGGGCTTTATGCAGGAAGCAGACGCGCTGGAACTGATCGGTACGGTCGCGAGAGCCCTGCGCGCGGCCTGGAACGAGCACCAGATGATTCACCGGGACATCAAGCCCGAAAACATCATGATCGATCACAAGGGCATTCCAATGGTCCTCGACATGGGACTGTCCAAGTCCATCCACGATCAAGCCTCGCTTGCGACCTCACCGGATACGATCATGGGCTCGCCCAACTTCATGAGCCCGGAGCAGACGCAGGACAGTGTGAACGTGGATTTCCGCACCGACATGTATTCACTGGGAACCTCCCTCTACAACATGCTCACGGGCGAGGTACCCTTCCACGGCAACAGCTATTTGGAAACACTGAACAAACAGGCGACGGGACAGCTTAAAGATCCGCGCAACTACAATCCCGACATCAGTGAAAGCTGCCTCCTCTTCATGGAACGCCTGCTGGCCAAGGCCCCGGGGGATCGCTTCGACACCTGGGATGCGCTGATCGATGGACTCGACCAGGTGATCCGGAACGAAAGTTTCACCGAGACCGGCATCCCTGCCGGGGAGTCGATGCTGAGCCGATCGAAC
>JAYGFS010000216.1:0-19109 GCA_046581765.1 Verrucomicrobiota bacterium
TTCGGCCTGATCGACGAAAAGTTGAAAAGCGGTCCGGGTCCGAGCGGTCGGAGTCACCGCGCGTGCAGCCAGATCGACGTAGGCCCGCCACTTGGTGACCTGTTCTTCGTATTTTGCCAGGGCGAGATTGGCCTCATTCAACTGGGCATCCGCTTTGCGGATGGCGCGCTGGACCCGGCTCAGCCTTCCCTTCGCAGGGTAGGCGGGCAGGGTTTGCAGGGTCTGGAGGTAGGCCTGATATTTTTTGATGATTTCCTGAAAAGCAGGCGGTTGACCCAGACCGGAAAGGGCGATCCGCATGGCCACCTTGGATACCAGGGGGCTAAACCATATTTCTTCGTAATGATCGGGTAGGGTACGGAAGCTGATGGTGTCCGGCCCGTCCACTGGATAGGGGATGCCATAGGTCTTTGGTTGAAGGTTTAATCGTTCCTTCAGTTGGTCGACCGCGTCGTAGATGCCTCCCCCGAATGTTGCGTGCGCCTGTCGGGCACGGGTTATCCATAAACGCCATTGCTTGGCCAGTGTTTTTTCATCCGCATGGGGCTCCTCCAGCTGATGCTTGATCAGCCAGGAGGCATCCACGGTTTCCCCGCTCGCCCATACGAGCGTCATTTGTGAAATCAGGCCGGCCCGTGATTCCTCGTGAAGCCAGTCCATGAACATTCCGCACATGACTTTCACGCGTAAGCGGCCCCGAGGCAGGTAACGGTGCTCCATGATACGGGGAATCCCATGCAGACGATTCTCCTCCTGCCAACGCACACACAGCCGGTTATTTCGCTCGCGCAGGATGGGATACAGGTTCTGGGCTACACCGACGGCAAACCAGGCGGGCACCTGGGCCGGCCGTTTGCTTCGAATGCTCGGGGGTTGGGCCACCATGGCGTAGCGGCTGAGCAGTAACTGGCACAGGCCCTCCAGCATGTCTTCCTGGTCGACCTGATCGATGTTGGTGATCTGTAATTTCTGGGTGAGGTAGCGGTTCTTTATCTGTTGGCGTGAAATAACGGCCGGCTCTTTCTTCGGATCCTCTCGTAGCTGCAGGTGGGTCGGTTGCCCGCGACTGAGCGGGATCGGTTTGCCCATGTAGTCGGTCAGCAGATTCGTGACTTCTTCCGCCCAGATGCCGAGCTCGATGTTTCGCTCGGGCGAGTGACTTTGCACCACGAAGGCACGGGATGCGCTGACCGCGCTCACGAGGGGTTTGGTGGCCTGGCCCTTTGCCGGGGGGAATCCAGACAGGCTGGTGAGCAGGATGGCCCCGCGCAGTGCCCTAGCGGGCGTGGCTTTCCAGTTGCAGAGTGACCGGGCCGTCGTTGACCAGGTCCACCCGCATTTCCGCGCCAAAGATGCCGGTTTCCACCTGGATTTCCTGTGCGCGCAATTGTTCAACATAGGCTTCATAAATCGGTTCGGCTTCGTCGGGCGACGCGGATGCGATGTAGCTGGGCCGATTGCCTTTCCGGCAGTCACCATACAGGGTAAATTGGCTGATGGCCAGACAGGAGCCGCTGACATCGGCAAGTCCCAGGTTCATCTTGCCCTTCGGGTCATCAAAGAGGCGGATGCCCGCTGTTTTTTTCGCCAGCCAGGCCGCGTCGGCGCGGGTGTCGCCATGGGTCACGCCCACCAGGACCAGGAAACCCCGGTGGATCTGGCCCACGACACGGCCATCGACCTCGACCGCGGCGCGTTCCACGCGTTGGATGACCAGGCGCATGCAAGCAGCATCCCTTCGATTAACTACTTTGTGCGATGCGCAGGGTCGGCAGCCGGTTGATTGCGGCGGCAATTTCATATCGCCGGGGCCGCGCGTACCCGCCATCGGGATCGGAACTCAGGCAGTCCAGGCCCTCGGTGCTGAGATCCCGGTCAATCAGGTCGAGGATCTCCTGCAGGGTGCGTGCCTCGTCCAGGTAGCGGTCTTTAGCATAGGCCAGGATCGCGCCAATGGTGCGGGTCTGGTGCTTATCGGCTATCTGGCGGATGGCCTCCAGATTCACCTCGGTCCGGCCGAAGATGAGGCGGTCTTTGCCCTTCGTGTCCAGAAACAAGTCGTACAGGTCCCTGGATGCATCGATACTGCTCGGCACCAGCCATCGAGCCTTGTCCACGATTTCGGTTATCGGTGCCGCGCTTTCCAGTGCGCCGATGGCCCTGAAATCGCCTTCCTTCGCCTGGGCGGTGATGTCGCTGATCTCGTAGTCCGAAAGGTAAAGAATGGTGTCCGCGATCGGAATGAATTCGGATACACAGTTGTACCCGGAGACCACGAGGGATATCCCGATTTCCTCGACCAGGTCCTTTGCGACCGCGGAGAGCGGATTTATATAGGTGCCGGAGATAATGGAGTCAAACCGGGCATCCCGGCTGAGGAAAGCCGGGGAGGAATCGCCTTCATCAAACAACAGGGCGCGCGCACCGACCTCCAGCATCTCGACCGTCGATGCCGCCTGGGCGATGCAGGGATCGGTAATGTCAGCCGAATAGTTGGCGCTGTCCTGATCCGGATGTACGGGCATAAATGTCCGCAGATCCACGCGCTGTACACTGCGTGCCGGTTCCGATGCAACGTATACGGCATCGGGCTGGGTTACCACGTACTCGCGTCCGTCACCGTCGATATGGTTATAGATTCCCGCGACGATCGCATGCATCAGTTCGGTGCGCCCGGAGTAGGTCTCACCGATAATCAAGGTCAATCCGGTCGGGATGCCGATACCGCGCACGCGACCCGCGTTCGGTACTTCCAATTCCTTGATCAGTTCTTCCCGGATCACCAGGGAACGCCGGCGTTCGGGGGCCGGTAGATCCGTTCCGGGCTTGCGCTGAAGCAGGCTGTCTTCGCCGATAAAGCTGACCAGGCCCTGGGTGGGCAGAATTTGCCGGATTTGGCCCGCATCTTCCATCTTGTCGACCGCGCGTTCAACCTTGGTGAGGTCAAGGTTGTGATAAATCAGGGCACCATCGGTGACAGCGAAGAGGTCTTTAAAGAAGAGGCCCCTCGCGGTCTCGGCGTCGATCCGTCCGTTGTTTTCCGGGAGCTCGACATACAGGCGGGCTTCGACCAACTCTTCGGTGATCACCATGCTCGTGCGGGGGAGAATTTGCTGGCCCGGCTCGGCGATACGGACATGTCGCCGGGCAACGCCGCTTTCGTTGAATGTCGTGAGGGTTTCCAGCACCTTGGCGACCTGGCGGGTCAGGTAGTCCTCCAGGGCGGTACGGCGCACGGGGGAATTATAAACGTGCGGAGGGAAGCCCGCGACAGTTTGTTGGGGTACGCGGACCAGGATGGGGATCTCGTTACTCCCCTCGGTGGGATCGCCGATCTTGATGGTAAAGCGGGAAAAGTCGAAGTCACCCAGGATGGACCTGTACTCCTTGGTCCGGCGTCCATCTATGCGTTCCAGGATTTGTTCAAGTTCTCGTTTATCTTTCATGGTTGAGCCTTTCGCGCGATTTACTGGACCTTGAAGGCCACGTTGTCTTCCTTGATCTGGATCACGTCGATCTCCTCCAGGAGGGCTTGCTCCTGCTTTAGATGGATCAGGGTCTTCTTGAACTTGGTGATGACGGGAATGCGGAGTACGCTGACCATCGGGAAATGGCCCAGGTGGGCTGAGGTGATTTGCGGTGAGAATCCGCCTTCACGGGCCTCGGGGTTCATTTGCAGTCGATGGGTGAGGACGAACTTCCAGATGCGTGTGCGCGTATAGATTTGCATGGTGTCAGCATTGATGAAGTCGATGCTGATTTCCTCAGCGACCGGTGTCATGATCGAGGCGGGTTTCGGTTGGGCTTTGACGAGCAGATGGAGGTGGGCGTTGATCTCCTCTTCCGTGAGTTGTTCCACAAAGGCCTGATTGGTCGCGGCAGCTTTTTCCATGGCGTTAATCCTGCGTCGTAGCAGCTGGCCCTCGGCGGTGCTACCGATCTTGCTCTGGGATTCCTGGGGCCAGAGCAGCAGGACGATCACGATCACCAGGAGAATGGTCAGGCATGCCCGAACGATGGTGCCGATGGCCCCGCGGCCATCATTTTTGTGCTGTTTGCCCCGGTTGCGGATCGGCTTGGGCACCCGGTCGCCACGGTTCATGGCCTCGCCACAATGGGGGCAGAATACGCGACCGAAATCGACCGCCTTCTTACAGCTGGGGCATTTGACCTGGGGGCGGTTAAAGGCCATGGTTCAGGAGGTCTTCCCCGAAGCGTTGCTTCCCGCTTGTCCACCAGCCTTTTTACCGGGTGCCGGAGGTGTTTTCTTGGGTGTATTGGACCCATCGGATGGCGGGGTGGGCTTCGATTCGCTTTTCTTTTCGGATTTTTTGCTCGCGCTATCGCTTTTTTTCTCGTTGGCGGTCTTAAGGGATTCCGATTCTTTTTTCTCCGCCTTCTTGTAGCCCTCGCTCCGGTAGTCCGTTTCGTAGAAGCCACCTCCCTTGAAGAGCAGGCCCGCGCCCGTACCGAACAGGCGCTTGACTCGGCACGCGCATTCCGGGCACTTCTTGATCGGCTCGGCAGTCATCGACTGGAAAGCCTCGAACAGGTGCCCGCATTTTGTACATTCGTATTCGTATGTTGGCATGGTAGACCCTGCAACTGAAAGCAAGTCGCGCTGTGTAGCCTGTAGGGATTGGCTTGTCAAACGTTCAACCTGAGATTATGGGGCTAAGCCTAAGAAGTTAAGAGACTTATGACAAAATCCCCAGATGAGATACGCCGTTGGATGAAAGCGCGCAAGGAAGTGGTTGATCTTGCGTTGCAGCAGGAACTTACGACGAATGAGACGCCCGGTGTCCTGCATGAAGCGATGTGCTACAGTGCCCTCGCCGGGGGGAAACGCATCCGGCCCATCCTCGCGCTCGCCGCAGCGGGGACGCTGGGCGCTTCAGACGGCGTAGCCCTGCTGCCGGCGATCGCGCTGGAGATCTTTCATACCTATACCCTCATCCACGACGACCTGCCCTGCATGGATGATGACGACCTGCGGCGCGGGCAGCCGTCAGCCCACATCGCCTTCGGCGAAGCGAATGCCATCCTCGCAGGTGACGCCCTGCTGACCCTCTCCCTGGAATGGATGGCGCGTGCGCAGGTGCCCGCGCCTTGGCCCGCCACCCAGTACGTGCTGGAGTTGGCCCGGGCCGGCGGCTGCGAGGGTGTCATAGCGGGCCAGGTGGCCGACCTTTCCGCGGAGCAGGATCCGCCCGATGCCCCGCAACTGGA
The DNA here is from genome assembly GCA_046581765.1 of Verrucomicrobiota bacterium. Lineage (GTDB taxonomy): Bacteria > Verrucomicrobiota > Kiritimatiellia > SS1-B-03-39 > UBA6053 > JAPYUI01. The sequence continues at coordinate 5,230 of JAYGFS010000216.1, forward strand.
TTTCATCCACCGGCATAAAACGGCCGCCCTGATTCGTTGCAGCGTACGGGTTGGTGCTATTGCCGGTGGCGCGAATGAAGCGGAGCTCACCGCATTCAGCCGCTACGGGGAGGAACTGGGGCTCGCCTTCCAGATTGTGGATGATATCCTGGACGAAACCGCCAGCACGGAAGCCCTGGGAAAGCCCCTTGGCAGTGACCGCGATCAGGGAAAGACCACTTACACGAGCCTCCACGGCATTGCAGCTGCCCGGGCATACGCCAGGGACTTGCACGGTGCCGCCCTCGAGGCCTTGGACGATTTGGCCCTGGATGCCGCGGTACTCAGGGATATAGCTACTTTTGTGATCGAGCGGGGTTATTAGGGAACGCGGTGCGCTCCGGCATTGAATCTACTCGCCCGAACCCCTTATATAGACCGACAAACCACGATACGACAGGAGCAGGATTATGAAGACGTTTATTTCAATCGCCGGGCTAATCATCTTAGGGCTGTTTATGGGCTCCTGCTCTTGCGGAAAGGTCGAAAAACCACCTGAATCAAAGGACAATCCGGCACCCGTGACACCCAGCCCAGAGGCGGTTGTACCCGAACCGGATTCGGGACCCGAAGCAGGAGCTGAAAAAGAAAGTGAAGCAAGCGTGAGCAAGGAAGCATGGGGCGAGGTGGACGGCAAGGCCGTACATCGTTACACATTGACCAACGCGCAGGGCCTCGTGGCCAGGATTACCAACTACGGTGCGATCCTGACGGAACTGCATGTGCCGGACCGCGAGGGCCAGCTGGCGGATATCGTGCACGGTTTTGACAACCTGAAGAGCTATGTCGATGGACATCCGTATTTCGGCGCCATGGTCGGCCGGGTGGCCAACCGCATCGGCAAAGGTCGTTTTTCCATTGACGGGACCACCCATAACCTGGCCCGGAACAACGGGGAGAACCACCTGCATGGTGGCGTCAAGGGATTCGACAAGGTGGTCTGGGAGTCTACAGAAGCCAAGGGCGAGGCCGGACCCTCGCTTACCTTGACCTACACCTCCCCCGACGGGGAGGAAGGCTATCCGGGTACCGCGAAGATCCAGGTAATCTACACGCTCACGAATGATAACCAGTTGAAGATTGATATGCAGGCGAGCTCGGACAAGAAGACGCCGATCAACCTCGCGCATCACACCTACTGGAACCTCAAGGGGCCGGATGGGGGATCCATCCTGGATCACGAACTCCAAATCAACAGTACGCGTTACACGGTCTTTGATGCCGACGGTATCCCCACAGGAAAAATTTCAGGGGTCGATGGCACCGGGCTGGACTTCACCGCCTCGCATAAAATCGACAAGGAGATTGAGACGTTTCCCCCGGCTGAAGACGGCGGAAATCCGGGCGGTTACGATCACAACTTTGTTGTCGACGGGACCCCGGGCCAACTCCGTTGGGCCGCGACCCTGTACGAGCCGGCCAGTGGGCGGACGATGGATATCGAGTCAACCCAGCCGGGCATTCAATTCTATACCGGGAACTACATGGACGGATCAACCGAGGGGAAGGGGACCCGGCACGTCAAGCACTCGGCCCTGTGCCTGGAGACCCAGCATTTCCCTGACTCGGTGAACCAGCCCAAGTTCCCGTCCTGCGTGATCGGACCCGGGGATACCTATCACGAGGTGATGGTACACCGGTTCTCGACACGCTAGGCGAAGCGACTTAAAGGGCTTGGGGCCGGCATCCCCGCTTACTCAAATCCCCAGGTTCTGGTTGTCGCTCTCGTCTTTTTCGCTGTAGCCCGAATCCTGGCGCTCAAAATTCACCCTGTTCTTCTGCATGTACAGGTTGTGGATATCAGCGGCATCCATGCCCAGTACCTGGCCCAGCGAAATGATGAAGTGGAACAAGTCGACCACTTCCACCCGGGCATTCTGCAGGTCAAACTCCTGGTACTTGGCCCACCATTTCCAGGGCACACTGTCCGTCAGCTCGGCCAGTTCCTGGCTGGTCGCCCGGCAGTAATTCAAAACCCATTTGGTCTGTTCCTCCTGATCCATGGACGGCGGATCCACCCCGATGCGCTGGTTGAGCTTCATCTGCATATCAAACATGGCCTGGAGCATATCGGGTTCGGGTGAGTCGGTCATAGGGGTCCTTCCAAGTTGTTTGCTTGATCTCTGTGCATTGCTCCTATATCCCTCCCCGACGCTTATAAAGCGCAAACTGAAACGGATCGCATATGGAAAACCTCATTATTCTTGGAACCGGACCGGCAGGACTCACCGCTGCGCTCTACGCTGCTCGTGCCAACCTGGAACCGCTGGTGTATGAAGGGAACGAGCCGGGTGGCCAACTCACCACCACCACCGATGTGGAAAACTACCCCGGCTTTGAATCCGGTGTCATGGGCCCCGACCTCGTGGACATCATGCGTAAACAGGCCCAGCGCTTCGGTACCCGGTGTGAATACGCCAAGGTGGTGGAATCGGATCTTTCCGGCGAGGTAAAAAAACTCACCCTGGAGAACGGGGAGGTGAAAGCGTGCACGTCGCTCATCATCGCCACCGGCGCAAGCGCCAAGTACCTCGGGCTCGAATCCGAACAGAAACTGCTTTCGGTGGGAGGAGGCGTATCCGCCTGTGCGGTCTGCGATGGCGCCTTTTACAAGGACATGGCCGTCTGTGTAATCGGCGGGGGGGACACCGCGATGGAGGAGGCGATCTTCCTGACCAAGTATGCGAGCAGGGTGTATATCATTCATCGTCGCGAGGAATTTCGCGCCTCGAAAATCATGGCCGACCGCGCACTCAAGAACGATAAGATCGAGCCGGTCTGGAATTCGGTTGTCGAGGAGGTCATGGATGTCGATAAAGGCGTGGTCACCGGGATTCGGGTGAAGAACGTGCAAACCGATGAACCCCGTGATATCGCGGTCGAGGGCTATTTTTCCGCCATCGGCCACAAGCCGAATACGGATCCCTTCAAGGGTCAGTTGGACATGGATGCGGTCGGCTATCTGGTCGCCAATCACACCAAAACCAACATTCCCGGTGTATTTGCCGCCGGCGACGTGCAGGATTCCGTGTATCGCCAGGCCGTCACCGCCGCCGGGACCGGGTGCATGGCCGCTTTAGAAGCGGAAAAATATCTTGAATCGCTCCACGATTGACCCCGTAATCCCGGTTCGCTGGTCGATCGCAGCTCGTGCTGCCCCGCGGCGGAACGCTTGACCCATGAACGAAGCCAACCAGACTTTCCGGCGCCTGCTGGGATACGCCTCGCGGTATAAACCCCGGCTTTTTCTCGGGATCCTGTTCGGAATCCTCACTGGGGGGTCGGTTGCCGGACTCCTGATGGTGCTCCAGGAATTTCTCGGTGAGATCTTAAGTCCGACCACGTCCTCGTGGAAGGAGGTGGTCTTTGTTGCGGCCCTGCTCCCGGGAATTGCGCTGGTCAAGGCGGTGGTTGAGTATACGAGCATTTACCTGATCGCCTGGGTGGGCTACCGGGTGGTTACCGATTTACGCGCCCTGACCTTCGACCACCTGCAGCGTCTCTCGCTTTCGTTTTATGCCTGCCATACGCCCGGCGAGCTGATCTCCCGTATTACCAATGACACCACGATGGTCCAGCAGGCGGTCTCCCAGGTCGTGGCCGACCTGGTTCGCCAGCCCTTTATCCTGATGGGTGCCCTCGGCTACCTCATCTGGAATTTCCTGGACCTCGCCCTGGTCAGCATGATCGTCTTCCCGATCTGTATTTTCCCGGTGGTCCTTCTCGGACGCAAGGTTCACAAGTACTCCCGCCAGCAGCAGGAGCATTTGGCGGGGCTGGTGTCGATTCTCCAGGAGAACATCAGTGGTGCACAGGTCGTCAAGGGCTTTGGCATGGAAGCATCCGAAAACCTGAAATTTAAGACTGAAAATGAACGGGTGTTTTCGCGACTTATGCGGATTGCCGCTTCGCGTGCGGCAACCAATCCCATGATGATTGTCACCAGCACCATCGGCCTGGCCATCGCCATGTTGTACGTGCGAAGCAAAGGGATACCGGGTGAGGAGTTCTTCACCTTCGCGGCGGCCATGGTGTTGATGTACGAACCTGTCAAGCGCCTCGGAAGGGTGCACCTGATCATCCGGCAATCGTCGGCCTCGGCGGAACGCATATTTGAAATTCTCGATGAACCGGTCGATGTGTCGCACAACCAGGAGGGCAAGGTCCTCGAAGGTCCGATCGAGACCATCGAGTTTGAACAGGTGAATTTCAGCTATGGGGAAGAGCCGGTGCTCCAGGACATCAACCTGAAGGTGAAGGCGGGAGAGGTTCTCGCGGTCGTTGGACCCACCGGGTCCGGCAAGTCCACCCTCGTGGGCCTCGTGCCTCGATTCTACGATGTCACGGAGGGCCGGGTCTTGATCAACGGGGTGGATGTCAAGGAATACAAGCTGGCCGAAATCCGCCGGGCGTGCGGGATCGTGACCCAGGATACCTTCCTGTTTAATGAAAGCATCACCAACAATATCAGCGCGGGAAGTCCCGATCCCGATGCCTCGAAGGCCGCCCACGCCGCCCAAAAGGCGCATGCCCACGAGTTTATCACCGCCCGGGAGGAGGGCTATGAGCGCCCGGTCGGCGACCGGGGCAGCAACTTGAGCGGCGGCGAACGCCAGCGCGTCTCGATCGCGCGCGCCTTTTACAAGGACGCCCCGGTCCTCATCCTCGACGAAGCCACCAGCTCCCTCGACAATGAAGTTGAGCGCCAGGTCCAGGCCGGGATCAACGAGCTGATGGCCGGTCGCACGGTCTTTGCCATCGCCCACCGCCTGTCCACCATTCAGCATGCCGACCGCATCGTGGTCCTGGATAAAGGCCGGATCGTCGAGGAGGGAACCCATGACCAACTCCTCGCCCTGGGGGGAAAGTATAAGTATCTCTACGACCTGGCCTTTGAGGTTTAAGCCGGGTTCCCGGTGCCCGGTTGACCGAGGGGAAAGGCAAACCCTGAAACGTTCAGGTTTGAAATCGGTTCTCTTTGCCTGCGACACGGTCGCCCAGGTGGCAAAGGTCCATGTCCTTCGTGGACCCTACTGGTACTTCCCCATGATATCCTCCACGTACTTCTTCGTACCCGGGAACGCGATCCCCTCGATGAAGGTCACCTGTTTTTCCGATTCGGCGAGTGCTTTATCCCATTTGAGCACCCGTGATCGCCCGGCGTTGTACTGGGCGAGGGCATAGGGCACAGGATCCTTCTTTTCTTTCCAGTCCTCGATCGCCTTGGCCAGGTACCAGGTTCCCGCCAGCAGGTTGGTCCTGGGGTCATACAGGTCGTTCAGGTCGAAGCGGGCAATCTTCTCCGCGTTCGCCCATTCGAGGGCAGCCGGCCCCATGACCTGCATCAGGCCGATCTCTCCCGCCTTGCCCACGGCCTGGGGATCATAGCGACTCTCTTTCCAGATCAGGGCGGAAATCAGGCGTGGATCCAGGTCGCGGGCCCGCGCCATATCGAGGATCAGTTCGTCGTATGTATGGCTGTGGCGCACGGCGGTCGCCACAGAAAGCCCTATGATCAGGGCTGCTGCACAGAGGTTGATGCAGATGACCAAAGTGGTCGTCTTTTTTGATACCGTTGCCATTTCCCAGTATGTAGGTATGAGTATAGGGAATGAAACATTTTCCGGAAAGAACAAGTACATGAAAAGCTATCGAAAGGAACTCTGGTTCGAGATCACCCAGCGCCGGGAATTGATCAATATTAGCCCCCAGGTGGAGGCTGTTGTCCGCGAAAGCGGGGTGCAGGAAGGGCTTTGCCTGGTGAACGCAATGCACATCTCCGCGAGCGTGTTCATTAATGACGATGAGTCCGGTCTGCACCAGGATATTGAAGCCTGGCTTGAGAAACTGGCGCCGGAGAAGCCACACAGCCAGTACAAGCACAACGGGTACGAAGACAACGCCGACGCCCACCTGAAGCGGACCATCATGGGCCGGGAGGTTGTCGTAGCCATCACGAAAGGCGTACTCGATTTCGGCCCCTGGGAGCAGATCTTCTACGGAGAGTTCGACGGCAAACGCAAGAAGCGGGTCCTGGTTAAAATCATCGGAGAATGAAATCGCGCGGCGTCCCCTTTATCTCCTGAGCCGTGCATCCTTCCCACGATCATGATCGCCATTGTTATCGTCGAACTTGCCCTGGATCGTGAATTCGATTACACCATCCCCGCCGGCATGCCGGTCGAGGTCGGTATGCTGGTGGAGGTTCCTTTTGGCCACCAGACAAAGCGCGGGTATGTGGTCGGTCTCAAGGAGACCAGCACCTTCAAGAAGCTCAAGTCGATCGGCAAGCTGGCCAGTGACAAGGCGTTGATCCAGCCGGAGATCATGGAACTCGCCCGCTGGATGGCCGATTATTATATCACGCCCTTTGAGCAGGTCATCAAGACCGTCCTGCCCAGTGCGGTTCGCGGAAAGGATGCCCGGTTCAAGGAAGTCTATTTCGTTGTCCCCACCCCGAAGGCTTCGGATGAAGCAGCCGCGGCCCAGCTGCGCAAGAGGGCGCCCAAGCAGGCTGCCGCCCTGGATGTGCTGATCGCATCCGGCACCCTGTCGATGGCGGAACTCGCCAAGGCGGCCGGCACCACCTCGGCAGCGATTCGGACCCTTGAAGAAAAGGGGCTGGTCGAAATTACCCTCGAGCCGATGGGCCGGGATCCCCTGGCCGGGATGCATTTCCTGAAAACCAAGCCCCTGACCTTGACCGCGGAGCAGGGGAGCGCCCTGGAAATTATCCAGCAGTCGATCGATACCCTGGATCCACCGGTCGTTCTGCTCTTTGGGGTGACGGGCAGTGGAAAAACGGAAGTGTACCTGCAGGCGATCCAGGAGATACTCAAGCAGGATAAGGGGGCCATTGTGCTGGTCCCGGAGATCGCGCTGACCCCCCAGACCGTCCGGCGTTTTCGCAGTCGATTCGGAAATGATATCGGGGTTCTTCACAGCCACCTTTCGGATGGGGAACGCCATGACGAATGGCATCGCATAGCCGATGGTGAGGTCCGTATCGTTGTCGGTGCCCGCTCCGCCTTGTTTGCCCCGGTGAAGGACCTCGCCCTGATCGTGGTTGACGAGGAGCACGAGAGTTCCTACAAGCAGGACGAGGCTCCGCGGTATCAGGCCCGGGACATTGCGGTCATGCGCGGACACATGCAGAAATGCGCCGTGGTGTTGGGAACGGCCACGCCTTCCGTCGAGAGCTACCACAACACCCTTATCAACAAGTTCGCCTGTGCAAATCTCACCGCCCGGGTGGATGATCGAGAGATGCCGATGATTCACGTCGTCGACATGCGGAACGAATCGGTGCTGCAGGGAGGCCCCACGGTGTTCTCGGGCGATTTGCGTACGGCGATACAGGATCGCCTGGATCGCCAGGAACAGGTCATGTTGCTCCTGAACCGGCGCGGGTACGCGACCAGCTTGATTTGCCCAAAGTGCGGCCACGTGGAGGAGTGTCATCACTGCAGCGTGTCCATGACCTACCACCGGAAGCGCAACGAGCTGGCCTGTCACATTTGCGGCGACTTGCGCAAGGTGCCAAACTGCTGCCCGAATAGCGCCTGTCGAACGCCCCACTTTAAATTTGCCGGCCTGGGTACGGAGAAAATCGAGGGAATGCTGCACGGGATGTTCCCCAGGGCGGTGATTCGCCGGATGGATTCCGACACGATGACCCGCAAGGGTTCGTACGAGAAGGTCCTCGGGGAGTTCCGTACCGGCAAGATCGACATCCTGGTCGGAACCCAGATGATTGCCAAGGGCCTCCACTTCCCCAATGTCACCCTGGTGGGGGTGATTTACGCCGACACCACGCTGCACATGCCGGACTTTCGCGCCGGCGAACGGACCTTTCAGCTGATCACCCAGGTCTCGGGCCGGGCCGGCCGGGGCGAAATCCCGGGCGAGGTGATCATCCAGACCTATACCCCGTCGCATCCCTCGATTCAATTTGCGCGGACCCTCGACTACGAGGGTTTCTTCGACGAGGAACTGGCCTTCCGCAAGTCCCTGCACTATCCGCCTTTCTCCCGTCTCGTCTGCATAACGATTCGCGGGCCACAGGAGGCCCTGGTCGCCTATACTGCGGAGCAGTTTCACAAGGCCCTGGAAAAAGAGGTGGATGCGCCTTCCGTCATGATGTCCACCGCGGTGCCCGCGCCCATTGCGCGGATGAAGGGGAAATTCCGGTACCAGATCATGATGCGCGCCCCGCATCCAAGGCGGATGTCCCAGCCGATCCGGAAGGCCTTGGCGTGCTTTACGTGGCCACCCAAGGTGACGTGTACGGTCGACGTGGATGCGGTCAGCTTGATGTAAACCGGGATCGGTCCGCGGAAAAGGGAACCGCGAAAGGCATGAAATACCCCTTGCGAATTCCTGTCCCCGCCCTATCTATTACCCGGTATGAGCACGTTCTACATCACGACGCCCATTTACTACGTCAATGACCTGCCCCACATCGGGCACGCCTACACCACCTTGCTGGCCGACGTGCTCGCACGGTATCACCGGATGCTGGGGGATGAGACTTTTTTCCTGACCGGTACGGATGAACACGGGCAGAAAGTCCAGGAGGCGGCGCAGGCGCGCGGCGTTTCCGAGCAGGTGCACGTGGATGAGACGGTGCAACGTTTCCAGGAGCTCTGGGAGAAGTTGGAGATCACCAACGATGATTTTGTCCGCACGACCCAGGAGCGGCACACCCGGGTCGTCCAGGGGGCCCTGCAGGATCTGTTCGATCGAGACGAGATTTACAAGGCGGAGTATGACGGCTGGTATGATGTCAAGAGCGAGACCTTCGTCACCGAGAAGGATCTCGACCTGGCGGAAGGCCAGTCGCCGGATGAACTCCCGCACATCAAGCGCATAAAGGAAGCCAACTACTTCTTTCGCATGGGCAAGTACCAGCAGTGGCTGATTGATTATATCAAGGAGCATCCGAGCTTCATCCAGCCTGATTTTCGCCGGAACGAGACCCTGGGCTTCCTGGAAAACCAGGCCCTGACCGACCTGTGCATCTCGCGCCCGAAGACCCGCCTGTCCTGGGGAATCGAATTACCCTTTGATGCGGACTACGTGACCTATGTCTGGTTTGACGCGCTGGTGAACTATATCAGCGTGCCGGGTTACCTCCGCGACGAGGAGATGTTCAACAGGTGGTGGCCGGCGGAGTATCACCTGATCGGCAAGGATATCCTGACGACCCATACCGTCTACTGGCCGACCATGCTCAAGGCGATGGGGCTGCCGCTTCCCAAGACCGTGTTCGCGCACGGTTGGTGGTTGTCCGGCAAGGACAAGATGAGCAAGTCCGATGGCAACGTGGTAAATCCGATGGATTACGTTGAAGCCTTTGGGGTGGATCCCTTCCGGTATTTCCTCATGGCCGAGATGGCCCTGGGGCAGGACGCGTCCTTTACCCATGAAAAATTCGTGAAGCGCTACAATGCGGACCTCGCCAACGACCTCGGCAACCTGAGTAGTCGCGTGCTCAAGATGATCAAGGCCAATTGCGATGGCAGGATCCCGGAAGTGCCGGCGGATGCCCTTGACGGTGCGGAAGAAAAAGCCTTGTGGGCGGCCACGCAGGCCGCGGTAAGCAAAATGGAAGAAACCCTCGAGGCGATGCGCCTGGACCTGGGAATCAACGAAGTGCTGACCGCGGTGCGTGCGTGCAACAAGTACCTCGAGCAGCGCGCGCCCTGGAAGCAGGCCAAGGAAGACGACAAGACACCCCTCTACCAGACGATGTACACGGCGGCGGAAGTATTGCGGGTCGTGTCCTCGTTGCTCTTTCCCGTGATGCCCGCCAAGATGCGCGAGTTGCGTGTCGCCCTCGGCCTGGGCGATGCCGGCCCGGATATCGAGCACGCGCGGCAGTGGGGCGTTCTCGTTCCGGGAACGGAGATCGGGCCGCCCGGGATACTGTTCCCGCGTCACGTGGAAGAAAAGAAGCAGGAACCCCCTATGCAGGAGAAGAACGTGGAAAATACCGAAGGCGTGCAGGATGTGTCGACCATCACCTTGGATGATTTCACCAGGGTCGAGTTGAAGACAGCCGAGATTCTCACCGCGGAACGCATCGAGGATGCGGAAAAACTGCTCAAGCTGCAGGTCAAAGTGGGCGAGGAAACCCGCCAATTGGTCGCCGGGATCGCCCTGCATTATGCCGCGGAGGATTTGCCGGGCCGGAAGATCGTCATCGTCGCGAACTTGAAGCCGCGCAAGGTCTTCGGTGTCATGTCCGAGGGCATGTTGCTTGCCGCCCGTCTCGGTGACAATCTTCGCCTGGTCACGGTAGACGGTGAGCAGGAGAGCGGTGCGCGTGTCGGTTGAGCCCGATCGGCAACTGGTCGAGGCCTTAACCCGGGCCGAGCGTATCGTCATCTTTACCGGTGCCGGCATTTCCACCGCCAGCGGAATTCCCGATTACCGGGGTCCGGAAGGGGTGTGGAAAACCCGCCAACCCGTCTACTTCCAGGATTTCATGACCGATGAACAGGCCCGCCTGGTGTACTGGACGCAGAAGTCCGAGGACTGGGAAGCCTTCGGATCGGCTGATCCGAATACGGTCCACGCGGCCGTTGCCAAGCTGGAAAAGGCGGACAAACTCTTCCTTGTCCTGACCCAGAACATCGATGGGCTGCACGCGGACGCCGGCTCCAGTGCGGAACGCCTGGTCGAGTTGCACGGAACCAATCGCGAAGTGGAGTGCATGCAATGCCATGCGCGGCATCCGGCCGATTCGTTTTATGCTGAATTCCCTCGGACAAAAAAGGTCCCCACCTGCGCGTGTGGTGGATTTTTCAAGCCCGCGACCATCAGTTTTGGCCAGGACCTGCGCGAGGAAGACATGCAGCGTGCCCGGGAGGCCGTGTTTTCCGCCGACCTGATGATCGCGCTCGGGTCGACGCTCTCGGTTCAACCTGCGGCTAATTTCACCCTGCTCGCCGCACGCCAGGGCTGCCCGTACTTCGTGATCAACCGTGGCCCGACCGAGCACGACGGGCATCCACTGGTGAGCAAGCGCCTGGAAGGAGACGTGCTCGAGCTCTTTCCGCCGGCCGTGGCAGCGGCCCTTGCCATGTCCGGCTGAATAAATTCCCCTGGGAGACCTTTCAAACCTTGTCGCGGCCGGGGGCCTGCGTCATAAACATAGGCCCATGACGCGAAAGAACCTACTCTTCCTCTTCGCTTTGGTACTCGTCTCCGCCCCTGGAAAAGACGATGCCGGGCCGGGCTATCGCAGGGATGTCTCCCGTGGTTACACCCTTCCGATTGTTGACCTGGACGGCCAGGCGGATCGCCAGTTGATCATCGACCGGGAGGAAGGCCAATACCTTGGGCATCCCAACACCGTCATGCTCGAGGATCAAAAGACGATCTTCATCGCCTATCCGAAAGGCCATGGCCGGGGGGCCTTGATCCTGAAGCAGAGTCTCGATGCCGGGAGGACCTGGAGCGCGCGTCTGCCCACCCCGGAAAACTGGGCCAGCTCCAGGGAGGTGCCGACCCTGCACCGGGTGGTCGATGCCCGGGGCAAGAAGCGGATTATCATGTTTTCCGGGCTCTATCCCTGCCGCATGGCCATCTCCGAAGACGACGGGGCGAGCTGGTCAGGCATTGAACCCATCGGCGACTGGGGGGGCATCGTTTGCATGGGGGATCTGATCGGCCTGAAGAAAGCGGGCCATTACATGGCGATGTTCCACGACGACGGCCGGTTCTTCAAGGGAAAGGGCAGCCGCAACGGCGTGTTCAAGGTCTTTACCGTGTTCTCGGAAGACGGAGGCGTCACGTGGGGGGAGCCGAAGGAAATTATTTCCCGCGGCGATGTACATCTCTGCGAGCCGGGCTTCATCCGGTCGCCGGATGGCAAGACCATCGCGGTACTCTTTCGGGAGAACGCCCGGCGCCGGAACAGCTTCGTTATTTTCTCGCACGACGAAGCGAAGACCTGGACGGCACCGCGCGAGTTGCCCGGGGCCCTGACCGGCGATCGCCACCAGTTGATGTATACCCCGGATGGGCGGATTCTCGCCTCGTTTCGCGATCGCACGCACGAGTCCCCGACGTGGGGCGACTGGGTCGGTTGGGTGGGTGCCTGGGAGGACATCGTCGAGGGCCGGGAGGGGCAGTACCGCATCCGCTTTAAGGACAATCACAAGGGCGCGGATTGCGCCTATCCCACCCTGGAAAAATTGTCCGATGGATCTTTTCTGAACATCACCTACGGCCACTGGCAGGCGGGTGAATCCCCGTACATCCTCCAGGTCCGGTTCACGATTGAAGAACTCGATGCCATGGCGAAGAAGTTGCGTAAACAATGACGAAACACACGAAACTTGAGGGCCTGATTGCGGCGGGCTTTACCCCGCAACATCCCGACGGCTCGCTGAACCTCGCGTTGGTCCCCGCCTTGGTGGACCACCTCATCGGGCAGGGTGTCACCGGTATTTACGCCTGCGGAAGCACCGGGGAGGGGCCCTTGCTCAGCAGTGACGAACGCCGGCAGGTCGCCGAAGCCTATATCGAGGCGAGTGCGGGTCGATTGCCGGTCGCGGTCCAGGTCGGCCACAACAGCCTGGCCGAAAGTTGTGCCCTGGCCCGGCATGCCGCGGAAGCCGGCGCCGATATCATTTCGGCCCTTTCGCCCAGTTACTTCCAGCCGGCCGACGTGCAGAACCTGGTCGATTGCATGGCGGAAATTGCCGGGCAGGCCCCGCAGCTTCCGTTCTACTACTACCACATTCCCCGGTTGACCGGTACGGACATGAGCATGGTCGCCTTCCTTGAGGCCGGGGGCGGTGTCATCCCCAACCTGGCCGGTATCAAGTACAGTGACTTCAAGTTGTTCGAGTACCAGGATTGCCTCCATTTCCAGGACGGTGCCTATGATATTCTCTGGGGCTGTGATGAGATGCTGTTGCCCGCCTTGGCTACGGGTGCGCGCGCAGCGGTCGGCAGCACCTACAACATGGCCGCGCCGATCTACCTGGACGTCATGCGTCACTTTGCCGCCGGCCACATGGAGGCCGCCCAGCAGGCCATGTTGCGATCGGTCCAGTATGTCAACGCCTGCAACGGTCGGCATGGGGCCACCCTGACCTGCCTGAAAGCGACGATGGCGATGATCGGGCTCGACTGCGGCCCGACCCGGATGCCCTTGCGCCCGTTGGATCCGGGTGCCTTCAGTGCCCTGCAGCGCGACCTGGAGCAACGGGGCTTCTTTGATTGGATCCAGGCATCCTAGTGGGAAGGAACGGTTCCGCCGGTGGTGATGCCCGTGCATCAGCCAGGTCGGCCGTGTGTCGGCTAGAGCGTACGCCGACGGATCGAAGCGATCGATGCCAGGCCGAGCGCGAATAAGGCGGCACTCCGTGCTGAATGAACTCGCCGGAATGGGTTGAACCCGTTTTACTCGTGCCGTGGTTTCGTTTGTTATCTTTCTCATCTGGCTGGCCCTCGCCGGTGTGTCCGGGGCCTTGTTCCTGGCCCTGACCATCCTGGTGGTGACCCGCCTGCTGCGGAAGAAGCCGATCAACCTGCGTCCGGTCCTGATTGTCCAGGCGACCAGCATCCTGGTCTGCCTCGCGACCCTGACCATGGCGGCGAAAACCGCGGTGAGTTCCTCCGGGGAGGATGACCACCTCGCCTGTTTTGAGCGAATGCTCGAGTCACCCGCACCTGCAGGGCTTAGGGTTTACCGTTCCCAATGCGACTGGAATTTCGGCGATGCCATCGAGTGGGTATATTTTGGCTGGGAAGACCCCGCCTATCTCCAGGTCCTGATTGACCGCTATGAACTGCAGGTCGGGGACGGGTCATCCAGGGTGGGT
>JAYGFS010000259.1:0-13221 GCA_046581765.1 Verrucomicrobiota bacterium
GGAAGAACAATAAATGCCGCGATCATCAACACGAAGGTGGCAATCCCCAAGACCATGAACCCCTGCCCCGGAGTGAAATGAGCAACCTGAGAAAGAAATTTCAACAACAGGGAGGCGAGGATCACCCCGATCCAGCTCAAAAAACTCGAGGCGGCCAGGATTTCCCCCAGTTTTTCCCGCGGGCTGCGTAGCTGGATGAAGGCCTGGACCGGAACGATAAAGCATCCGCCCCCGAGGCCGAAAATAACGAAAAAGGTGCCCGCGCCCAGGTACGTCCTCGGGCAGAAATTCAGGCCTACCGCGCCAATGGTCATCAGCATGGCCCCGATGGGCACGATGCCGAACTCGACCGACCGACCGGATAATCGACCCGCCAGCAGCGAACCGATGCCGATGCCGACCGCGGCAAACACAAAGAGATAGGCGGCGGATGCCCGTTCGGCCAGGGGAATAGCCAGCTCCTTTAACCCGTAAGGAATCACGTTCAACTGGACGTAGGCCCCGATGAAAAGGAAGTAGGCTGAGGAGAGCACCGCCAGGAACAGGAATCCATCCTTGCGCACCAGGGCGAGCGTTCGCCAGATCTCGCGCAGGAAGAAGGGGGAGAACTTCGCCGAGGAATTTGCGGGCTGCGTGGGCGATATCCGCCGACTGCACAAAAGGCCCAACCCGGCCAGGCCCACGCAGAAGATGGCCGCAAATTCATATCGATCCCCGCACAGGCCTATCGCGAGGGGGGCTAAAGCCGTACCGATAATGATGGCGAGATAGGTCAGGGCCTGCAGGTAGCTGTTGGCGCGACTGATTTGCTCCGGCGGCACCAACTCGGGGACAATGCCGAACTTTGTCGGGCTGAAAAAAGCACTCTGGGACGCCATCAGGAACATCAGCACGTACAGCAGGGCCTCGACCTTGAGGTAAAAGGCCAGCACCCCGAACAGCATGATCACGCACTCGGAGGCCTTGATCAGGAAAACCACGCGCGATTTACTGAAGCGGTCCGCGATGACCCCGGCAAAGGCGATAAACACCAGGAAGGGAATGGCAAAAATGACCCCGATATCTGCACTGATGCTTTCGGCGGCGTTTTTCCCATGAATCCCGATCAGGAAAAAGATGATGTAATAGCGGAAGAGGTTGTCGTTCAGCGCCCCGAAAAATTGCGCCAGGTTATGCCACTTGAAGGTCGATGCCTGTCTACTCACCCGCGTGCTCCTTTACAAACTCTACTGTCAAGCCTACCACCATTTCCCAGTCGTAATCCAAGGGGATGACGTGACCGGAATTCTTCAGGGTTACAAGTTTTTTATCATCGGTATCAAGCTGATTAAAATAATCTTCGGCGTAGGCGTAATCAATGACTTGATCCTCCTCACTCAAGACCATTAACACCGGCAGGTGAATCTCACCGGCGCGCCCCGCCAACGAATCGATCAAGGCGAACAACTCGTCGTAAACGGAGCGCGGAATAAAACGGTCCCGGTGATTATCATCCCGGCCCTCGGGATCGTGCTGGTCCACCGGGAAGCTGCTTTCCAGGCTCCGGGTGAAAGGAAGGATCCACTTCCCGACTTCATGCCACGTGCGCGATGACAAGACCGGACTCCGCCGATCCGACACCTTTAGCATCGGGGCGAGGATGACCAGGGCATCCGCCCGAATACGGGCCCGGGCAGCCAGTTCCAGGGCACAGGCCGCCCCGAGCGAGTGCGCGAGGACCACCACGTGATCGTAGGATGCGTCCCGCAAATCCGTCACCCCCAGCTCGACGGCTTTCAACCAATCCTCCCGCTTCACCCCGCCGAGGCGATCCATGGGCTCGGCCCAGCCGGGCAGACGGATCGCCCGGCAGTAGAAGCCCTGCTCGGCCAGGGCGGGAGCCATCTTGTTGAACAGGGCGGGAGAATCCGAAAAACCATGAACCAGGAGCAACGCGGTCTTCCCCTCGCCCATTTCAAACGGCTCACAGCCCGCGACTACGCCATCCGGCCCGCGCACCAGGTCATCCTCCCAGGCAGCCAGGCGCGAGCGTACCACCAGGCTATACAGGAAATCGATACCCAGCAGGACCAGGCCAAGACCCACCAGGCTGATGATTATCCACTGCATCTTCCGTTTCACCTGTCCGCTATAGTCCATTGGAAAACAAATGACACGCCAATCCAGCCTGTGGTAGCTTCGCCCAGGTATGCGACCCTTTCTGTACACCTTTTTCTGCTTGCTCGCCGGATGCCTGCGTTGCCCGGCTGCGGAGGAAAAAAACTGGACGGTTTTTGAGGACTGCACCCTGATCGAGAACGCGTCAAACGATGGCGACAGCTTACACGTCAGGTACAAGGAGCGCAGCTATATCTTCCGTCTTTACTGGACCGACGCCCCGGAAACGGACACCCGCTACCCGGACCGGGTGCACGAACAGGCCGTATACTTCAATATCAGCGACGAAGAGGCCTTGCGCACGGGCGAAGAAGCCACGCGTTTCAGCCTGGCCAGGTTAAAGGAGGGTTTCACCGTATACACCACCTACGAAGATGCCCGCGGCGCGAGCGATAAAAAGCGGTATTACGCCATGATCAAGGCAGGCGATGTCTTCCTCGCTGAATCCCTGGTCGCGGCCGGCCTCGCCCGCCTGAAAGGCTACCGGCCCAACCCGCCGGGGGCCCTTTCCGACCGAACCTTCACCTTGCGCTTGATGGGGCTGGAAAAAGCAGCCCGGAAAGAAGGGCGGGGCGCGTGGGGAACAGGCGCTACGGGGCCGGACACGGGGGCAACGGGAAGGCAGGAGCTCGGGAGATCAACGCTTATTTTTTCAACCCAGGCACCGCACCGACCGATCGGCACCCTGCAAAAAGGGCACACGGTGGAGGTACTGGGATCCGCACATGCCAACCTGGTTAACATCCGATTTGTGCTGCCTTCCGGGAAAACCCTCGAGGGCCTCTGCGAGAAGACATCCCTTTCCCACTGATTGCCTCCCGGCAAAAACCACCTCACCGAAACGCCGCGTCCATATAAATGACCTGTTCTTTCTTTTCCAAGGCCTGAATTCTGCTACGCCTTGTCCGTCAAAACATCGAGGACCATGATGACCAAATATTGCTTATTCCTTTGCGGCATCGCTTCCCTGGCCTGGGCGGGGAATTGGCCGGAATTTCGCGGGCCAAAGGGGGACGGCCACGCGGAAGCCAAGGGACTGCCCACCACCTGGAGCGAAACAAAAAACATCGAGTGGAAAACGGGCCTCCATGGCAAAGCCTGGTCGACGCCGGTAGTCTGGGGAAAGGATATCTGGCTGACCACCGCCACCGAAAACGGCAAGGAGATGTCCGGTATGTGCATCGACCGGGCAAGCGGAAAAATCCTCTTCGACCGGGTCATCTTTACCAATGAAAAGGTTGAGGGCCTCGGCGGAGCGGCCAAGGTCAACGCCTACGGATCGCCCAGCCCGGCGATTGAAGCGGGTCGCGTCTACCTGAACTGGGGGAGCTACGGGACCACGTGCATGGATACCCGGACACGAGAGGAAATCTGGCAACGCCGCGACCTTCCCTGCCAGCATTTTCGCGGCCCGGGCTCCTCCCTTGTCATCTACAGGCACCTGCTGATCCTCACCATGGATGGCGTGGATGTGCAGTACATCACGGCCCTCGACAAGATGACGGGGAAAACCGTCTGGAAAACGGACCGCACGACCGACTACCACGACCTGGATTCGCAGGGAAAACCCAGGGCCGGGGGCGATTTCCGGAAGGCCTACAGTACGCCGTTGATCTTTCCCGTGAACGGAACCGACATCCTTTTCAGCAGCGCGGCCAAGGCCGCCTACGCCTACGAACCCCTGACCGGAAAGGAGATCTGGCAGATCAATTTCACCGGGTTCTCCGGGGCTTCACGCCCGGTAGCCGACACGGAACGCGTCTACATGAACAGCGGCTACGGGAAGCCCGACCTGTACGGGGTTCGTCACGGCGGCTCCGGAAACTGCACGAAAAGCCATATCGTCTGGAAGCAGACCAAGGGCATGCCCAAGCGCTCTTCCCCTCTGCTGATCGACGGGCTGCTCTACGTCGTATCCGACGAAGGGGTCGCCACCTGTGTCGAGGCGGCCACCGGCGAGGTGGTCTGGCAGGATCGCATGCGGGCCAAGTTCTCGGGCTCACCCATATTCGCGGAAGGCCGGATCTACTGTTTCGCCGAGAACGGTTCCAGCTGGATACTCAAGCCCGGGCGGACCTTTGAAGTCATCGCCGAAAACAAGCTCGACACCGGCTGTATGGCCTCTCCCCTTGCCATCGACGACATGCTTATTATTCGGACGAAAAGCCATCTCTACGGCATCAAGGAAAAATCATGAGCTCAACCCCTATCCAGACCACGACCGTCGGTTCCTATCCCGTTCCAGGCTGGCTGGCTGCCCTGCCGAGCGAATCTGCCGTCATCGATGCGACGCGGGTTATTTTCGATGTGCAAAGACAAGCCGGCATCGACCTCCCGACCGACGGCGAACTCTATCGCTTCGATATCAACCATCCGGATACCAACGGCATGATCGATTATTTCGTTGGCAAGATGGGGGGGATCGACATGAACGTGGGGCGCTCCGACATGGAAACCTTTCAAGCGAAGCAGGAAATGGGTTTCCGGGCCAAGCCGGCCGGCATCGTGCGCGGGCCGATCAGCGAGGGCGGGCTGAACCTGCTCACGGATTGTCAACGCGCAGCCGATATCGCCGCGGGCCCCTTTAAGTTCACGGTTACCAGTCCCTATATGCTCGCACGCACCCTGCTCGACCTGCATTACCCTTCCTTTGAGGCGCTCACCATGGCCCTTGCAGAGGTCCTCGCTGTACAGGTTCGCGGCCTGCCAGCCACCTGTGTCCAGGTAGACGAGGCCAATATCCCGGGCAATCCGGATGACGGCCCCCTGGCCGCGCAGGCGATAAACGTAGTCCTCGATGCCATCGAGCAGGAACGGGGTGTCCACTTCTGCTTTGGCAACTATGGCGGGCAGACGATCCAGGCGGGAAACTGGCGAAAGCTCATCGATTTTCTCAACCGCCTGCACACGAACCACCTTGTGCTGGAGCTCGCACACCGACCCGAGGACGACCTGGAGGCACTCGTGGATATTCATGCCGACATCGGCATCGGGCTGGGTGTGGTGGACATCAAGGCCAACCATGTCGAGACACCCGATGAGATCGCCAAGGCGATCGAGAAGGCGGAACAAGCCCTGGGCAAAGGCCGGGTAAAGTTCGTGCACCCGGATTGCGGATTCTGGATGCTGAAGCGCTCCGTGGCCGACCGGAAAATGCACGCGCTGGTGCAGGGCCGAAACAAGTACCTGGGTCTCTAATGTCGATTGCGGTCAAGGAAATCGACCTTCGGGTCATCAACCTGCACACCCGCATTCCGTTTAAGTATGGCATCGCCACCCTCACCCGCGTGCCCCACCTGTTCGTCCGCATACGGGTTGAGTCCGAAGGCCAGAGCCGGTGGGGAATCGGCGCAGATTCCCTGCCGCCCAAGTGGTTCACCAAGCATCCAGATACCTCCTTCCGAACGGAAATCGAGGAGATGATTACGGTCATCCGGCAAAGCTGCGCCGCTGCGGAGACGGTGAAGGCCGATACCCTGTTTTCCTTCTGGCACCGACTTCAGGAGGTCCAGGCCGATCACCTCACGGGCCCGGCCCATCCCGGTCTGCTCCGCGGATTCGGCACCAGCCTGGTTGAACGCGCCATGATTGATGCCTACTGTCGCATCCATGGATGTACCTTCTCCCAAGCCTTGCTGGACAACCGCTTCGGGATCCGGCTGGAGCAGGTGCACCCGTCCCTGGCAGGAAATACGCCGGCAGATTTCCTGGCTAAGCCGACTCCGAAAGCCCTGCACATCCGTCACACGGTGGGTCTTGGAGACCCCCTGACCGAGGCCGAAATTCCCGACGACGAACGCGTACATGACGGTCTTCCGCATGCACTCGAGACCTGCATCGACACCTATGAACTCGGCTGGTTCAAGATCAAGATCTGCGGAAACCCTGAGCGGGACCTTCCCCGCCTGGCAGCCATCTCCCACATCTTGAAAGACCGGGATTTTCGATTTACCCTGGATGGAAACGAGCAGTTTCATACCGTGGAGGCCTTCCGGGAAACGTGGAGCCTTTTGAACCGCGAACCCGGACTCCGGGCATTCATGCAGCACCTCGTTTTTGTCGAGCAACCCTTCCATCGCGACATCGCCTTGAATCCGGACACCGCCAAGGCCCTCCTTGCCTGGAAGGATCGACCGCCCATGATCATCGATGAGTCCGATGCCGAGCTCCATTCCGCGGCGACCGCTTTGCAAAGCGGCTATGTGGGAAGCAGCCACAAAAACTGTAAAGGCGTCTTCAAGGGTATCGCCAACGCATGCCTGATTCGTTCCGTCGAGCACGGGATCCTCAGCGGAGAGGACCTCGTGAACATCGGCCCGGTTGCCTTGCTGCAGGACCTGGCCGTGGCGGCGAGCCTGGGCATCACGCACATTGAGCGTAACGGTCATCACTATTTTCGAGGACTCGCCGCGTTCCCGGAGACCGTGCAGCAGCAGGTGCTGGAACATCATGCAGACCTGTACCAATCACATCCTCTCGGCTTTCCCACCCTGGCCATCCGACAGGGCAAGATCGAGATCGGCACGGTCCTGGACAGCCCCTTCGGGATTGGATTCGAACTGGACCCGGAAGCCTTCATTCCCCTGGAGAACTGGAATTATGAAACGCTTGAAGCGTGACATGAAGCGACGCTTGAACAAGGGTTCCGGCCACGCGGGGATGCTGGGTACGGCCCGGCGGGGAACCGCATCGTTTCTTGCCCTGGTGATCCCGGTCCTCAGCCTGGCTGGGGACTGGCCCCAGATCATGGGCCCCCAACGCGACGGGGTCGCCGAGGAGGAAACACTCCTGCTCAAGTGGCCCGGTACCGGACCCGAAAAGGCCTGGCAAATCGAGGCCGGGCAGGGTTTCTCGGCCCCGGTCGTCCAGGGCAACACCCTGGTCCTGTATCATCGTCCCGGGACGGATGACCGGGTCGAAGCCTTCACGGTGGACACCGGGAAATCGATCTGGCAAAGGTCCTTTCCCAGCAGCTACCGAGGCAGCATCAACCCGGATTCCGGACCACGGGCAACCCCGGTGATCCACCAGGGCCGGGTGTACACGATCAGCGCGGAAGGTCGCGTCGCCTGCCTGGATCTCGATTCCGGCGAACAATATTGGCAACGGGAACTCGGCAAGGAGACCCGGGCACCTGAAGGCTACTTTGGCATGGGCAACTCCCCCATCATTGCAGACGGGAAACTGCTGTTTAACCTCGGGGCGAAAAAGGCGGGGATCGTCGCGCTTGACCTGGCTTCCGGGAAAACGGCCTGGCAAGTCACGGATCACGCGGCAAGTTACTCCGCACCCATCGCGGCCAGGCTCGGTGATCGAAATGCGGTCATCTTTATCACCCGTTACGTCACCATGGGCCTGGAACCCTCCAGCGGTGAACGTCTGTTCTCGATCCCCTTTGGCATGCGTGGCCCCACGGTCAATGCCGCCTTGCCCCTGCTCATTGACCAGCGCCTCTTCCTCACCGCGAGTTACCGGGTGGGGGCCGCCATGTACGAAGTGAATGAAACCAAGACCCGGAAAGTATGGGCCCGTGATGACGCGCTATCCAGCCAATATACCAGTGCGGTATACCATGCGGGCTACATCTTCGGCACCCATGGTCGCGAGGACATTCCGCCTGCACACCTGCGATGCATCGAAGCCCGCACGGGCAAGGTACAGTGGTCAAAGGACAACCATGGGGTGACCCACCTTATCCGCGTCGGGGATCACCTGCTGGCGCTGACCATCGAAGGCAGGCTGTCCTTGATCGAGGCAAGCGCGGAGGCCTACAAGGAATTGGCGGCGCATAGGATATCGAAGGAAACCACCCGATCGTTTCCGGCCCTGTCAAGGGGTCGATTGCTGGTGCGCGGCTCGAACGACGGGAGCTCGGGAACCCTGTCCTGTTTCGTGGTCGGGAAGCCCTGAACGGCCACGGTCCTGCGGATACCCGGGGTTTGGCCGGGCAGGAACAGGCCGAGATCATGCGGGTGCCGAGGATTACTCGTTCGGCTCGGGCAATTTGCGGTACAGGGTGGCGAGACTGATCTTCAAGGCCTTGGCCGCCGATTCCTTGTCTCCGCCGTGATAGGATATCACGGTGGCAATATACTGGGCTTCCTTCTGGCGGAGAAAGGCCTTGAGAGACTTGCCCATGAAGCCATCATCCCCTTCCGAACCGCTGCCCCCATCGCTGCCACCTTCGGCACCAACCGAGACGCGAATCTTCACCGGCAGGTCCTCGGCGACGATTCGACTGCCCTGGACAAAGGTACAGGCATGCTTAACCGCGTTCTCGAGCTCACGTACGTTCCCCGGCCATGCATAGTTCTCGAGCATGACCTGGGCCGAGGTGTCGATCGTCGGCATCTCTTCCGGGTTCTGGTAGGTCTGCCGCATAAAGTGATACACCAGCGGAAGGATATCTTCTTTCCGATCGCGCAAGGGGGCTAAAAAAATGGGGATGACGCTGAGGCGATAAAAGAGGTCTTCACGGAAGTCTCCCCTGGCAATCATGTCCTCAATGTCCTCATTGGAGGCCGCGATCACGCGCACATCGATTTTGCGGGTCTTGGTACCCCCGACTTTCCGCACTTCCCGTTCCTGGAGGACACGCAGGAGTTTGCCTTGCAGGCTCTTCGGCATGGATCCGATCTCATCGAGAAAAATAGACCCCCCATCCGCGGTCTCAAACAGGCCTTCCTTGTCGGAACTCGCACCGGTAAAAGAGCCCTTCACGTGGCCAAACAGCTCGGATTCAAGCAACTGCTCAGGAAGGGCCGCGCAGTTGATAGGAACAAAGGGTTTCTTCTTGCGCACGGAATTTGCGTGAATGGCCTTGGCGATCACCTCTTTGCCCGTTCCGCTTTCGCCGCCGATCAAGACCGTCTGGTCCGTCGGGGCCACCCGCTTGACCATATCGCAGATCTTCCGCATGGCCGGGCTTTCCGCCACCATGTTTTCAAACCCGTAGCTTGCCTGGATTTGCGCCTTGAGCTCCTCGTTTTCGGAGATCGCCCGGCGGTATTCCAGCGCACGCTGAACCGTGATCAACAACTCGTCGACCTTGAAGGGCTTCGTCACGTAGTCAAAGGCCCCCAGCTTCATGGCCTCCACAGCCGTTTCCACGGAGGCATAGGCCGTAATCATGATCGCCGACATGCCCGGCTTCACAGATTTTGCGTACTTGAGCAGCTCGATCCCGTCGACCGGGCTCATCCGGATGTCGGAAATCATCAAGTCGAATTGTTCCGAAGCCAGGATGTCCTTGGCTTTTTCCCCCCCCAATACCGGCTCGACCTCGAAGCCCTGGGAACGCATCAGCGTGCTCAGCACACTGAGAATACTTGGCTCATCGTCTACAAGGAGTATTCGAGACATACGGTTCCCACTTTCTTGAATATAATACAACCACCCCTGGCCAATGGTAAATTTAGGTGAAAGTGAGCAGGTATGTAAAGAAATATTCTCAAATTATCAAATCAATTAAACCTATGGTCCCGTTCCGCCCAGCCGTACCAGATGACGCGTCGGAAGGGTATGTTTGGCATATTTTGTACTAAATTCGCACTTTTGCCGCCGGCTCAGCCTTCCACGCTTTCCGCCACAAGCTCTCCAGCACTTTTTTCGCCCTTATGCGCCAAGGTGTCAAAAATTACCCGCAATCCAGCTATCATCTCGGCCCGGGCCCCACTATCGCCCAGCAGCGGTTCCAGGGTCGGGATAATGTTCTCCGGGCGGGCAGCACCCTGGATAAACTCAGGGCACAATTCACGACCGGCGATGATGTTGACCATGCCGATGTGGGGGATCTTCACCACGCGCTTGGCCACCGCGTAGGTCAGGGGCGCGGTTTTGTACACAACGACCATCGGGCAACCCAACAGGGCCGTTTCAAGCGTCGCCGTTCCGGAAGCCACCAGGGCCGCATTGGCCTGGATCAGGATCTCCCGCGTCTGGCCCGTCACGCAGTTCACCCCCTCCGCGTCTCCCACCAGGGCCTGGATCCGGCGGGCCGTATCGACCGAGGAGGCGGCGATGATGGCCCCGATCCCGGGTTGGGTCACCCGAAGACGCCGCAGGGTTTCCAGCATGAGCGGCAGGATCCGCTCGACCTCCTGGATCCGGCTCCCGGGCAACAGGGCCAGTCGGGTCTCCGCGGGCCAGGGAAGCTCGCTACGCGGGGCCGCCAGGGCCGCAGCTACGTCCTCCACCAGCGGATGCCCGACATAATCCGTGACCAGGCCCGTCCCTTTAAACACCGCCACCTCAAAGGGAAAAATGACCAGCAAGCGGTCCAGGTACTCGGCCATCCGGGCGATGCGACCGCGCTTCCATGCCCAGACCTGGGGGCAAATGTAATAGATCACCTTAATCCCCCGCCGGTGCATTTGCCGGGCGAAGCGCAGGTTGAAGCCGGGATAATCCACCAGGATCACCGCGTCGGGTTTCCGCGCCTCGACCGCGGCGATCATGTCCCGGAAAACGCGCCGGAAAAATCCATAGCGTTTCAGGACCTCGCTCACGCCCAGGACAGCCATGTCCGCTATATCCACCAGGGTTTCCACCCCCTGCGCACGCATGCGGTCTCCGCCGATCCCCCAAATCTCCACCCCGGGCATCTCCTGATTGAGCTCTGCAACGAGCTTGGCCGCATGCATATCCCCGGAGATCTCCCCGGCAATCATCATCAGCGATCGACTCACGACGAGGAAACCCGGACCTTTTGCGTAATGGCCACCGCCAGTCGAAGGGCCTCCGCGCCGTGCTCCCCGCTTACCTTTGGCTGGCTGTGATGCAGGACACATCCAGCAAAGGCCTTCAACTCATTGGTCAAGGCGTCCCCTTTTTCGATGGGGATCTGCTCGCGGACGATGCCTGCCGCGGTCTTGCGGTGCAGCTCGCCTTCCTGCGCCTGGTAATCCAGGCTGATATAGGCATCGTCATAAAATACGCGGATCTTGCGCATCTGCTCCGGGCTGATCCGGCTGGCCGTGACATTGGCCACACAGCCATTTTCAAATTGCAGCCGGACGTTGGCAATGTCTTCCGAGGCGCTCAGCACGGGAATCCCCACCGCGTGAAAATCGACCACCTTCGAGTCCACCAGGTGCAGCAGGACCTCGATGTCGTGGATCATCAGGTCCAGCACCACGCTGACCTCGGTTCCCCGGGGCATCTGCCCCTCCCGGGGGGGAGGAAAAGGCGCGAGGCGATGGGCCTCAATGAATCGGGGACTTCCCGTATACTGTTCCAGTGTACCCAGCACCGGGTTAAAGCGCTCAACGTGCCCGACCTGCAGGATCAGGTTGCGCTCTTGCGCCATCGCCACGAGCTCCTCCGCTTCACGCGTGGTCGAGGCGATCGGCTTTTCCACCAGCAGGTGAAGCCCCTGCCCCAACAGCCCGCCCGCCACCTCGCGATGCAGGTGGGTCGGCACCGCGACACTGGCGGCATCGACTTCCGCGGCCAGGTCTTCCAGGCGATCAAATGCGCGCGAATGGCTGGCCGCGGCAATCTCGGCCGCCCGGGCGCTGTCCGAGTCAAACAGCCCAACGAATTCCACCTCATCCAGTTCACTGTAAATCCGGGCATGATGTTGCCCAAGGGATCCCACGCCCACCACCCCCACTCGCACTTTTTCACGCATCCAGTGTTCTCGCCTCTATGGCTATCCTCATGTCGTCGGCCTGCTGGATGACCGCCTCGCGCTCGAGCAGGACGGTCCGGCCCGCCTCCACCGCCAGGGCCGTCGCCCCGGCCTTCTTCATCGATTTCAGCGTGCGCAGGCCAACCACCGGGATGTCAAAGCGCATATCATGCGTCCGCCCGGCCATCTTGACCACGACGGCTCCATCACCGCCCAGCTTACCCGCGCGCTTGATCGCCGCATCGGTGCCTTCAAAGGCTTCCACCGCGAGAATCGTTCCCTCCTTGACCACCACGGTCTGGCCGATGTTCATCGCACAACAGCTGCGCGCCACCTCGTACCCGTAATCGGCATCCCGGCGTTCCTGCCCGGTAAAAGCCCGGGCGGTCAGGGTCCCCGGTGCCGGCATGGTCGATTCCATGAACAGGCTGGCATCGGTCAATTCCACCCCGACCTTGGCCAGCTCCTCGGCAATCGCGCTGAAGATGGTATCGGCATTCTTGCGCTCCAGGCGCCCGAGCATGTCCCGCATCGCCTTGTCGAAGCGCAGGTTGAACAGGTTTTTCGGTGAAATCTGGCCGGCCATGACCGCTTGGCGCACGCCGCTGCCCTTGTAGGCCTCGACAAAGGGCCCCAGTTGGCCGACGTACATCCATTGGACCTCATCCGCATAGCTTTCGATGACCGGATCCGTCTCCCCCTTGAAAGCGGTCACAAAAATGCGCTCCACCCCCTGCTTGCGCGCAGATTCCGCCAGTTCCCGGGGATACGCGCCTTTACCGGCTATAATGCCCAATGACTCCATGCAGGGAAAAGACCAGAAACGACCGGGGAAAACAAGTTTCGTCGGACCGAGAAGTCACCCGGGTGGATTCGCCCGCCCGATTTCCAGGTCAATATTCGCGCATGAACCCGACGAGCGGATCGAGGCGCGTTAAGGCCCGCCCTGGAAGCCCTGCTGAATCGCGACCTTCAGGTCTTGGTTGCTCAAGTCCAGGTAAGAGATAGCGGGCGCTCCCCCGGGGCTGAAGGCCAGCGAGGTGAACCAGCCCACGTTTCCGGCGCTGTCGATGGTGCTCAGGTCCCAGCTCGCGCCGTTGTAGACCGCGAACTTCAGGTCGCCGTTGGTGGCGTCGTAGTAAGAGATGGCGGGCTCTCCCCCGGGGCTGAAGGCCAGCGAGGTGAATTCGCCCACGTCTCCGGGGCTGTCGACGGTGCTCAGGTCCCAGCTCGCGCCGTTGTAGACTGCGTATTTCAGGTCTTTGTTGGTGTTGTCGTAGTAAGAGATGGCGGGCTCTCCCCCGGGGCTGAAGGCCAGCGAGGTGTAGTAGCCCACGAGTCCGGTGCTGTCGATGGTGCTCAACTGGAAGTGGAAGGGCAAGCTGCCCCCCAGGGAAGAAAGCAACAACGCGAAGTTGGATGCATTCCGTGTC
>JAYGFS010000297.1:0-6149 GCA_046581765.1 Verrucomicrobiota bacterium
TTCATCCTGGTCAAGGTGGATTTCAGGAAGGAACTGCCGCGCTACCATGGCCCGGTCGACC
Source organism: Verrucomicrobiota bacterium (assembly GCA_046581765.1). GTDB lineage: Bacteria > Verrucomicrobiota > Kiritimatiellia > SS1-B-03-39 > UBA6053 > JAPYUI01. The sequence continues at coordinate 62 of JAYGFS010000297.1, forward strand.
CGAAGCTCCAGCTCGACTTTGGCGGCTACATCCGGCCCGATCCCTACCTGATCTGGACCTTCACCCCGAATGAACCCTACACCCGGAATCGAAGGATTAATGCAGCGGGTTTCATCGGCGAACAAGCGGCGGCGGATAAACCGGAAATGACCAAACGCATCTTCTGCCTGGGTGGCTCCACCACGAGCCTGGCCTCTCCCGCCTACCCCGACCTGTTGCAGCAGCGGTTGAATGCAGAGGCTATACTGGGCAACACCTGGGAGGTCTACAACTGCGCCGTGGATCGCTATACGGTTTCCCAGGGCCTGGCCCAACTTGAGCGTCAGATCCTGGCAAACCCCACGAATCAGCCAGATATAGTGACGGTCTGTTACGGGTGGGATGATCACTGGCGGGGAGTCGTTCCGGACAGCCTGCGGATGGAGGCTCCGGAAACCAGCGAACGCGCATCCCGGTTAAACCGCATGCAGGAACGCCGGGTGGTCCAATTGATCACCTTCAACCGGAAACTCGACCGGATCAGCGCCCGTGATGATAATCCCGACGGGCTGCGCGTTTCCCGTAAAGAATACCAATGGGCCCTGGTCAGGATCGTGCGCGCGGTAAAGGCCGCTGGGGCCAGGCCCGTGCTGGTGACTTCAGCCCGGGGTGACCTGGCCGAGGCGCTTGTAGCTAAGGGGCTTGCAGAAAGTGTCGAGCAGGCACGCAACTTGCACGATGCCTACAACCGCATTACCCGCGAGGTGTGCGAGGAGGAAGGTGCAGGACTCATCGACCTGGCCATGTGGAGCGAGGAAGATGCATCATCCCGATTTGTCGCGGACGGCCTGACCCCCGGGGCCCTGGTGGAGGCCGACGGCATTCACCTTTCCGGGCAAGGGCATCAGCTTCTCGCGGATTTACTCGTTGATTATATCCGGAAGTAAAGGCGCGCCCCACGCCGGGTCACCCTGCTCCTTGTCCAGGACCACGCGAAAACCGGTCGTGCCCAGGCTGGCATCCACCGACCGGAACTCTTTCCTGGATGCAGAGCGACAATAGGCTGCCGCACTGGCCCAGGACCCACCCCGGGACACATGTTCTTTCCCGGTTGACTTGTCCAGGTAAGAGGGAAATTGATAGCGATGATACAGGTCATCACACCATTCTGCCACGTTGCCCGCCATGTCATACAATCCCCAGGCATTCGGCTTGAAGCTTCCGGCAGGAGACGTTCGGTTAAACCCATCTGAATGTTCGGTGTCCCGCCAATCGATGAGGGTCGAGGCGTTTGATGCATCGGCATAATTGGCATAACGGTTCAGGTCATCAGCTCCCGAGCCAAAATAATACGGTGCCTGCCTGCCTGCACGGCAAGCGTATTCCCACTCTGCTTCCGTGGGCAATCGAAACGACAAGTCCTCCTTGCTGATCGCCCTTGCGAAGGCCCCTGCTTCTTTCCGTGAAATGGAATCCACCGGATGTGTTTTACCGATATGCTGGCTGGGATTCTGCCCGGTTACGCCGGCATACTGCACTTGTGTGACCTCGTATTTGCCCATCCAGAAACCCCGGGGAATCATCACCCTGTGCGCGGGTTCCTCGTCGTAATGACCCGCAAAAAAGCTGCCTTGAAGATAGGTGCCCGGGGGTATCCAGACCAATTCAATATTCACCCCTTCTGCCAGCGGGACCACGCGAATGGTTCCCGCGCGTGGCGAGGCTGCCTTGTTGACAACCATCTGTAGTTTAAGCGCATCGCGGGGGTCGCGAGCCCCTGTCTCGACCGCCTTGTTGCTGAAATGCAAGGCGCGTTCCCAGTCCCGGGCCTTGACCGCAGCAATCGCTGATTTCCGGGCCGCGACGTAGGCCGATTTCTGGGCCCGGGCATCCGCATGGATTCGACTCCATGACAAGGCGCCTGCTCCGGCGATCCCGCAAGCCAGCAAGGGAAATAGAAACACCCCGACGAGCATGCGCCGGGTACCCAGCTCGCGCGCCGGCGGACGGTGCTTGCGTTTCACCCATGTCTTCCTTGCCGTTTTGGGACGTGTCGACTGTCCGCCAGGCCCGTCCTCTCCAGCCGGAACCTGGGCGCGCGATGAGGACGACACCTTCGCCGCATTTTCCAAAGTTTCGACGAGTTCCGTGCAGGAGATGTATCGAGCGATGCGTTCCTTTTCCATCGCCTTCCTCAGGACTTTCCATTCCACCTCGGTCAGCGAGTCGGGCTTCGGGGGCTTTTCATTCAGAACCATTTCACGGAGAACCATGATGTCAGGACTCTGGAAGGGACATTTCCCCGAAATGAGTTGATAGGTCAGGATTGCAAAGGCGTATTGGTCGGTAGCCGCATCCTGGAATTGGCCCTTCCACTGTTCGGGTGCCATGAAATACGGGGTGCCACCCTTGCTGTCCCCGGCTCCGGTAATTCGCAGGATTGAACTCTGGATCTGCTGCGCGAGTCCAAAGTCGAGGATCTTCACCACGCCTTCGGCGGTGATCTGCACGTTTGACGGCTTGATGTCCCGGTGAATAATGTTCTGCCCGTGGGCGTAGTCGAGGGCTTCGGCGATCTGGCGCAATACAGGAAGCGCCATGGTCAGCGATGGATGATAGCCTCGAGACTTGTAGTGCGCCATAAGGTTCACCCCGCCCACGCATTCCATGATCAGGAAGTAGTCGCCGGTCTCCTGATCCTTTTCCAGGGTATTGGCATTTGCGATACCCGGGTGGTGCAACCGGTGAACCAGCTGGAAATTCGCCCGGATGGCTTCCATTTCCTCCGTGTCCCGGGAGAGTTCAGGTGGAATGGCTTTAAGGGCCACGTCGATACCGGCAACTTCATCGTGACAGCGATAAACCACGCCCATCGAGCCTTTGCCGAGTTGGTCCCGAACCGTGTAGCGATCGAGATAGACATACCCGGGCTTGATGGCGCGAAAGCTCTTCAGGGGGATCGACGAAGACGCCGAGTCGGGATTCACGACCGTGAGGTCATCGCAGCCGTCTGTTATACGTTCATCATCTTCCATATGCTTTGCGACCCCTGGGCCCATATCTATTGCCCGGATTCCGGAACACTGCACCGTCCCAACTGTCGATCATAACCGAAACGAATCACCGGGCTTCGCCGGGTATTCGGCAGCTTAACTCAGCATAAAAAGTGCCACCTATTCGCTGGATTTCAGCATTTTCATCCGCACCTTCCGAATCGCGCCTTCCGTTTGCCAGCTGCAGATTCCAAGCGGCTGGCACAGTTCAATATCCCCAGGCCGCACGCCCAGGTGTTTATCTGTGGTCTCCAGGTCGATAATCTCTTCATTGTCCAGCCAAACCTTCAGGCGACCCGGAATAACCTGGACGCGTATTGCGTACCACCGCTGCTTGTCAAACTTCAGCACGGCGGTGGATTCATTTTCCGATGCATCGAGGTAGTTGACGCTGCTGATGCCGGTTACCACGCCACCCCATCCGCCGACGATCAGCGAGACACAGTTCGTTCCGACGGGGAAGGTGAGCCCGCAGAAAAAATCATCGCCTTCGACCCGCTGGGCTTCGAGCGAAATCTCATAGTTCATCCGTGCGGGAGGCTCCTCGGTGAACACCACCCCGGTCATAAGCTCCCCGGCTCCCAGGATGAGATTACCGTCCTTGACGGAAACCTCACCCTGTCCGCCGAAATCAATGGCCTTCCAGCCGGTGAGATCCTTCCCGTTAAACAAGCTTAGGGATGCGGAGTTCCCAGGCCCGGCCAGGTTCCCGGTCAGGCAACCCGTGGCAAACAAGCTGGTCGCTATACAAATTGTACAAAATAGATACTTCATGATCCGCCCTTCATATGTTTCTTCATCGCTCCAGGTTTCCCCTGGAAAACCTTGTGGCTGTCCAGGCCGCGGCTCAAGATCCATCTGCCTTTCCAGGGAGCACCTTGAGTTGGAGGTCCTTGAACTGAACCACCATCGGCTTGCCCACGTGAATCTGCAGCGCGAGGATGCCTTTCATGGCGCGCTTTGCCTCCTGGTGATCCGTAAGCTTCATGGTTACCAGGCCGTTAATCCGGTGTTCCAGCTGGTTCCCCTTGGCGAGGATATGGTAGTCATTCCAGTCTTCATGCTTGATCTCGGCCTGGATTGCATCTGAATCGCCAACATCGCCTACGGCTTTCTTCTTGCCTTCCGCTGTAATCTCGACCTGCTTGCCCCGAAGCGCCAGGATACCCCGCCCTTTTTCCTCGTAGAGGATGCCCGAGTATTTCTTGCCCGCTTCAAAATCCGCCTGGTAGCCCCCGACGATAAACTTTTCGGGGTCCTTCAACTCGGAGCGGTATTGAATACCGGAATTACCGCGCTCGATACGGTATTTCAGCTTCAATTCAAAGTTTTCCAGTTCGCCGTCCTGCCAGACCAGGAAGGTATTGAACTTCAGCGGCTTCCCGGCCGTCGTCGTCCCGGTGATCGCACCGTCCTTGACCGACCAGAGTTCCGGGTTGCCCTTCCAGCCCTTGAGCGTTTTACCGTCGAAAATGGATTGCCACTCTTCGCCGGAGGCGGATGCGAGCGCGGTCGCGCAGTACAAAATGATCATTCTCTTCATCGGATTTCCTTTGTTTACAGTTGGCGGAAGGCATACATAACACCCACGCGTTAAACTACTTATTAAAACAAATATAGGTGCCCGACTTCCCGGCCACCGCAATATCCAGGGTCCCGTCCCCGTTTAAATCGGCGCATGCGATCTGTAAGCCGCAGCCCACGCGTCCTTCGTTGATTACGGTACGGGTAAAGGCCAGGCTTTTTGCGTCCCAGGTGTAGTAATACAGGCACGGTTTTTCCTTTCCGCCTGGATCCTTACCGTTATGCGCGTGAAAACGCTTGCCGGTGATCAACTCATCTTTTCCGTCCCCGTCCAGGTCGGCGAAGTGCAGGGTATGCGGCTGGGAGTAGGAGCGGTCGATCACATGTTCTTTCCAGGTGAACTTCCCGTCGACGATGCCCCTGCTCTCCCACCAGAACAGCCCGTAGTCGTGCCCCTTTCCCCAGATGAGATCGTTTTTGCCGTCCCCGTTGAGGTCGCGGACAAATACCGGCACGCTTGCGTGCAGGTAGGGCCAGTCGCGATGCAGTTTCCATGGCTGGTCCAGGACCTTTCCGGAAGGTCGTTCATACCAGCCCTGGCCGAAGATAATGTCTTCACGACCATCGTTGTTTATATCGCCAAAGCCCATGCCGTGGCCGTTGGTGTTCTTGTTGATCACATGCTTCTTCAAGGTGGGCATGACAACGGATTTCTTCACCTCCATCTTTCCGATCCGCGTTATGACTTCCCGCGGGGAGTTCGCAAATGACCAGACCAGTTGTGGATTCTTCTTGTTCCAGCTGTTGGTGATCCACTCCCGTTTTCCATCCCCATCGATGTCGTGCATCAGGGTTCCTTCGTTGTGGCCGTACCCGGTATCCACCAGCAGGTGCCGGGGCCACATCTTGCCCAGGGCCAACGGCTTTTTGCCCGGATTTTCATACCAATAAACCTCGGTTTGGGTAAACGATCCTGAAATGACGTCGGGAAACCCGTCCCCGTTCAGGTCCTCGATAAAGTCGCAGTTGCTTTCGATGTACCCGTTCCAGTCCTCGATGGTCCGCACCGGCCGCGGCAGGAAATCCGGTGCGGCGTACCAGTTTCGCCCGGCCACCACGTCGAGCTTGCCGTCCTGGTCGACATCCGCCACCGCGATGCCCTCGTTGCCATCGATGGCCAGCTGTTTGATCTCAAAGTGCAGCTCGGCATGAAGCGACCCCAGCACGGCGAGGACCAGCGACAAGCAAGTTATGTGATATTTATTCATCATGTAAGCTCCATTTATTTTGGTCTTCAGCGCGCAGACGTACTACGTGCACCAGCTCGAGCCCAGATTAAACGGGCCATTCGCGGCGTCTTCATTCTTCATCGCGAAAAGATACCAATCCTCGCGTCGATGAAACTGGGTTTCGTGATCCGCGGAGTGGATGGCCAAGGAGAGAAAGTAATTCCCCTTGCGGAGGAGCATGCGATCGACCACGAGCTCGACCCTGCCCTCGCCCTCGATGACATCGACCATATGCCCCTGGAT
>JAYGFS010000363.1:0-3078 GCA_046581765.1 Verrucomicrobiota bacterium
TCCGAGGTGTTGCTGTGCAGGATCCACAGGATGTCGGCCTGGTCGAATACATCCACCTCCATTCCGTCCACGTACAGGGTGGCCACGGTGTTGGATCGCCTGTGCCCGGTCAGGCCAAGCGCAATTTCATGTATGCCCGGGCTGAGGGGGGCTGACAGGAGATCGATTACGCTGTTGGTGCCTTCCTCGCTCACACCATCAATGGTCAGGGCGACTTTTTTTTCCGGTGTAATGCGCAGGTCAAAACTGCCGGGCTTCCGGATCAGGTTGCCACCCGCATAGGCCGGTGAGGGAATCTCAAGCACGGTCACGAAAGTCAGGTCACCGCCACATATGTCGAAGCGTGGATCGAAGGGGATCGTCTGGAGCTGGTTGACCTGCCAGGGGATCAAGGGAACCCGGCTGCAGACCTGGCGGCGTTTCAGCAGCTTCCCATGCATTTCCGCAAAGAGCTCGGGCATACTGGCTACCAGGTTCGTTCCCTCGTAGGGATCCGATTCCAGGTCGTACATGTTGTAGGTTGTCCGGTCCTGGAACTTAATCAGCTTGTAGTGCCCGGATCGCAGGGCATAGGTATATTCCGCCTGCCTGTCCTCGCTCGGCGTGGCCACGTGCTTCATGTGCCAGAGAATATCCGCATGCGGCAGGACCTGCTGGTTGAGCAGGGCCTCCGTCTTGGGTGATCCGTGTCCGAGTGCGCTTATGCCGGCGATCTGCTCGTCGGATGCCCCGGCGATATCCATGAGCGTGGGCAACATGTCCATCGAGGTGACGAGGCTCTGGTTAACCGTGTTCGAGGGAATGCACGCAGGCCATTGTGCGACAAAGGGTACGTGAATACCGCCCTCGAGAAAATTTCCTTTCGTCCCGCGGAAGTCACGCTGTGCCGCATTCGAGGCGGCCTGGCCGCCATTGTCGCTGGTCACGATCAGCAGGGTATTGTCCCGTAGGCCCAGGTCGGTCACTTTTTGCATGATACGGCCGATCTCCAGGTCAACCTGCTGCATCATGGCCAGGACCATCCCGCGGGGGGAAGCCAGGTCGAACTGGAAGGGCTGGTTGTCGAAACCGGGGGGCACATGCAGGGGCGTGTGGGGGGTGAGGTACCAGACGTTGATGAAAAAGGGTGCCGTAGCCTCCGTGTCAAGGTAGTCCAGCACCTGGTCCGTCAGCCAGGTGGGGCGATAGGTCACGTTCACCGTAAAATCGCCCAGGTGGCTTCGTACATGCTGGTTCCCGGTATAGCCGCCCTTTGGCAGCAGCCAATGCTGGAAACCTTGCGCGTCCGGCAGGTACATGGTCCGGGCCTGTCCAATATGCCATTTCCCGAAATGTGCGGTTGCATATCCCTGCGTGGTTAATTCCGTGCCGAGTTGCGGGGGGGAGGGAAGTCCGCGCAAGCCGTTACGCCCTTGAACGACCTCGGTGGTGTCCACCCAGTTTTCGTTCAAACCCACCGCCAGTGGGTGCATGCCGGTCAGGAGGCTGGCGCGGGTCGGAGAGCATTTTGCCCCCGCGGTATAAAAACTTGAAAGCACGATACCGTTTACGCTTAAGGCATCGATGTTGGGGGTCTGCGCGTCCTGCGAGTTAAAGCCGAAGTCGTGGTAATCAGCGTCATCGCATACGATAAAGATAATGTTCGGCTGGTCCGGGTTGGCAAGCGCCGGAGCTGCCGACGTTGCAGCCAAAACGACAAGTATGGGGATCCACGATCGCATCTGCTTCCTATTTTACATGAATAGAGGCGTTTAACAACGACCCGGGTACATTTACCCGTATCAAGGGCCTCCCCGTCCCGATGGGTAGGGTGCACCCAGGACGCCGGGCGCGGGTGTCGCCCCACGCCGCGTTGCGATCATTCGGTCATGATGCTTCGCACGGTTTCAATAACCCGATCGATGTCATCCGCCCCCACCGCGAGGCTGGTCACCGCGCGTAAGGTTTGTTCGCCGGTGGCGAGCACCCACACCTTGCGTGCCCCCAGTGCCTCGACCACCTGCGTGGCGGAAAGGCCCTGGACATCGAAGTATACCATGTTGGTCTGGACCTCGTCGGGTTCAATTTCAATCCCCGGGATTTCGCTCAAGCCACTTGCCAGCTTTCGGGCGTGGGCGTGGTCATCCGCCAAGCGGTCGCGATTATGTGCAAGGGCGTGGTGTGCGCCAGCGGCAATGATCCCGACCTGTCGCATCCCCCCGCCAAACAGCTTGCGAAAACGGCGCGCCCGCTCCACGAATTCGGTGCTCCCCGCAAGGGCCGAGCCCACGGGTGCACCGAGGCCCTTGGAAAAGCAGACACTCACGCTGTCGAAGTCCCTCGCGTACGCCGATTCGGATATCCCGGTCGCCGCGCTCGCGTTCCACAACCGGGCCCCGTCAAGGTGGGTCTGCATGCCGGCCTCGCGTGCCGCCCCGCATACCGCCTCGATCTGCTCCAGCGGCCAGATGGTCCCGCCCCCGCGGTTGTGCGTTTGCTCGACCGCGAGCAGGCGGGTGGGTGGAAAATGTACATCCCCTGGACGCAGTGCGGCCCGAACATCGTCGGCGGAGAAGTGGCCGCGCAGCCCCGGCAAAACCCGGCAACTGACCCCGGACAGGGCCGCGGGCCCGCCCCCCTCGTACCAGTAGATATGCGCGTGGCCATCCAGCAGCATTTCGTCACCCGGCTGGGTGTGGCAGCGGATCGCCACCTGGTTCGCCATGGTTCCCGAGGGGACAAAGAGTGCGGCTTCTTTCCCGAGGAGCTCTGCGCTTGTCCGCTCCAGTTCCCGGACCGTCGGGTCATCCCCCAGGACATCATCCCCCACCTCGGCCTCGGCCATGGCCCGGCGCATGGCGTCACCGGGCCGGGTGACGGTGTCGCTGCGCAGGTCTATTTCCTTATGGCTCATGCCTTGATTTCCGGGTCCCTCGATTCCATTGCTAGCGTATTCTTAACCATTCGGTCGAGACCTGTGTCGACAGGATTGCGGATAAGCCCTAGGGTTCAGCTTATGAAAACCATGCGATTGTCCGCCCGGATAAGCCACGGGCTCCGACGGCCCGGTTGGTGGATGTTCCTGGTCAGCCTCCAGGT
>JAYGFS010000382.1:0-2417 GCA_046581765.1 Verrucomicrobiota bacterium
GAGTTGACCAAGACGCCGAACGACCCCCAATTCAGCGCGCAGTGGGGCCTGGAGAACGCGCGGCAGACCGGCGGTTCCCTCGGCGCGGACGCCGGTGCGGAAGCGTTATGGGACCGCTCGATCGGTTCCAGGACAGTGACGGTCTCGATACACGACACGGGGACCCTCCTCATGCATCCGGACCTGGAAGCCAACCTGTGGGTCAACCCGCTGGAGGTCATCGGAGAGGCCGCCCCGGCCGATGGCGCCCCGGGTATCGCGCTCTTTGACGATGACGGGGACGCGCTCGAGTCGGTGGAAAGCAACGTGACCGACGGTATCGACAACGATGGTGATGGACTGGTGGATGAAACCGGCATCGACTTTCTCGACGAGGAGGTCATGCGGGCGGATTACAATACCAACGGCATCCCGTTGGCCGGCTTCGACGGCGTGTTCGGGAACCTCGACGACGATACCAACGATTATCCATTTGCGGTGAACGATGACGACGAGAACGGGTACGTGGATGATATCCACGGGTATGATTTCGGGGCCCTGGACAACGACCCCAACCCGGATACCGGATTTCTCTTCCCGGTTGACGGTACCGAGCACGGCACCCATGTGGCGGGTACGGTCGGGGCGGTCGGAAACAACGACGAGGGCGTCACCGGGATGAACTGGGAGACCAGCCTGATGATCTGCAAGATTTCGCGGGTCGAGAGTTTTTTCGGCTTCCCCATCCTGATCATCGATACCGCGTCGGCCATCAAGTCACTGGAATACGCCGTGGACAACGGAGCGCGCGTGAGCAATCACAGTTACGGTGGCCTGGAGTTCTCGGGTATCGAGCGCGCGGGGATCGCCATGGCCGGGGCAAAAGGGCACCTCTTCGTATGCGCGGCCTCGAACGCTGGCCAGGACAACGATTTAGCCTTTCCGAGTTATCCCGCCACCTATAACCTCGGGAACATTATCAGCGTGGCGGCGGCGGATCACAACGACCAGTTGGCGGCCTTCTCCAATTTTGGTGCGGAGAGCGTTGACCTGGCCGCGCCGGGGGTCCAGATCATGAGCACCTATTTCCGCGAGGACTTCCTCACGGGCATCCTCCCGGACTATGCCGCGCTGGACGGCACCTCCGTGGCCTCCCCGCATGTGTGCGGGGCTGCCGCCCTGCTGCTCAGCATCTTCCCCGATGCCACCCCGGCGATGCTGAAGCGCGCCCTGCTGGAAGGCTCGCGCAAGGATGCGCGGCTCAGCGCGGTGACGAAGAGCGGGGGCCATCTCGACCTGGATGGCGCCTTCCAGGCTATCCAGCCATTCTGGTTGAAACCCAACCCGGTCTCCCTGACCCTCGGGCCCGGCGTAAGCAGTGATGTCGACCTCCTGTTCAATGCGGGCAAGCACCTGGTGGCGGGTACCTATAAAGCCAACGTGTATATCACGGAAGATCGCAATAACCTGCGATTGCCGGTTGTCCTTCACGTCAACCCGGCCCCGGCACCGGTCCTGGTTGGCCTGCGGGTAATCGATGATGTGACCGGAGATGGCGACCATCTCGCTGAACCGGGTGAGACCGTGGACCTGAGTTTCACCCTCACGGTGGAGGGCTCGGCCCTCTTCCTGAACCCGACGGGCCATTTGTCCACGGCCACCGGGGGGGTAACCATCGTGGATGCGACCGGGGCGTGGCCCTCCATGCTCAGCGGGCAATCCACGGAAAATTCGGACACCTTTACCGTCAGCCTGGGGGCTGGCGTAAGCGGGGAGGTGCCCTTTACGGTGCGGGTTGGGAATGCGAGTTACGGCCCCTTCGACCTGACCTTCAGCCTCCCGGTTGCCCCGCGCCATGCGATTACCGGGACCTTGACCGACAGTGTCGGAAACGGTTTGGCCGGGGAAAGGGTTGAGTATTGGGGTACCCTGTCCGGGAAGGTGACTACGGATGCCTCCGGGCATTATGCGATCTACGGGTTGACGGACGGCGACTACCAGGTCCGGGCCCTGCCGCAGGCGCACGAGAAACGCGATCCCACCGCGGTCCACGTAAGCGGGGGCGACCAGGTGGGCACGGATATTTCCGTCCGCCAGGTTGCGGTTACGCCGAGTACCCGGGACGTGGTGATCCATGTGCCCCGTGGCCAGGCCGGCCAGGCCTCCTTTACCTTGACGAACACGAGCAATGACACCTTTGAGTACCGTATTTATGAAATGCCCCGGAAAACCGTGGCGCTTATTTCCGATCTCGACCAGTTGGCCGGCCTGGAGCCGATCCTCACCGGGATGGGTTTCGCGGTCGAGGTGCACAATGCCAATGAACAGGTCCTGTTCGATGGCGATACGGGGGAATCCTATGTCGGCGGGCTTTACAGTGGCAACGACGAGGTGGTCTTCAATGCGGACCTCGTGATCGCCGATCTCACGGGGAAGTT
>JAYGFS010000415.1:0-2139 GCA_046581765.1 Verrucomicrobiota bacterium
CCGCGATCTTCTCCCAGATCGGGCATGACCATTTTACCCTGGGAATCTTTACCTTGGCCAGTTTGCTGCTGGTGGTCCCATTGATCCGCAGCACCTGGTGTGGAACGTATGTCAGCTCCGCCATTTGCTGGGGGAGTTCCCTGGCCATTTTTGTCCTGAGCTGCGTCGCGGTAGGCGGTGTGTTTGACGAGGGCGATAACGGGAAAAACATTTTATCGAAGCAACGCCAGTTGACCCAGTCGGTACAGGATCTCTTTGAGGAGAATTTACCCCTGTTGCCCTTGAAGAAGTAAGGGGTGGTATTCCCGGTGCTCCGCCGGGCCTTCGCTGGCAGGTTCCTGTACCCAGACCTCAACCGGGGACGCGTTCCCGCCCAGGGCCGGCAAACCCGGCCGATGAATGACCTGTTTCAACGCTCCGCGTCAGCGCGCCAATAGGGTTGTGTAACACGCTCCCTTTATCTATAAGTCTGTGAATTTTAGTGTTTTTGGCTGGGAAAATGGTACGCACGCGATGGGGTTGGTTGCTATCGCCTGATTCCGGTTTACTAGGATACGCATATGAACGATGAAATTTACCTGGTGACCGGTGCCGGGGGCTTCGTGGGCTGTCGTATGGTGCGCTGCCTGGTCGCGCACGGCGTCCGGGTCCGGGCCATGGTGCGGGGTCTTTCGCGGGTCCAGGAACGCGTGGAAGGCGTTGAGTATGTCGAAGCGGACCTGACCGATATGGACAGCCTGCGTTCCGTGGTGGAAGGCGTGTTCGGGGTGTATCATATCGCCGCCCTGTTTCGTGAGGCGGGTCATCCGGATTCCATGTTTTATGAAGTGAACCTGGAAGGCACACGCCGGATGCTGGATGCGAGTATCGAAGCGGGTGTCAGCCGCTTTATTCATTGCTCTACCGTCGGCGTGCTGGGCCACGTTGCCCACCCACCCGCGGATGAAGATACCCCGTATAATCCGGGGGACATTTACCAGCGGACGAAGATGGAGGGGGAGCAGCTCGCCCTGCGCTATTTCAGGGACGGGAAGATCGATGGTGTAGTGATCCGACCAGCCATGATTTATGGACCCGGTGATACGCGCACCTTGAAATTGTTTCGTATGATCGCAAAGAAAAGATTTTTTTACGTGGGCAAGGGCCAGGCCTTGGTGCACTGGATCGATGTGCGCGATCTCGTCGAGGCTTTTTACCTGGCCATGCAGGCGGCGCGTGAACGGACGGGGAGCATCTATATTATTTCCGGCGAACGTGCACTACCCTTGAAGGAGATGGTGGACCTGATCGCTCGCAACCTTGGCGTGTCCCCCCCTTGGCTTCATTTGCCGGTCAAGCCCATGCAGGGCCTGGGTTCACTGTGCGAGTGGGTATGCAAGCCCTTGAAGATCGAACCGCCTATTTTTCGACGGCGGGTTGATTTTTTCACCAAGGATCGTCATTTTGACAGTCGCAAGGCGCGTGAAGAACTGGGATTTAAGCCCGCGCGGACCTTCGAAGAGGAAATTGCGGATATTATCCAGCATTACAAGCGTTGCGGGACCATTTAAGAGATGATCGACGTGTACATGAAGAGGGAAACGGGCAGGCATCATGGCTGATGTGGTGTTCAACTGTATGTTCTGCAATGAGGCGCTCATCGTGGATGAGAAAGGCGTCGGGCTGGAAGTACCTTGTCCTTATTGCCTGCACAAGATGGAGATCCCCGCGGATGCTGAACGGGTTGAAGATCCCGCCAGCATTAACGAGATAGAGGCGCCGAAGTCCCGGGTCCGGGCTGAAGCGGATCCTGCGAATTCCGGTGCGGGCCCCGCCGCGTCTAAATCCTCGGCTTCACCGGGGGGAGGTGCTACGGGTATCGGGGTGGGTGGCCCAGGCGGTGTCTCACCCGAAAATACCGAATCAGTCCTCACCCTGCTGGGATCGTTGCTGGAGGATAGGGAGAAAGAGGATCCCACCCCATCCCGGGAGGGGCCGGGCAAGCCTGCGGCCGGCTCGCCCGATAAAAAGATTCTCCAGGCTATCGGCGACTTGAAGCTCCGGATAGACGATTTACAGTTGGCCTGCCAGGATGCGGAGCAGAAGGCCGATATCCTCTCCGGCGAAAATACCAAGTTACGGCACCGCGTGGAGGATGAA
>JAYGFS010000615.1:0-1552 GCA_046581765.1 Verrucomicrobiota bacterium
CGTCGGGTGGCCTTATCCGCGCAGCTTGACGCATGGATGGAAAAACAGGGGGACAAAGGCGACGCCACGGAGCGGGCAGCGAAAGAGCGGCAACCGGCGAAAAAGCCCTGGGCGCGAAACGGGAGCTACAGCCTGCCCGCCGCCCCCTGACCCGGGCTGCCGGGAAATACTTTTTTGCTGGAAGATGTTCTCCATTCGCGCAAGCATGGCGGCTATGCGTACAGCCATCATCCTGCTCGTCATGGCCCATTCGCTCCTGCGGGCCGCACCACCCCATATCGTCCATATCATCTCCGACGACATGGGGTACTCCGATCTCGGCTGCTACGGGGGAGAAATCGAGACCCCCCATTTGGACAGCCTGGCAAAAAGCGGTATCCGCTTCACGAATTTTTACGTGAACAACATGTGCTGGCCGACCAGCGCAAGCCTGATGACCGGCCTGTACCCGAAAACGGCCCTTCACAAGAACGGCTCCGCGGAAGGCGGCCTGCATCCCGCCTCCACCACCCTGCCCCAGGCCCTGCGGGACGCCGGCTACACCACCCTGATGTCCGGCAAGTGGCATCTATCGAGTGCGAATGAGCCCGACGGGCCCAACGCACCGCATCACCGGGGTTTCGATCATTTTTACGGAACCATACACGGTGCCTCGGACTTTTTTGCCCCGGTAGATGTGCAACTGGACGGCAAAAGCATGGCACACGAGTGGAAGGACAATCCGAACTACTATTACACGGATGCACTCACGGACCACGCCATCGCGTTCCTGGAGGACCGGCCCAAGGAGAAACCCTTCTACCTCTACCTGGCCTACACGGCGGCCCATTGGCCGCTGCACGCCAAGCCGGCGGACATCGCCGCCTACAAGGGCCGCTACGCCATGGGTTGGGACAAGCTGCGTGAGCAGCGGCACGCAAGAATGAAAGCACAGGGTGTTGTCAACCCGGCCTGGAAGCTCTCCGAGCGCAATCCCGAGGTCCCCACCTGGGATAAGGCCGACAACAAGGCCTGGCAGGAGCGGCGGATGGAAGTCTATGCCGCGCAGGTCACCTCGATGGATCGCAACATCGGGCGGGTGATCCGGTACTTGAAGGACACCGGGAACTTCGACAATACCCTCATCATCTATCACCAGGACAATGGGGGCTGCCATGTCGAATACACGACCAAGCGCACCGGTTCCTGGAGCCGGGACTTCACGACCGATGGGAAAAAGGAACCGGTTCAATCCGGGAACATCCCCGACCTGATGCCCGGCCCCCAGCGCACCTTCCAGTCCTACGGATACGGCTGGGCGAACGCATCCAACACCCCCTTCCGGCGATTCAAGCAGTATGACCACGAAGGCGGCACGCGCTCCCCGCTCATCGTCTCCTGGCCCCGGGTGATTGACGGGCCGAGCGCGGGCGATTTAGCCGGTCAGGTCTGCTCAGTGATCGACATCCTGCCGACCTTGCTCGAGGCGGCCTCCATCCCGGCACTCCAGCAGAAACCACTCGCCCTGGAAGGCCGTTCCTTTCTCCCCGTGATCCGTGGCCGACCCGGGGAA
>JAYGFS010000616.1:0-2382 GCA_046581765.1 Verrucomicrobiota bacterium
TTCGAGGGCAGTAGGTTGGAGAAGTAATACCCGACAAGGTAGTGCTTGAGCAGGGAACCGTAGGGTACCGGCGTGCCCTGCGCACGGAGCAGGACCGCCCATTTGCTGCAACTCACGAGAACCATGACGAAAGAAACCCCCATCGAAACCGCGACCCAGACAGGCTGAATACCCGCAAGCACCGAGACGAGGTCGGGCCAGGGCACGATCCAGATAATCACCCCGACAAAGGCCAGGCTGGTTATCCATTTGAACCAAATCCTCCGCTTCATGCGGAAGACCCAATGCGATATGCGATTAAAAGGCAACGACGCATCACCCGATTTGCACAAAATTAGGATTGTACTGCCGTACATTCTCGCGTTGCATACGCATATGAAAGATTTCATCAGGCAAGGCTTGGCCGGAATATGCGTATGCACCCTCGTGATCTTCAGTGGATGCGATAGCGGCGGAAAAGAAAGCCTGGGCGGCGGCGGAACAGGCAGCACCATCCCCAGCCCCTACCCCGATATCCGGGGCTCGTGGAGTGAATCCTTCTACCGTACGGACGTGCTCGGCTCCACCTCCGTCAACGCCACGATTGGCCAGGACATAGAGGCGGTGAACATCCGCATCGCTGGGCTTCTGCCCGGCCTGGGCAACAGCTTCATAGGCACCATCACTATCCGTGGGGACATGAGCCTGACCGATGGCTATGACGGGGAACACTGGACCACCTACTACGGACCCGCCACGGCCGATTTCATTAAAATCGCGGATTTCATCGTACCCCCCTCGACAGAAAACCCGCACCCTCCGCTTCACATTATCGAATTGCGACGCTGATGATTGAGCGTATCACCCTCCTCGGGTCTTCGTCTGGTCGCAACGCGGGTGACGCCGCCCTCATCGCCGGCATCATGGATGCCATTGACACCGAGCTCGGGCGCAAGATCCGGTACGAGATCCCCACGATCAATCCCCGGTACATCCTCGAGGAATACGACAACCACACCGTTCCGATCGGGATGATGCCCTGGCACGGCGCGGTACGCATGCTGGGCATTCCGACCTGGCGATCGATCATGCGCACCGATTTAACCCTGCTCTTCGACGCGATCCTCTTCGATCGATCGCTGTACAATCCGGCCTTTAATTTCATGTCCTCGCTTTACCTGATGCTGCCCCGGGCGAAAAAGCGGGGCAAGCGGATGGGCTGTTTTAACGTTGGCACCGGACCGGTCAGCCGCGACATGGGCAAGAAGATGCTCAAGGAGCTGGCGGAGCTGATGGATTTCACCACCGCGCGTGACCAGGCGTCCTACGACATTCTCATGGACCTGGAGGTGCGAAACCCGAACGTGGCAATTGCCGCGGACAGCGCGGTTTCCCTTCGGCCATCTTCAGATGAACGCGCCCGCGAAATTCTCAAGACGGTAGCCATGAGTCCCGACGAGGAAATCCTCTGCATTAACGTCAATCGCTACATAGACACCTGGGCGGGAACCGGCCGGGATTCCATCGGAAAAGCTACCTTTGCCGCGATTTACGGGGAAGCACTGAGCCGGGTCGCCGCGGAGATCAAGGTGCCGATTCTATTTGTCGCCACGCAGCACCACGACGTCGAAGTATCCAGGGAGGTGATCAAGCACATCACCGGGGAGGTGCGAACGGGCCTGGTCAGCAACGAAACGATCAATCACCACGATATCAAGGCCGTTTTCGGACAGACAGACCTCATGTTCGGCATGCGCCTGCATGCCTGCATCCTGGCCAGCTCAGCCATGACCCCCATCCTCGGTTTGCGCTACCAGCCCAAGGTGGAATATTACCTGCAGAGCCTCGGCCTGGCGGATACCTGCTGCATCACCTTCGACCGCTTTGACGTCGAATCCCTGGCCGCCTTCATCCTGGCCGGATGGGGCAATCGACACCAACTGAAGGCCGTCCTGCAGGAGAAGATTCCCGTGCTTCAGCACAAGGCCGACTCGACAGCCAAGCTGGTCGCCGCGATCGACCGCGACGAAGACATCGCGGCAGCCATTGCAACGCTACCCTGAACGCGAAAGCCCCTAGTACCAGGGCGGCTCGGGCCCGGTATTCCGCAACACCGCGTGGCCGTTCCAGATGCGCTGTTCTTTCGCCTGCATCGTGGTAAAAAAGAAAACGCCGTAATGCTTCGTCCGGCGGATCTCCCGGATCTCATCGGGATGAAACATCCGCTCGGTCTCCGCGACCATCCCGCTCCGCACGGCCAGGGCAAGGGTTGGACGCGGATACAGGATACGGCTCGCCTGGGTCTCGCGAAACTTATAGTTGTACCGGGGATAAACCTCGAAGACCCCGTTGCCAAAGAACCGGGCACTCAACCAGCGATCAGCAACGAGAAATTCGATGCCG
>JAYGFS010000632.1:0-3075 GCA_046581765.1 Verrucomicrobiota bacterium
CGATCGCCGGCGGCCCCATCGCCCTGGTCGAAGACGGCGATGAGATCTCCTTCGAGTTGCTGGAAGGAGAGATCACCCTGCACGTCAGCGACGAGGAGCTCGCCGCCCGCCGGGATGCCTGGACTCCCCCCGAGCTCAAGCACAGCCGCGGCTACCTGGCTGACTTCGCCGCCACCGTCTCACAGGCGGACTCCGGCTGCGTCAGCCACTGGGTTACCTGAGGAGAAACCGGCTCCCAGAGCTTCGACCTACGAGTACAACCTATAGCGAATCGGCTTACTGGTCGAACTGGGCGTCGAAGGCGATATCCGATCCCGGGAAGTCAACGGCGCGAACGAATTCGCAGGCTTCAGCGGCTCCGAACTCCCGGTCCATGCGGCTGTCCTCCCACTCGACCGAGAGCGGGCCGCGGTACTTGATATCGTTCAGGGCGACGATGATCTTCTCGAAGTCGATGTGGCCATGACCGAGGGAACGGAAATCCCAGAAACGCCGCGGATCGGCAAAGTCGGTATGGCCGCCGAACACGCCGACCGTCCCGTCGCCCGAATCCGACCATGCGTCCTTCATATGCACATGGTAGATGCGCTCAGCGAAGGTGTAGAGGAACTTCACATAGTCGACACCCTGGTACTCGAGGTGGGAGGGGTCGTAGTTGAAGCCAAAGCGCTTGTGGCCGCCGACCGCCTTGATCGCGGTTTCCGCGGAGGCGATGTCGAAGGCAATTTCCGTCGGGTGCACCTCGAGGGCAAAGTTCACGTCCAGCTCGTCGTAGGCGTCGAGGATCGGTTTCCAGCGGGTCGCGAAATCTTCAAAGCCCTTGTTCCAGTAGGCCTGGTCGGTCGGGGGGAAGGCATAGATCGAATGCCACATGCTCGAGCCGGTGAAGCCGTTTACGGTGGCCGGGAAGGCATCGAACTCACCCCGGTCCGGCTTGGCGTTAAAGAAGTTGCGGGCCGCCTTGCCCGTGGTGATCATCTTCTCGGCGGCGCGCTGCCGCACGCCTTCCGCCTCTCCGTCCCCCCAGACGTCCGTGGCCGAGAAGAGGATGCTCTCGTGCCGGGCATCGATGGGGTCGCACACGCACTGCCCGACCAGGTGGTTGGACACCGCGTAGCAATCCAGCTTGTGCTCGTTTAGGATGTCCCAGATGTTCTTGCAATAGGCCTCGTCCTCGGCGGCCTTGTCCACCTCGAAATGATCGCCCCAGCAGGCGAGTTCGAGGCCTTCATAGCCCATCTCCACGGCCAGCTTGGCCAGCTCGGTAAGGGGCAGGTCGGCCCACTGGCCGGTAAACAGGGTAACAGGTCGGCTCATTGTCGTTTCCTTGTACGGGGTTGATTACTTGGGGTTCGCGGGCAGTTTTACCCACCGGGCGCCCTGCTTCGAGGACTTCACCACGGACTCGATGAACTGCATGCCGCGAACGCCCTCGGGAATACCGGGGAAGTCGCGCTCCAGCTCGGTGGCCTTGCGCCCGGCCTCGCGGGCACGCACGGTGTCGGCGAAGTTGATGTAGTTGTTCGCGAAGGCTTCAAAAAAGGCCTCGGGATGTCCCGGGGGGAGGCGCGTGCAGCGCGCCGCGGAGGCACTCTTCTGGGCGACGAACTCGTTGCTGCGGCGCCACACCTGTACCGGTGCGTCCATGGTGCAGACCTTCAGCTCGTTCGGGTCTTCCTGGTGCCACTCGAGGCTGGCCTTTTCGCCGTACACGTAGATCGCGAGGTTGTTCTCTTCACCGATCGATACCTGGCTGGCATGGAGCACACCCTTGGCGCCCTTGTTGAAGCGCAGGAGCACGCATCCATCGTCATCGAGCGGGCGCTTGGGAATGAACGAGGTGAGGTCGGCGCAAAGCTCGTTGATTCGTTGCCCGGTGATGAACTCCGCGAGGTTCGCGGCATGGGTGCCGATGTCTCCCATGCAACCGGCCACCCCGCTTTGCTTGGGGTCGGAACGCCAGGCGGCCTGCTTCTGCCCGGATCGCTCGATGGGGCGGGCCAGCCATCCCTGCTTGTAATAGACGATAACCTTGTAGATTTTTCCAAGGTCACCCTGTTTCACCATGTCACGCGCGAGTTTCACCAGGGGATAGCCGGTGTAGTTGTGCATGAGGCCGAAGACCTTGCGCGACTTGCTGGCCACCTTCTTCAGCCGGATGGCCTCCCGCAGCGTCAGGGTCATCGGCTTTTCGCACATGACGTGGAAGCCGGCCTCGAGACAGGCCTTGGCGATGGGAAAGTGCCAGTTGTTGGGGGTGGTCACCGCGATGGCCTGCATGCGCTCCTCCTTGGGGAGGGCGTTTTCGCCGTCGATCAATTCCGTGTAGGTGTTGTAGACCCGCTTCCTGTCCAGCCCCAGCTCCCGGCCCGTCGCGCGGCTCTTTCTCGGGTCGATGTCGAAGGCACCCCCGATGAGGTCGATTTGGCCGTCGAGGGCCGCGGCCTTGCGGTGAACGGCTCCGATAAAGGCACCGGGTCCTCCGCCGACCATGCCCAACCTGACTTTTTGGAGTACTGCCATGTTCCTGCTCCTGTTATACTCTATTTAATATCCAACCCTACCGGTTCCGGTCGGGCGCTGTTGGTCCGCACACCCAGGTGCGCGCTGGGCATAACCCCCCGTCTGCTTGAGCGGTACCCCTGGCGCAGATTGCATCCACCCGGCGGGCAGTCTAGGCAGATATTTTCGATGAAGCAACGGGTTTTGTACGCAAAAAGCACCTTTTCCGATGAGCGGAAGGACTGCGCGAAACCGATACGACCATCGGAAGGGGACCGGTACATTTCCCGCTCACCGGGAGGGTTCCGGGAAGCCGGGTCCTCGGGGCATGGGCATGCCGGAGCCCGGTCCGCCGCCTCAGTTATGGCGGCGGATGCGGATGGCAAAGAAGGGATCGGGCAACTGGACCTGGACGAGGAGGGTCGGCGTCGCCGCGACCAGGCCCGTGGCCCCCGCCAGGTCAACCCAGCTGAGGAAATCGGTGGTGTACTGGAGGGTGTAGGTCGTGCCGATCTCGCTGTTCCAACTGATGTCGATCGTTCCCGGGTTGCCCAGGTCGGGGCTGTACCCGAG
>JAYGFS010000056.1:0-8365 GCA_046581765.1 Verrucomicrobiota bacterium
GTGGCAACTCAGGTGGCAACTTTTGTCCTGACTTTGTCTTTGGGGTCGGAATTGAATTTATCAGAGCCATGGTGGATGGGGCATGGATTGAGAAAAGAAGGCCGGCTTCAGAGGGACCTGGTGGCCTCCATATCTGGCCCAGGAGCCCCGGGGCTTTTAAGAGGGATCCTTATGGACCCATGAAGCATCACCACCTTGAACGGAACCATCAGGGCATTGGGAATGAGCTGATTGGGGGTGTCCCAAAACCAGCGGGTTCGGATGGTGACATCGTCCGAGATTCTAGGCTTGGTGGTCTACTAAACTATTACAGGCGGGCCGCTTGATGGCCGTTTCTGTTTTGGGACACTACGACCTTCGCGCTGGACATCGATGGGGGACGGTGGGTGGACGGGCTGCTAAAGGGCGTGGAGTTCGGCCAGCATTTCTAAGAGATTTTTGGTGAGGATGACGGAGGAATCGGGGACGAAGCGGCTGGTTCCGAGCCAGGTTTCGTAGCCGCCGAGTTTGTGTTGGTTGGGGGGGGGGAGGTACCCGTAACTCCCGTTCGCGAGTTCGATGGTGAAGGTGTGTTTGAAGGGGCTCTTGGCTTTGATCTCGAGGCCGATCTCGACGAGTACTTCGAAGGGGAGGGTAACAATCGCCTGGTCGCCGATGCGAATGGCCTGGATGAGGACGGGCTCGGGGGGGCGCTTCTCCCGGAAGTTGACGATCTGGCGGGCGTACTGCCCAGCTTTCTTGGGGAAGGCTTCATCGCCTTTTTCCTTGATGCCTTCGAGGGTGGCGTGGGCGCGGTTGAGTTGGAACACGTTGACCTCGCGGTAGGTGAGGGATATTTCGCGTTGGCGGGTGGCAATGAGCGGACGCACGTCATACTCGAGGTCGCGCGTCGCGCACCAGGCGGCGTCGGCAGCCTTGGTGGCGACGATGCGGCATTGTTCGAAGGGCTCGCGCGGGGGACGCTTGATGCCGAAGGGGATGTTGTTGATGTCGCCGCTGGTGCCGTTGGTCATGAAGGCGACGAAGTTCTCGGGCGGGTTGCCTGCGAGGCGGTACGGCATGATCCGGGAGAACTCGCCGAAATAGTCCGCGGAGGCCATGCCCATCTCACGGCCGTCGATGATTTGCTTGGGGATGCCGCCGACGTAGTGCAGGGAGTAGTTGGCGATGAGGCCGAGGGGTTTGTTGCCCTTCTGGGTGCGGATGTCTATGACGCAGACCTCGGGATCGATGGGGGCCGCGGGTTTGACGAGGTGATTCATGCCGGGGTTCATCTTGACGGTGTCGAACTCGCCATAAGGATTGGGGGGCATCTTGCCGGGTTCCATGTGCCAGCGGCGGTTGCGGACCTCGGAGGGTTCGTCGTGTGAGCCGAAGCCGACGCGTGCGGGTTCGAGGTTGGCGATGGCGGTGGTGATGGCTTTGAGCATGCCGTTGAAGCGTATCTTTTTGTAAGCAACGCTACCGGGATCTTCGCCGCCCGCTTTGGGAGTGCTGTGGGAATGGGTTGCGGAGATGAGCATCTCTTCGGGCTTCCAGCCGGTGATGGCGGTGGCCCGGGTTTTGACCTCGTCGGTTTCTTCGCGGCCGATGCCGATGGCGTCAATCAGCGTGATGACGACGCGGCCCTCGCCGTTTTGGAAGGCGATGGCGCGGGCGTGGAGAGGGTCGTGGACGAGGTGCGACTTGCCGGAGCGAAGGCGGACGGGGAAGACCTCGGGGGTGGTTTCGATGGCGGCGGTACCGACTTGGAGGGTGTCGGCGGCGGAGGAATTAGACCACGGAATAAACCCGGTCACCAGGAGCATAGCGAAGCGTAATTGCAGCGCCCGCCGAAGGTTGGATAATGGATAGGAAGTCGCTTTTTGCACGGAAGCGCGAAGCGGGGGGTATGGGGTGGTGATGGGGCAGATCATGGTTGAAATATCCCCAAAAGAAAACCGGGTGTCAAGGCGAAGCTGCCAACCCGCGTCCCGTAGTGTCCCAATATAGGAACGATCGTTATTCCATTGATTCAGAGCAACTTACGGTGAGACGAAATCTGGTAATCTCAGCCGAAATCAGGCTTTAATGGGACAGTGAACATTCAACCAATTCACCTGATACTGGCCGCCTTGACCTCGTGGCTGACGAGGGAGCAGGCAGAGGTCATCAAGTATCTCCAGGAGGAGAACAGGGTTCTTCGCGAACGGCTGCCAAGTAAGCGAATCAGGTTTACAGACGCCGAGCGATGTCGTCTGGCGAAGAAGGCCATGGTGCTTGGAAGAGCCAGGCTCAAGGAGCTATGTCCTATAGTAACGCCAGATACCCTGCTGCGATGGCATCGGCAACTCGTAGCCGAAAAGTACGATGGAACCCAGGGTAAGAAAAGGGTAGGGCGTCCGCCTGTAATGCTGGAGATCAGGAGGCTGGTCATTCGAATGGCTGAGGACAACTCAAGCTGGGGATATACTCGGATCAAAGGAGCCCTGATGAACGTCGGGCATGAAGTTGGGCGAACAACCATCGCCCGGATACTCAAGGAGGAGGGTATTGTTCCGGCCCCGGATCGTTCGACGAAATGGTCTACCTTCCTGCAAGCCCATTGGGAGGTCATCGCTGCGACGGACTTCTTCACGGTTGAAGTTTGGATCAAGCGCTCCCTGATTCGGTTCCATGTTTTGTTCATCATCGAGTTGGCCAGCCGCCGCGTGGAGGTCCTGGGCATCGTTCCGGGGCCGGATGGGGTCTGGATGGAACAGATGGCACGGAACGCCACGGACGGCTTCTCAGGCTTCCTGCTGGGAAAACGGTTTCTGATCGCAGATCGCGATCCATTGTATACAAAGAAATTTCGGGCCACGCTGGCGGACTCCGGTGTGAAGGTCCTTCGACTTCCGGCCCGCAGCCCGAATCTGAATGCCTACGCAGAGCGGTTCGTCCGTTCCATCAAGGAGGAGTGTCTGGGTCGGATGATTTTCTTCTCCGAAGAGCAGTTGAGGACGGCGGTGATGGAATATGTTGAGCATTACCACGCCGAGCGTAATCATCAGGGTTTGGAGAATCAGTTGATCAAGGGCGTACCAAAACCCGGGGACCCCGATGGCGAAGTCGTCCGGCATTCGCGGCTGGGTGGTCTGCTAAACTACTATAGAATGGCCGCTTGATGCTCGTTTCTGTTTTGGGACACTACGGGTCTGAACGCACATGACAGTCCAATCGGATCGATGAAGCCTGACTCAAGCCAGGATGTCATGCACGACGTGTGTTTCTTCGACCCCGGTCGGAGAATGGTTCAAGCCCTGGAACTTGAAGGTGAAGCGCTTGTCGTTGATCCCCAGGCAGTGAAGCACGGTCGCGCTTAGATCCCGGATGTGCACGGGATCTTTGACGATGTTGTAGCAGAAATCATCCGTCTCACCGTGCATGACGCCGCCTTTGACCCCACCCCCGGCGAGCCACATGCTGAAGCAACGCCCGTGGTGGTCGCGTCCGCTGTTCAACTTCCCTTGGCTGTACACGCTGCGTCCGAACTCCCCGCTCCAGACAACGAGGGTGTCTTCCAGCAGGCCCCGTTGCTTGAGGTCGATGACCAG
Organism: Verrucomicrobiota bacterium; assembly: GCA_046581765.1. Taxonomy (GTDB): domain Bacteria; phylum Verrucomicrobiota; class Kiritimatiellia; order SS1-B-03-39; family UBA6053; genus JAPYUI01. The sequence continues at coordinate 3,576 of JAYGFS010000056.1, forward strand.
TGCTGCCGAGGCCTGGTCGGTATCCTGGCACTGTGCCCCCAAGTGGGCCACCAGCGAGTTGTGTTGATCCCAGCCGCGGTGAAACAGCTGAATAAAGCGAACATCCCGTTCGGCCATACGCCGTGCGAGCAGGCAATTGTACGCGTAGGTGCCCGGCACCCGTGCATCTTCGCCGTACAGGGCAAAGGTACTCTCCGGTTCATCGCGCAGGTCCGTAATCTCGGGCGCCGAGGCCTGCATGCGATAGGCCATGTCGTACTGAAAGTTTCGGGTGGCAATTTCCGGGTCACCCGTAGCCTCCAGCCGGATCCGGTTCAGCGCGGCCAGGTCATCCAGCATTTTACGTCGGCTCTTGCGGTCGATGCCGGCCGGATCGTTCAGGTAGAGAATAGGTGCACCGCCACCGCGCAGCTGAACGCCCTGGTGATTGGAGGGAATAAAGCCACTGCCCCAGAGGCGTGAAAAAATCGGCTGACCGGGATTCTTGCCGTTCCCTTGCGACAGCATGACCACATAGCCCGGCATGTTGGGATTCGGGCTGCCCAGGCCGTAATCGCACCAGGCACCGAGGCTGGGCAAGCCGGGAATCTGTGAGCCGGTGTTGATAAACGTAATCCCCGGATCGTGATTGATCGCCTCGGTGTGTACGGATTTGATCAGGCTGATTTCATCGGCGATCTTACAGGTGTACGGTAGCAGGTCGCCGATGGTGACACCGCTCTCACCCCGCGGCAGCACCGGGGAAATGGGTTTGTTGACCAGGAATTGTTTTTGGCCGGCGGTCATCCCGGTCACGCGTTGGCCGCCGCGCACAGAATCTGGGAGTTCAGTACCATGAAGCTTTTCGAGCGACGGTTTGCGGTCGAACAAATCGATATGCGAGGGCCCGCCGGACTGGAACAGGTAGATGACGCGCTTAGCGGTCGGCTGATGATGCGGCAGTCCGGACGCCGCCTGCGCTCGGGGCAGTCCCATAAAGGCCAGAGTGCCCGCACCGCTTCCGATAAACCTGCGTCGTGATAGGGGTTGGTTTCTCATGGCAGTCTATTGCTTGGTGATCGTTTCGTTGAGATTCAGGATGGTCGAAGCCACCATGGTATAGGCCGCCAGCTCCGCGGAACCATCGGCTTGCAGCAAGCTCTTTGCGGCGTCGCTTTCGGTGCTGAATCGCGCCCGCTCCCGCTCTAATGCCTGGACTAACACCTTTAACTCCGGCGCCGTAGCCCGGCGGGCGGTTGCGAGTCGAAAGGCGTGATCGATGCGGCCTTCAACGGCGGCTCCGCCATCGGTGATCATGCGCCGGGCGAGGGCTCGCGCAGCGTCAAGGTATTGCGGATCATTCAAAAGCACTAAGGCTTGCAAGGGCGTATTGGTGTTAAAGCGCCGGACGGTACAAGTCTCGCGCGTCGGGGCATCAAAGATCGCCATGCCGGGCGGTGGCGCGGTTCGCTTCCAGAAAGTGTACATGCTACGGCGGAAAGTCGGCTCGCCGTCATCGGGGAAATAGGCCTGGGCCGTAAACGCGCCATAGCCGAAATGACTGACCTGACGCCACAGACCATCGGGCTGGGAGGGATAGACGCTCGGACCGCCGACCCGATTGACGAGGAGCCCGCTGATAGCCAGAGCGTTATCCCGCACCAACTCGGCCTGGAGGCGCGTACGGGGCGCGCGGGCGAGCAAACGATTGTACGGATCCTTCTCGCGCAGTTGTGGAGTAAGCGAAGACATTTGTTGATAGGTCTTGGACAGGACGATTTCCTTCAGGAGCTGCTTCACGTCCCAGCCACCGGTGCGAAAGGCAATCGCCAACTCGTCCAGCAATTCCGGGTGTGAGGGCCATTGACCCTGGGAGCCGAAGTCCTCGGACGTTTTAACCAGGCCCGCTCCGAAAATCATCTGCCAGTAGCGGTTGACGGCCACGCGGGCGGTCAATGGGTGGTCGTCCTGAACTAACCATTGCGCCAGTGCGAGACGGTTGGCGGAGACGTCATCGGGCAGTTGCGATAAGAAAGCAGGAACACCGGCACTGACCTCTTCTCCCGGCTGATCATATTGCCCGCGCATCAGCATGCGGGTCTTTCGCTTCCCGGGGGCATCCATGACCATCACCGAGGTCTGCCAGCTTTCAGTGAGTTGTTTTTGGATAATCCCCTGCTCGATGCTCAAGGCCTTGGCGAAGCGCTTGGTAAGTGTCGAAGATTGCTTCGAAAATTCATCCGTGACGCGTTGATTCTCCGCGTCGGAACGGTCTTCCGAAGCCTTGCGCAGAATCTCCGCCAGGGCCGGGCCGGGCCGCGATCCGCCCGGGGCTTTCAATCGATTCCAGGGACCCACGCCATGCCGCCCGAGCGAGACGGGCGCGTTCCAACCACCGGTTGAATCGAATGAAGCAGGCCCTTTCTTCCAGGACCAGCTGGCATCCGTGAGCAGATACTCAGACTTGCCGTTTACATAGCTCAACTGCACCCAGGCGATAAATCCGGCGACGCCACCGGCATTCTTTGCATCCGCTGAAACAATGTTATCGCCGGCTTTCAGCGCGGCCGTAATGTCAACCAACTGCGGCTCCATCCACGGGTCGAGATGATTTCCGACCCTGCGTCCATTCGCATATAGGTCGGCGCTGTTGTCGCAGGTAAAGTAGACGTAAGCGGCTGCCAGGTTCGCGCCGACGGAGATCGATTTGCGCATCACCAGATGTGAGGTAGCACCGGATTTCTCCGCCCAGATCCATTCCGGTTGACGACCGTCTGCCGGAAAGCTGAACGGGGGAGCCGTAGCATGGGACTCCTGTCCTGTGGCACGCCCTTGAGATGTCGACGGAGGCGGTGCCTTCGCCAGAACCTCAGCCTGCCATTGTGCAAAGCGTTCCGCATCCATCTCACCCAGGTTATTTCGCAGGTATTTGATACGATCCAGGCGCGCCTGCAAAGCCGCTGCGATCTCGGCTTGATTATTGAGGGGGGAAGCCACTTTGATCACCGGAGCGGTGTTCCCGTTTTTTGCCCCGCTTCCCCGCTCGGTGGCCGAATCGAAAAAGGCATAAAAGCGATAGTAATCTTTCATACTGATCGGGTCGTACTTGTGATCGTGGCATTGTGCACATTTCAGGGTCAGACCCATGAAGGTTGTTGCGACCGTATCCACCTTGTCCGCAAGGTAGGCAACCCGGTATTCCTCCGGAATCGTTCCGCCTTCATGCGTGTTCATGCTGTTCCGCAAAAAACCCGTGGCCATTTTCTGCTCGGGAGTGGCAGCGGGCATCAAGTCCCCGGCGAGCTGCTCGGTGAGAAACTGATCGTAGGGTTTGTTCTGCATGAACGCGTGTATCACCCAGTCCCGCCAACCCCACATGTCACGATGATCATCGATCGAGTAGCCATTGGTATCGGCGTAGCGGGCCACATCCAGCCAGTCCAGTGCGAGGCGCTCTGCACACTGCGGGGAAGCGAGCATGCGGTCGACCACCGTTTCCCAGGCTGAAGGCGAACGGTCGGCCAGGAAGGCATCGATCTCTGCAAGCGCCGGTGGAATGCCGCGCAGGTCCAGGGACCATCGCCGAATCAGGGTCTCACGCGTGGCCTGCGGCGAAGGTTTGAGTCCGGCCGATGCCAGCTCTTTGCTCACACCCGCGTCGATGAAGTCACGGATTCGCCCCTTTGCCTTTCCAACCGGTGGGGTGAAGGCCCAATGGCCCTGGTATTCAGCGCCTTCCTTGATCCACTGTTCGAGCAAGGCCTTCTGCTCTTCGCTGAGCTTGTAAATAGAATCGGCCGGCGGCATGAGATCGTCTGCATCCCTGGTCCGTATGCGATAAGCCACCTCGCTGGCCTTGAGATCCCCGGGCACGATGGCGCGAACGCCTTTATGGTCGGCATAGGCGCCCTCCGGCGTGTCGAGCCGGAGCTTGGCTTTGCGCCCGTGTTCATCCGGACCATGGCAATGGAAGCAGTTCTCCGAGAGGATGGGTCGAATGTCCCGGTTGAAATTCACGGCAGCCGGTTCGGCTGTGCTCAGGGTGGCGATAGCAATCGTGCTAAGGATGATGGGCAATGGTTTCATGATAGGGAGTAATGTCCAGTAATAATGTTCGTACGGCACTCCGACGGGGGAATCAACCTGTAAGGGCTCTCCAGTATGGGTACAAGATACTGCTTAGCCAAGCAGCCCTTTCACCATGTGACCGTGCACGTCAGTCAAGCGATAACGCCGGCCCTGGAAAAACCAGGTCAACCGTTCATGGTCGATGCCGAGCTGGTGGAGGATCGTTGCGTGCAAATCGTGCACCGGCACTCCATCGCGAATGGTCCGGTAGCAGAATTCATCGGTCTCTCCGAAATTCAGCCCGGCCTTGAAACCGCCACCGGCGACCAGCTTGGTAAAGCAGTTCGCATGATGGTCGCGTTCGTAATCTGCTTTCACCTGGCCGGACTGGCTGAACGCCGTGCGCCCAATTGGCCTTTAGCCTGAGTCACTTTGATACTTTCGCGTTGAGCTAATTCTATGACTGAAAAGTTGAGCACCGACCATGGTGACCGGATCAGGGTTGGTGGGGCCGAGCATTTTCCCGTATCAGGGAAAGCGGAAGATTGAAGGTGAGGTCAGATGGGGAGCAAAAACCCTGTGTTTTGCAGGGAATTACGGGTAGGCTGGGCGGAATGTTGAAGTATTATTCCAGAGAGGCGGCGTGAAACGCCCAGTTTTTCTATTCGGCTGATTAATGGTACACTACGAGCGGAGAATGGTTTATCGCCAGCTTGCTGGCGGATGAACAACGAAGTGCAATC
>JAYGFS010000100.1:0-1784 GCA_046581765.1 Verrucomicrobiota bacterium
CTCGAGGGCGACCGCTTTGTCGCGGGAGACCTCGCACGCCTGACCGTTAAAGCACCCTTCACCGGGAAAGCCTTGATCGTCCTCGAGCAGGGCAGCCTGATCCAGGCCTGGACAAAGGTCCTGGACCGGAACACCCAGACCATCGAGATCCCCATCCAGGCGGCCTACGCACCCAACGTCTACTGTTCGGTCACCCTCATCCGCCCGGTGACCTCGGGCGCGGAAGGCGTGTACCGCGCCGCGGGGCGGATCAGCATTCCGGTTATCCGGCCGGAACAGGAGTTGCGAGTCAGCGTGCTGGCGAGCGATATCCGTCCACAGTCCCCGCTCCACGCCGTCATCGAGGTCGAGCAACACGACGGGAAGCGTGCGCCGGTGGAGGTCGTGCTCGCCGCGGTCGATGAGGGCATTTGCATGCTGAGCGATCATTCGGTAGCGGATCCCCTGGGCTGGTTCCGGGCCGCACGCCGGAGCGGACTGCGCCAGTTCGATCAATACCAACTGCTCCTGCCCGAGCTCGACGACAGGGTTTACGGGTCAGCATCCAGTCCCGGAGGCGGCGGCGGCTCGACCTATCGCAACCGGTTGAATCCCATCTCCGCCCGGCGCTTCAAGCCCGTCGCGCTCTGGGCCGGATCGGTCATCACGGATGAAAACGGGCGCGCCGAAATTACCCTGGATGTACCGGAATTCACGGGCGAGTTACGCCTCATGGCGGTGGCTATCGATCCCCGGGCCTTCGGCAAGGCCGAAACCGCGATCAAGGTGGGCCGCCCGGTGGTCGTGCAACAGAGTTTGCCGCGTTTCCTGGCCCCAGGGGATGCGTTTGAGATTCCCATCAAGGTTTTCAACCGGACCGATGCATCACGGACGATCGCCTACAAGGTCCACGCGGATGGACCGGTCCGGATTTACGATGGCCTGGGCAGCATCCAGCTCGCGGCGGGAAGCGAAAAGATGATCCGGCTCAAGGGCCGGGCGGAGCAGCGCCCGGGAAAAGCCGATATTCACTTCCAGGTCGGCGCGGGCGAGGACGGCTATGCCGAATCGGTCGAGCTGGCCGTTCGTCCCGCCTTTGGATACCTGCAGGTTTCCCATACCGGCCAACTGAAGCCCGGTGAAGAACTGGAGATCCGCAGCGGCCAGAACTGGTTACCCGGAACGGCCAGGGAACGCCTGTACTGTGCACCGCGGCCGGATATCGCCCTCGGCGGCGGGCTGGACTACCTCCTGGATTATCCCTACGGCTGCCTGGAGCAGACCACGTCCAAATCCTTTCCACTCCTCTATATGAACGACCTGCTGAAAGCGACACGGCCCGGGATGGCGGATCCGGACGAGCTGAAGGACTACATCCAATCGGGCATCTACCGCATCCTCGGCATGCAGCGGAGGAACGGGTCGCTGAGTTATTGGCCGAATGCGGAAAGCTACCCCTATGGTTCCGTCTACGCATCGCATTTTCTCGTGGAGGCCAAGCGCTCGGGGTACCCGGTGCCCGCCCACGCCCTCGACGCCCTGCTCGATTACCTGGAGTACCGCTGCGCCCGCAGCATTCGACCCGATGAGAATCTCACCTCCCGGAGCTACGCGCTCTACGTATTGGCCCTGGCCGGACGCGTGGATGCCGGGAGCATCGGGCGCATGAACGAGTTGGCTGGCCAGGCACCCATCTCCGCACGAATCCACCTGGTCAACGCCCTCGCCGCCTCGGGAAAACGAAAGGAAGCCCATGCCTTGCTCAAGACCATTGGCCTGCGCGAGACCCTTGCTTCCCCGGCAAA
>JAYGFS010000621.1:0-14806 GCA_046581765.1 Verrucomicrobiota bacterium
CAGCAGGACAACGTGGCGACCTATGTCCCCCTGGATGCCCACGGCCCGCAAACCTACCGCCGCGCGGTCTACCACCAGAACGCCCGTGCATCGGTAATCGACCTCCTGACGGACTTCGACCAGCCGGACTGTGCCCTTTCCGCCCCGCGCCGGGTCCTCACCACGACAGCCCTCCAGGCGCTGACCATGCTCAACCATGCCTTCACCGTTGACATGGCCCAGGCCTTCGCAACCCGGGTCGACAAGCCGCAGGACCTCCCGGAAACGGTCCATGCAGCCTTCCAGTTGGCCTATCAACGGGATGCCGCTCCCGAGGAACTGAAAGCGTCTTCCGCCGCGATTGCGCGCCACGGACCCCGTGCTTTTTGCCGGGCCCTGCTGAATTCAAGTGAACTGATCTTTCTCGATTAAGCCATGGACACCCTCAACGCCATCCACCGCCGCCAATTTCTCGGAAAGGTCAGCACGGGGCTCATGGGCGTGGGCCTCAGCCACCTGCTCGCCCGGGGCACGAGCGGGATGCACACCGGCCCGGGGCTCACCCACTTTCCCGCGAAGGCCAAGCGGGTGCTGCAAATCTTCTGTCCCGGCGCGGCCTCCCACGTGGATCTCTGGGATCACAAGCCCATGCTGGAAAAGATGGATGGGAAGCCCCTGCCCGGGGAGGAGAACATAGTTTCCTTCCAGGGGAAGAACGGGCCGCTGATGAAAAGCCCCTGGCCCTTTGTCCCCGCCGGCCAAGGCGGCAAGATGATTTCCTCCATGCTCCCCCACATGGCCCGGCACGTGGATGACATGGCCTTCTTTCACGGCATGACATCAAAAACAAATACGCATGGGCCGGGCTGTGTATTCGTCAGCACCGGGCACCCGACGGAAGGGTTTCCCAGTGCGGGCGCCTGGATCAGTTACGCCCTCGGGAGCTTGAACGACAATCTCCCCACCTACGTGGCGATCCCGGATATTCGCGGTGAACCGCCGAATGGGAAGGCGAACTGGAGCAACGGGTTCCTGCCCGCCGAGCACCAGGGCCTGATCCTCGCGGCCCACCAGCCCATTCGCAACCTGGATCGCCCGGTTGCGATCGGCGAAGCTGAAGAACGGGGAACCCGGGATCTCCTCGAGCTCCTGAACCGGCGCCACGCCGCCGCCCGGGCATCGGAAAGCACCTTGCAGGCGCGAATCAACGCCTACGAACTCGCGGCCCGCATGCAACTCTCGGCGCCCGAGGTCAGCGAATTCGAGGCGGAACCCCGCTACATTCACCAGTTCTACGGAACCGACTCCCCCAACACCTTCCAGGCCGCCTACGCACGGAATTGCCTCCTCGCCCGGCGCCTGCTCGAGCGCGGGGTGCGCTACGTGAACCTCTACTGCGCTTCCCGGGCGAGCGGGGTCGACGGCAAGCTCAATTGGGATGCCCACAAGACACTGAAAAGCGACTACGAGCGCCACCTGCCGATTTTTGACCAACCCACGGCCGCCCTCTTGAGTGACCTGAAGCAACGCGGCCTGCTGGAGGATACCCTGGTGCTCTGGACAACGGAGTTCGGCCGCATGCCCACCCGCCAGCTGGGCAAGCAGGGTCGCGACCACAACCCGGATGGCTTTACCCTCTGGATGATGGGGGCCGGGGTGAAAGCCGGCACGCAGTATGGGAGCACGGATGCATTCGGCCGGCGCGCCGAGGAAAATCCCACCTCGATCTGGGAATTTTACAGCACGGTATTGCACCTGCTCGGGCTGGATTTCGAGGGCCTCTCGTGGTACCACAACGGCCTTGACCGACGCCTGACCGATGTACACGGCCGGGTGATTCACGATGTATTGGCTTAATCCTTCCTACGCAATGAAAACACCCTACCCCCTTGTGGCCGGCTTCCTCTTCTGGCTCTCCACCCTCTTCACCGCGGCCGGGCCGCCGAATATCATCTTCATCTTTATCGATGACCTGGGATGGATGGACATCGGCTGCTACGGGAATGACTTCGTGGAGACGCCCCGCATCGATCAACTGGCGGCAGAAGGCCTTCGGTTTACCGACTTTTACGCCGCGGGAGCGGTTTGTTCACCCACCCGCTGTGCGGTGCAATCCGGGCAGAACCAGGCGCGTATCGGCATCACCGCGCACATACCAGGCCACTGGCGCCCCTTCGAGCGGGTGATCACGCCACAGACCACCATGGCCCTGCCCCTGGATACGATCACGGTAGCGGAATCCTTAAAAGAGGCCGGGTACCGCACCGGCTACGTGGGCAAGTGGCACCTGGGTACGGGACCGGCCTTTCAACCGGGGCGGCAGGGTTATGACTTCTCAGCCGTGATTGGCGGGCCCCACCTGCCCGGCAAATACCGGGTGCAGGGACGCAAGGACCTGCGGCCGAAGCCCGGGCAATACCGGACCGACTTTGAAGCGGATCTCAGCATCGACTTCATCAAGCAAAAGCGGGGACAACCCTTCTTTCTCATGCTTTCCCCTTTCGCGGTGCACATCCCGCTCGGGGCGATGTCGGAAAAGGTTGAGAAGTACCGGGCAAAGGCCGCAGCCTCCGGGCGCGAGCTCCCCCACCCGGTGTACGCCGCGATGATTGAGCACTGTGACGACATGGTGGGACGTATCGTGGATGCGGTAGAGGCCGAGGGCCTCACGCGGAATACCCTGATCGTGTTCACCTCCGACAACGGCGGACTGTACCGCCGCTATGATTTTCGCGCCCAGGCCGACGACCGTGTAGCAACCCAGGCACCGCTGAAGGGCGAAAAGGGATCCCTGCACGAGGGCGGTGTCCGCGTGCCCCTTATCGTGAAGTACCCGCCCCTGGTAAAGGCCGGTGGCCTGTCCGCGGAACCGGCGATCAGCCACGACTTTTACCCGACCTTCGTCGACCTGGCCGGCGGAAGCCTGCCCAGCCACCAGACCATCGACGGCCTGAGCCTGGTCCCCCTGTTCAAGGACCCGGGTGCCGCCCTCGCGCGGAACGCCCTGCACTGGCATTATCCCCATTATCACCATGACCGTCCCGCGAGCAGTATTCGGGAACGCGAATGGAAGCTCATCCAGTACCTGGATGGCAGCGACGACCTCGAACTCTATCACCTGGCCGCCGATCTCGGGGAGACCCGGAATCTCGCGGATGAAAAAAAGGGCCGCGTGGCCGACCTGAAAGCGAAACTCTCCGCCTGGCGGGGCAATGTCATTGCCCGCATGCCGATCCCCAACCCCCAGTACAACCCGGACCGCGCGGGCGAATGGTGGAGCATGCGGAGCGGGAAGCCGGTCAACAGCGATGCCCGCAAGCCTTTCCCCCCGACGGAGAAAGACCGCTAAGCCTGCTATACCGGGTACTTGCGGAATGGGGCCCGCCTCGCCTATACTCCGGGCATGATACGAGCCATCAGCGTCACTCTTGCAACCCTGGCATCGCTCTGCGCTTCCGCGCAGAAAAGTCCCCCCCTCCAGGCCGGGGCTGCCGCGGTCGACATCTCCCCCACCGTATTCCCCCTCAACATGCCGGGCGGCTTCCGGGGGAACCGGGCGGAGCACTTGCACGATCCCCTGCACGCGCGGGCGCTCGTGCTCGACAACGGCACGACGGCATTCGCCCTGGTGGTCGTGGACAACCTGGGCGTGGCCCCCGAGGTCATCGAGGAGGCCAAGGCCCTGGCGGCCGAACGCTGCGCGCTCCGGGTGGATCGCATGCTCGTGAGTTCAACGCATACCCACAGTGCCCCCGCGTCCAATACCCGGGAAGGCCCCGCACCCGCGGTGGCCTACCGGAAGCGACTCGTCGCCGGCATCGCGGAATCCATCGTCCAGGCACAGGCAAAATTGAAGCCGGCCTCCCTGGGCGTGGCGTCACACCCGCTGTCCGGGGTGGTCTTTAACCGGCGCTGGTACCTGAAGCCCGGCAAGATGCCGCCCAACCCTTTCGGCGGCATGGACAAGGTGAAAATGAACCCGGGCACGAGTGCGACGGTGCTGGATCGGCCAGCCGGACCCACCGATCCCGACCTCACGATCCTGTCCGTGCGCAACGCACGCAACAAGCCGATGTGTCTCTTCGCCAACTACGCCCTGCATTACGTGGGCGCGGTACCCCGCGGAAAAATTTCTGCCGACTACTACGGCGAGTTCGCGCGCCTGATGCCGATACGCCTGCGTGCGGATGAGGACTTCGTGGCCATGATGTCCAACGGGGCATCGGGGGACATCAATAACATTCCCTTCCTGGTCGGTCGTCCGCCCCGGGAACCCTTTGAGCAGATTCGGATCGTGGCGCAAAAAGCCGCGGATACCGCCTGGCAGGCTTACCGGAAGATTGAACAATACCAATCCGCGGTACCGCTGGGAATGATGGAACGCGAGATCACCCTGCAATACCGGAAACCCAGCGCGGAACAGGTGACCCGGGCGAAGGCCGTGCTGGCCATCGAGGACGAGGACGAGCGGGCCGGGCTTCCCCGCTTGGCGGATCATTACGCCCGGCGTACCCTGGCCGCCGCGGAGCGCGAGGACGGTTTAACCGTCAATCTCCAGGCCATCCGCATCGGCGATTTTGCCATCTGCGCGATTCCCTTTGAAACCCTGGTCGAGATCGGGCTCGAGTTGAAAGAACGCAGCCCCTTTGCGCAGACCATGGTCATCGGCCTGGCCAACGGCCGGCATGGATACCTGCCGACACCGCGGCAGCATAAGCTGGGCGGCTACGAGACCTGGCTGGGCACGAACATTGTGCAAAAGGATGCCTCGGTGGTCATTGTAAAGCAGCTGCTCTCGATGCTGGATACCCTTTCAGGGCCCGGCCGGTGAAAGCCGTTTCATCACGAAGGTTATTTCCGCAAGCCGGTGCGGGTGCCCACCGCCTCCGCCCGGTCGAATCGCACATCCGTCATGCGCCAGCCATGGGGACCGGAAGCGATGGCGAACACGGCATCGTAGCTGTTTAGCCGGGTATGGATATGCCCCCAGTGTTCAACCGTCCCGGACACCGTCCACCTGCAACGGCAATCAAAGCCTGCGTGGCCACGGTCCAGGGACGCGCGCGCACCGGGTTCAACCGCGTGTATCGCCAGGTCCTCAACCCGCGCCCGCGCCCCACCCTGCCCTTCCAGTACCAGCCCGCCCGTTACCTCCCCGTACAGGGTCTCGAGCAGCTCGCCGCGCACACAATCGGCCAGCTCATCGTACACGGCATCTTCATCTCGCTCACGAAACGCCCCGTAGACGCGTTGCAGCAAGAGGCGTGAAAGCTCCGTTGCCTCTTCATCCGTGCAGGAAACGCGTGCCGCCTGCCAAAGCGGGAAATACCCAGCCACCGGGACAAGGAGGATCATCAACCCCAGGGCCGCAGGCTTTTTACCGGCCCGGAAGAGCAGGCATGCGCCTACCGCCAAAAGCCCCGAAAGCAGGTAGCGCGGCTGTATGCGAGCGGGGACGTGAATCAAGCGGGGAAGCGGCAAGGCCGCGTGGGGGGGTGATTCCGGACCCGCTGTCCAGGACCAGTCGGGCTGGTCCTGGCTAAACAGGTGCTCTTTCACCGGCTCGCCATCGATGTACAGAAGCGAACGCAGGTAAGCGATGGCCGGGGGAAAGGGACCCCACCGCAGCCGCAGCTCCCTCGGCGCATGGGTCGAGGGGTAATCGAGGATGATCCCGACCCGGCCCTGGTAAACGTTCAGGGGTACGGGTACTGCATCGGTGGCAAGATCCAGCGCGTCCAGGCCAAAAAACTGTACACGCTGGACCTCGGCCCTCACCGCGATCCCGTTGATCTCAACGCCCTGGTCTTTCCGGAAGAAGGTCCCCAGCGCCGTGGACAGGGCCCCTTGCTCCGCCACGGAAATCCACTCGGGATCCGCCCGGGGAATCGGCAGGTACCCTTCCAGGCTCAACAGGGGAATCAACAACTCGTGGCGCAGGCCCTGGTCGTCCAGGTAGATGTAGGAATAAACCTCGTTGTACGATGCAATCCCCAGTCGCCGCTCCTGCTCGGCTGCACGCTGCTTCCGCAAGGCCTGCCAGTTGGCGGGTGCCTGCGCGGGTTTCTCCCAGTCCAGCGCAACCGTATACGGTCGGCGGGCATCCACCTGCAGGGGCTTGTCAAGCCAGACGCCTTCCTGCATCAGGGTCAGGTCCATGACCGCGGGTATGATGGCCTGCTCCCCCCCAAAATACTGGAGGATCGTCAGGAAGCGAGGCGGTGTATCAAGCGGATAGACAAGGGTATAGGCCACCGCGTGCTTCATCAGGTCCGCCAGGAGGATCCCCGCGTCCGGAATACCGGAAACATCCCGCCGCTTCACCTCGCCCACCAGGCGCGCACCCGTCGTCCCGCGCAGGTGCAGGTTTTGCCGCACAAAGGCTTCGTGCGTGTGGGCCGCCGAGCGAAGGTCCGGGGCGGAGACCCGGGTATCGGCATCCGCTTGCAGGTCGTGAAACAGGACGAGATCCTCGGCAAGGACCTTGAGCCGGACCGTGATGTTGGTCCGGGTGATGTCGATCTCCGCCGAGCTCATCGAGAGCGGGTGCGCGCGCGCCACGGACCCGGTCAGCAGGCAGCCCAGGACCCCGCGAGCTATCGCACGCCGGGCTTTAACGCACCACGACCAGGGCATCGGACCAGCGTTCGAAAGCCATACCCGCCGACTCGATATCGGAGGTGAGCACATAATGACCGGGGACCGGGGGTGCCTTGACCCGCACCGTGACGTGGCCTGTCGCCCGGGGACCCAGCCGGAGCGACGACGCCTTTGAAAGCAGCTCCAGCGCACCCGAGGCATGCGGCGTCAGCGCGAAGGTCCGCGCGACCGGTGAATGGTTGATCAGCCGCAATTCCACTTCGCGGGTCTCCCCGGGCTTGAGCCTGAGCACCCGCGGATAAAACACCGCCCACTGCTCATCGACCCCGTAATTCGGATCGTCCCACGGAAACAGCTCCCGTTGAATCGCGATCCGCTCGCGGTAGGAGCGTTCCAGGAAATCCAGTTCCTCCCTCGAGAATCGAAACAGGTGGGGGATATGTTGATTCACGATCCAGTAGTCACCCTTGAAGGCCCGGAGCTTCCGCATGCAGTACAGGTACCCGCTGTCCTCATGCAGCAGGTTGCGATTGAGCAGGCAGTAATCATCAATCCCCGAGGGGGCAAAGGCATCGCCGATAAAAAATACCGCGGGGGCACCCGGCTTTTGCACCAGCAGGGCCCCGTGGTACCAGGTCTGGCCGGGGTAGTGGTAAAAGGTCAATTCCATGCCGCGCCAGGACATGACGGTGCCGTCTTTGAGCCCGGTGACATCGTGGATCGGATAGCGGGTCCCTGCGGGCAGGTGATAGGCCTCCGGGTGCTCGAGGACATCCTCGTATTCCGTGGTCGCATAGACCGGGCAGGCAAACTGCTCGCGAGCCCGCTGGATATGGTCCGTGTGGTCGCCGTGGTAATGGGTGGTAAAAATACCCTCGACCTTTTTCACCAGGCCCTGGTCGATCAATTTCTGCACCGCATCGATGACCCGCTGGTAACCGCAATCCAGGAGGAAGCCGTAGCCCTCGTCGGAAATCAGCAGGCGACTGGTGGAGGTCTGGAAAATCCACTCGGGCGTATCGACGTGGAGCGCATAGGGCATCAGGCTGATATCCGCACCCTTCCCCAGCACGCGTTCCCCGCAGATGCGCATGCGGTCCTCCTTGAAATACCAGTGCAGGGCATTGGTCGACAGGTAGTTCCGGTACAGGGCCTGCACCCGCGCGGTCAAGCGGTCGATCGACGCGGCGGGGTCGCGGATCACCGGCCCGCGGGCGGGGATGATGAGGTCCGGCCCGGCGGCCTTGAGGCGGGCCAGGCTATCCACGAGCGAGGCCAGGCGAGCCGCGTATCCGTGGTAGCCTCCGACCTTTGCCTCGGGTATGGCATCCTGGAAACTGTATAAATCAAGGAGCTGGCCATCCCCATAGATCAGGTCGCCGGTGAAGGCGATTTTCCGGTCGTCAACGCGCACAAGGTACGTGCAGGCCCCGCGCGTGAAACCCGGAGAGGCCATGACCTCTACCGGATAACCCGCAAGGGTGAAGGCTTCGCCATCCCTGACCCAGCGGGCCACCGCCAGGGGAGCGGCCAGGACCTTCGTCGATTGACCGCGGGTATCCGCCCGGGAAGCCGTTTCAAAATCGACCCAGTAGGCGTCGGCATTTTCAAGCAATGCGCGTTCCGACTCGGGAGCGATGATGTGTGGGTGCCCGGGTGAACCGATGACATCGCGGCGGGCATGCGTGAGCAACAGGGCCTGCCCGGTGCTTCCGCGGTAGACGGAAAAGGCCCCGGGACCAATACGCACCTCGTTCACGGCACCGGGCATAAACACGAGATGCGGTGAAAGCTGCTCGGCGGAGGCACAAGGAAGCAGGAGGCAGCAGGCGGCAAGGACTCTCATGGTACGATCTTAGCGGATCAAGGCGGCTTATCGATTATAAAATCCATGGTGTACAAGGGAGTGGATTTCCCCAGGACATGGCACTCATCCAGCTCCCCCGGCGGGGCCTCGCGCCGAAGGGCCAAATATGCTTAGTATCGGGACATGTCACCTATCACGCAAATCCACCTGGATCGCTGGGCGGAGGTCCTCGTCCACCATGCAACCCATATCCAGGCGGGACAGGTCGTTCGCATTACGGCCCAACCCATGGCGGAACCGCTGCTTGAAGCGGTGTACCGGAAGGTGTTGATCGCGGGTGGACAGGCTATCGTGCACTGCAAGCCGGAATGCCTGGACCCGGCCTTCTACGAGCTCGCCAGTGAAAGCCAACTCGACTGGGTAAACCCGGTCAGTATTCACGAGATTGAACTGGTCGACGCCACGATCAACCTCAGCGCGTGTACCGACCTGCGCGCACTGGACAAGGTCGATCCCGCCAAGCCGCAACGGGCCGCGAAGGCAAACCTGCCCAACCGGGAGATCTTCTTCCGGCGTGCAGCGGCTGCGGATGATCCCGCCATCGCCGCCAAGCACCGTCCCCTGCACTGGACCACCACCCTCTTCCCCACCAAGGCCTATGCCCAGGGCGCCGGCATGAGCCTGGACGACTACAGCGCATTCGTGGTGCGGGCATGTCAGCTGAACCAGGAGAACCCGGTCACTTTCTGGGAGGCCCTGGACCGGTGGCAGGGGCAATTGGCCGAGCACCTGATGAGCGGTCGCGAACTCCACTTCCAGACACCCCTCGGCACCGACTTGCGGGTGAACGTGGAGGGCATGCGCTGGCTTTCCAGCCCGGGCCGGAAGAATTTTCCCGATGGCGAGGTGTACTCCGGTCCCAACCTGCAGGCCGAAAACGGCGGCGCACACGGGATGGTGGTCTTCGACCAACGGACCATCCTCCAGGGCCATGCGGTTTCGAATGCCCACATTGTCATGGAAAACGGCCGCGCCACCGATGTCCGCGCAGACGAGGGCGAGGCTTTTCTCATCGCCATGCTCGACCAGGATGAAGGGGCCCGCCGCGTGGGCGAAGTCGCCTTCGGCACGAACCGGGCGATCGACCGCCCAACCGGGCAAATCCTCTTCGACGAGAAAATGGGCGGCTCCTTCCACATGGCCTACGGTGCGGGATACCCGGAAACGGGCAACACCAACAAGAGCGCCCTGCACTGGGACTTGATTGCCCGGCTGGGCGAAGGCTCCCAGGTCACCCTCGACGGCAGGCCCTTCTGCGTGGACGGCTGCTTCGTCGATATGCCGGAGGAAGTCAAGTGGCTGGGCTGAACAGCATGCCCGCGATACAGGCCGTCATCAGGCAGGCGATCGATCCACCGATCAAGGAGCGCACACCGAGTTCCGCGAGCATCTTGCGTCGATTCGGGGCCAGCACCCCGATCCCGCCGATCTGTATACCGATCGAGCCGATGTTGGCAAAGCCGCAGAGGGCGTACGAGGCGATCAGGATCGAGCGCATGTCCGTGATCTGGCCGGAGGCCTTGAGCTTGGCCAGCTGGTCGTAGGCGATGAACTCATTCAGGATGGTCTTTGTTCCGAGCAACTGGCCCACGGTGGTTAGATCCCCGTAGGGCACGCCGATCATCCAGGCCACCGGGGCACAGAGAATGCCCAGCATGTATTGCAAGGTCAGTCCATCGTATCGCCCATCACTGGCCGCCGCGATCCTGGCATTCAGCCCGGTCCACTCACCGATCATGTCCTTGCACAGGAAATTAAACATCGCGGTGAGCGCAATGAAGACCAGCACCATGGCTGCGACATTGACCGCAAGCTTCACCCCCTGGATCGTCCCGTTCGTGATCGCATCAAGCAGGTTGCTCCCCATTTCCTCCCTCGGGAAGACCAGTTCCTGGTCCACCGTTTCGCGCTCCGGAACGAGCAGCTTGGCCACGACAATCGCGGCGGGGGCGGAAATAATCGAGGCCATGAGCAGGTGGGTGCCAAAAAATTGCTGCATTTCAGGATCCGAACCGCCCAGCATGGCGATGTAGAACACGAAGACCCCACCCGCGACGGTCGCCATGCCGCCCGTCATCAGGCACATGATCTCCGAACGCGTCATCTTGTTCACGTAGGGCTTCACCAGCAGCGGGGCTTCCGTCTGCCCCACGAACACGTTGGCCGCTGCGGCCAGGCTTTCCGCGCCGGACAGCCGCATGGTTTTTTTCATCAGCCAGGCGAAGCCATACACGATCCCCTGAAGGATATTCAGGTAATACAGCGCGGAGGTCAGGGCCGAGATAAAAATAATGGTTGGCAGCACCTGCACGGCAAAGACATCACCGAAGCTGTCGAGGTCCCGGGCGAGCACCCCGAAGATGAGGACTGATCCTTCGCGGGTAAAATTCATCAAGTGGATGAAGAAGGCGCTGATGCCCCCGAACACGGCGCGCATGGGTGGCCACAGGAGCAGGAGCGCAATGGCAAACTGCAGGCCGACACCGCCCCCGACCAGGCGCCAGTTGATTTTCTTCCGGTCGCTGCTCAGCCAGTAGCCGATGCCGATCAGCATGGCCAGGCCGAGCAGGCCCCTGAGGATCTGGACCATCATGACCCGGCACCCAGGGCGGCATGGATTGCGGGGAGGGCCTCACGCCCGGCCTGGTAACCCGCGGCAATGGCTTCCTCGGCCCGGTTGAAGCCAAAGATGTCGATGTCGCCAACCGCGGGACGAATCACGACCTCGGCCGGGTGAATGAGAAGCATGCTTTCCGTGATCTGGTTTTCCATGATACGCAGGGAGTTCCCGAGCACGTCAAACATGTTGGGAATCGGGTCGGGAGCGAGCCAGCGTTTCATCGACCCCAGCTTTTCCGGGGTCATCGCGGCCACCTTATCCTGCACCTTCTCCACCCACCCGAAGGGATCCTTGCGCGATTTCTCCGCGGAGGCCTGGATGCGCTCGAGATAGTTTTTGGGGACCGATTTCGATGCGCGTTCAAGCATGCCCTCGTTGATATCGACCGCGACAACGACCTCCGCACCCAGGTCACGCGCGATATCGACCGGCACCGGGTTGACCACTCCCCCGTCCACCAGGACCCGGTCCTCGTGATAAATCGGGGTAAAGATACCCGGGATGGAAATACTGCAGCGAATGGCGGTGATGAGGTCGCCCCGGTCGAATACGAAGGCTTCCCCGGAAAACACATCGGCCGCAACACAGGCAAAAGGTACCCGCAGGTCTTCGATCATCGCGGTCTGGATATGGCTGCGGATAAATTTGCTGAGCTTGTTGCCATCGATCATCCCCGAGCGGCCGCCCATGTCCACGAACTCGTAGAGCATGGTTTTTACGTCGATACTCAGCGCAACGGATTTAATCTCTTCCAGGCGATCACAGGCGTAAACGGCCCCGATGACCGCGCCTATGCTGGTACCCGCAACGACCTCGGGGAACAATTCATCTTCGGCCAGCGCTTCCAGGATGCCGATGTGTGCCCATCCGCGGGCGGCACCGCTCCCCAGGGCTATGCCGAGTTTCTTCATGCACGCTTGCGGCGCGGGTGGATGAACTGCAGCAGCATGACGCCGAACAGCACCAGCGCAGGCGCCGCGGGCTCGGGAATCGCCACCAGGAACTGGTCCGGGGTCAGGACGGAGTCGGAATAGCGCAACTCGTCCATGAAAAGCCCATGCGTCCCGCTGGAGAGCTTGCCGAAACGCAACTGGCCATCGGGATGGACAAAGGTGCCGACGAGGGTGAGTTGGCTCCCTGCCGCGGGCGCGTAATCCATGAAGAGGCTGACCACGTTGTTGCTGACCGTCACCGCCAGGTGATGCCAGGTTGCCGGGTCATCGTTCAAGCCATCACCCTGGGTGGAGGGATCCCCCGCGGTGTAGTCGTTGACATCGTTCGAGCCCGTGTCCGTGTCGATGAAAAGATGGTTGCCGTGAGCAACCCGGTTATAATCCGTCTGCCCCTCGATCGGGTCGGTGACGACCAGGCTGGGGTCGTAGGTGTCAAAGCGCGAGCGCGCCTCACCGAAGCCACTGGTCAGGTTAGTGCCATGATCAAAATCGACCTGCCAGCGGCGGTAGTTGCGACCGGGGCCTCCCGCACTGGTGTTGTGCGTCGTGTCGATCCGCTGGACAAACGATTCATAGGACGCGGGTTCCCCGTTCAGCCGGATGAAAAACTCCACCGTGAAGTCGGTGCTCGCGTTGAGCAGGGCGTGGTTCGCCACGTTCACCCGCGAACTCCCCGCCGTGCCATCCATGGAGAACACATTGTCGACAATGCTTCCCGATACCGGGTCCAGGATCCGGGGGCCCGGCACGTCGGACGAATAAATCGGGGTACCGCTGGTCGTCGTGTTCAAGCTGGCATCATTGATCGAGGAGACCGGGTTGAGGCCGGCCCCGGCGGATGCGGTCACCTCGTCAAAGCGCCAGTAACCGACCGGGTTCGCGAGGAGGGAGGAACTGAGAACAAGCAGCACAGACCAGGATAGGATTATCGTTTTCATGCGGTCTTTTTTACCGGCTGAAGCGTGGATTACAAGCCAAAGCGGGGCGGGCGTCCGGACGGAGTCCCAGACCGTGTACCACACCTCAATACAGGTGAAACTCGATGTGGGACCGTGCGACCTTGCTCGAGGAAAGCAGGTTTGCGCGCAGGACCAGCTCGATCCTTTCCTCGGACACGCCCGCCTCGACCAGGGCGGCCTTCAAGGCTTCGAGGCGCACACGCGCACGCTTGACCACATCGCTCGCCTCGTAGGGATACTGCGAAGAGGAGATGACCTTCACGCGAAGCTGCGCGTCGGCCTTCATGGCGGTCGCGATCGCCGGTACGCGCTCTTCTGCAGGGACGGCCCTTGGCGCAGCCGGTTTACTGGGAACGGTCTTTTTAGCGCCGGGCTTTTTGCCCGCACCGGGTTTCGGCTTCTTTCCAGGAGGCCCCTCATCTTCCACCAGGATGGCCAGGGGAATGACCTTGGGAACCGGTCCTTCGGATGCGTTGCTTTCCTTCTCCCCGGGGCCTGCTCCAGGGGCCTCGGGCTTCACCTCCGGAAGGGCCTCCGCGGCAGGCGCCTCCACTTCGGTTGTATCTTTCACGTGCTCCTCACCCGGTTCCACCGGGTGGGCAATCGCAGCCACCTCTGCCGGCTCGGCGGCAGGTGCCTGGTCAACCTGGACCGCATCCGCGCGGACCCCTCGCACCCCTGCAAGCTCCGACACCAGTCCGCGCAGTTCCTCGAGCGCAGCCGCGCCGTCGACCGATCCACTCAGCACGGCGGTTTTACCCTTAAAGGCAACGTCAACCTTTTCAAATCCAGCTTGCTCGATCGCCTGGGCCGCCTGTTTTTTCAACCGGGACTGCTTGAATCCACAGGAAGCCATGGCCGCCAGCAGGCAGACGATCACGAAAACCGGGACCATCGCGGCCAGGGAAGGCGATGCTTCTTCGAGATGCTCTGACATGGTCGATCCTTACCTTCTTTTGGACTTCGTCAATTTCCTGGCCGGGGCCTTCTTTTTCGCCGGGGCCTTCTTTTTCGCCGGGGCCTTCTTCTTGGCCGGGGCCTTCTTCTTGGCCGGGGCCTTCTTCTTGGCCGGGGCTTTCTGTTTCGCGACGCCCTTGCTCGCAGCTTTAGCGGTCGGCTTCTTCGCCGTTTTGCGCTTCGGTTGCCGGATGCTCGCACGCCGGACCGCTTCACGCACCGTGGTCAACGAAGCCGTCCTGGCCAGGTCTTTCACGCGATGCGTGTTGGCGCTGGGCTTGGATGAAGCCGAGGAAGCCTTCTTGGCCGGCGTCGTTTTCGCGGAGGTCTTCTTTGGAGCAGGCTTCTTCCGCCGGGCCGGTTTCTTGGCGGGGGTGGATTTCGTTTTCGTTGCCGATTTCTTGACCGGAGCGATATGCGTTGCGTGCGCGCCCTCCACCTCCGCTTCACTCGACGCAGGCGGGGCTGCGGAAACCGGATCCCTTGGGGGCTCCGATTCCGGCTCGGGCACCGCTTCGGGCTGTGGCTCTACCGGATCCGGCCGGCTCTCCGGGCCTTCGGCGTCCGCGGCAGGCTCGTCCGGCTCAGGCTTTTTTTTTAGGGCCTCATCTTCCTCGCCGCCGAGCTTGTGTATGGCCTCCTTCCGGGTGCGGCCAAACCAGGCCCCGCTGCTGAAGAAAAACAGCGCGACCAGGAGCAAGATGATCCATTGTCCGATTGTATATGCGAGCATGCGGTTCCCCAACGATTCCGACCCTTTTTCTAAACACGCCCCGGCACTGCTTGGCAAGCCTTTTGCCGCCCGGCCCGGGCGGTTTGCCCGGGGCTTTCCGCTGGCGGCTGGATGAATATTTGTAAAAGGGGCTATTCT
>JAYGFS010000193.1:0-2174 GCA_046581765.1 Verrucomicrobiota bacterium
TACCGGTCACGGTGATTATCCCTTGACCCGCGCGCACGCGGGGCGGGCGAGGTCTTCGACCCGTATATCGGTGGTAAAAAGCCCCAAAAGAAGAAGTAATTTCCCCGGGCCGCCGATTTCACCTTTCCCTGGAAGCGCGGATCCACTAAGCTGAAAAAGGTCCCAGGGAACCGGGTATACGATGCGGGCGGCCCCTTGCCGGGCATCGGCGATCCTGCGTTCCCTTCATGTCATGAAGAAGGAATAATTATGTCTCGATTCGCTATCTACATCCTGCTCGGTGCCCTCCTTTCATCCTATGCCCCTCCCCGGGCGGAAGCCTTTACCGTCCTCGGCGGCCTGGTCGGCGACGACCTCACCGACCGGGGGAACGACGGGGTCGAGGCCAACTACAATCCCCCGGGAGCCTTCGGGGGCTTTGACGCCGAATTTTTCGCCAGCAGCAACCCCGCCTTTAACAACGGGGAGTCCGCGTTCAACGTGTTCGACAACCTGGCCGGCGGCGGCGTGAACAAGTGGTGCTGCGGCCCGGTCTCCAACACGGTCACCGCGCGTATCCTGCTCGCCCCGCACCTGCTCACCGCGTTCACCCTCACCTCGTCAAACGATACCCCGGCCCGGGACCCCCGGGTGTGGGAAATCCAGGGATCGAACGACGGGACCACCTTCACCACCCTCTTTCGCCGGGATAACCCGGGGGCCTCGATTTGGGGAAACAACCGCAACCAGACCATTCGATTCAGCGCGGCCGACGGTGACACCTTCCTGGTTACGGACCAGGGCTTCAGTTACTTCCGCATGGCCACCCATTCCACCGGCGGCGGAAATTTCGCCTTGAGCGAGGTTGAATTTTTCGGCAACCCCAACTTGCCACCGGAAATCCATGACCTCGACGGCGACAACCTGGTGTTTACACCCGGCTCGGGACCGCTGCCCATCGACCAGGGCACCGTGGCCAGCGCGGTGGATCCGCTCGAGGGCCCGGCGGGCTGGAACGGGGGCAACCTGAGCGTGGACATCGCACTGGGCGGCGTACCCGCGGAGGATTCGCTGACCATCTCCGGGGGCACCGGCATCGGCTCCGTCAGCGGGGGCAGTGCGGGAAATCCGCTGCTCGTCACCTTCAACACCAACGCGACGATGACCCTGGTCTCCGCCCTGCTCGGGGCCGTCCACTACGAGAACCTCAGCGCAACGCCCACGCCCGGCAGCCGGGTGGTGGAGGTCGTGCTCAGCGACGGCAACGCCGGTGTCAGCCCCGCAGCCACTGTCACCATCACCCTGAACGTGGGGGGCGCAGTCACCAGCTACGTCTGGGACGGCGGGGGTGACGGCAGCAGCTTTACCCAGGCGGCGAACTGGGTGGACGACGCGGGTTTTCCCGATGCCAATGACATCGCCATCTTCCGCACCGAGCTCGGGACCGGCACCGGCCAGGTCGACCTGGGCGGCGCCCGCTTCGTGGGCGAAATCCGCTTTGACGGGGACGGCAGCTTCACCCTGCTCAACGGCCCCCTGGGCACCGACACCCTGCACCAGCAGGCCACGGCCACCGGCACGAATGAGCTCTCCGCCCAGCTTTCCTCCTTCGCCTTCAGCGGCACCGTCGAGGGGGGCACCCTGCGGCCTTCCCACCCGGCAAACCCGGCCAGCCTGCTCACCGGCACCTGGACGGTGCAGGCAGGCGGTATCCTCATCCAGACCGGTGGACACGGCCTGGGCCTTGCGGACATCCAGCTCAATGGCGGCCAGTTGACCCTGGCCCCGGACCCGGCCACGGCCGTCGCGCGCTTCGTCCAGGTCATCAACAACGGGACGGTCACGCGGCCGCTCCATATCGGCGAGCTGGAGGTGTTCCTCCCCGGGGTGAGCCCCGCCGTCAACCATGCCGGTGGCGCGGGCAGCCTGAACCCGGCGACAGACCTGGCCGTGGGGAGCGCGGGTGCCTCCATTTTCGAGAAGAACGCGACGGCAAATTTCGTCAATGACCACGGCGGAAACGACGATGCCCGCCTGCTCGATGCCGCGGAAACCACGGCCGGAAACGTCTTCGGTATCAGCGGGAGCGAAGCCTTTGTCACCGTTGACCTCGGTTCCTCTCGCGGCATCGGGATCATCCGCCTGCACCAGCGCAACGACGGCTGCTGCCAGGACCGCCTGCGGGACTTCAGCGT